>JANMAY010000323.1:0-8820 GCA_031360095.1 Gemmatimonadaceae bacterium
CCGAGCCGTACGCCTTGGCTGACGGCGGCACCATCTCTGCGGATTTCCGACTGGCACAGCAGGCACAGGCTCTCGATCAGGTGGTCGTCACAGGGTATGGAACGAGCAGCCGTCGAGAGGTGACGGGCGCAATTGCATCGATCAGCGGCGAAGATATGACGTTGAAGGCCGCCCCCGCGATGGCCATCTCCAACGCGCTGCAGGGAAAGGCGGCTGGTGTTCAGGTCACGACGAACAGCGGCACGCCCGGCGCGGGCGCGAGCGTCCGCATTCGCGGCACGAACTCGATTACGGCGAACAGCGAGCCGCTGTACGTGATCGATGGAATTCCCGCCGCGCAGGGCACGCGCTCATCCGATCCGACCTTCAATCCGCTCAACTCCATCGACCCCAGCGACATCGAGTCGATCGACATTTTGAAAGACGCATCGGCGACGGCCATCTACGGCGCGCGCGGTGCGAACGGCGTGGTGATGGTCACCACCAAGCACGGCCCACGCAACGGCTCGCAAACGACACTCGAAACGAGCTACGGCGTCCAGACCATCAGCAAGCGGTTGAACGCGCTGAATGGCCCGCAGTACATGGAATTGCGTAACGAGGCCTACGTCAACGCCGGCCGCGCCGCGCCGTACACCGGTGCGCAGATCGCCGCAGCGCCGTCGTACGATTACCCATCGCTCATGGTCCAGAGTGCGCCGCAGCAGAGCTACGGCGTGAGCTTCACCGGCGGTGACGATAAAACGCGCTACCTCATCTCCGGCAATTCACAGTCGCAAAAAGGCGTAATCGTCAACTCCGACTTCATGCGGTTCGGCGCGCGCGTCAACCTCGAGCGTGAGATGTCGCAGCGCTTCCGGTTGGGGACGAGCTTGAGCGTCAACCGTTCGCAGCAAGGCCTCAACCGTACCGAGAATGGCGGCATCGGCGCGGGCGCCAATGGCATTCTGGGCGCGCTGAACTTCGATCCCACGGTCGCTCCGCGCAACGACGCCGGCGGATGGAACCTCAAGTCCACACAGGGCGAACAGCTCGACAACCCGCTCGCCAACGCCCTCGAGATCCAGAACCCACGGCGTGTTTCGCGCTTTCTGGGCTCGGGGTTCGGCGAGTACGCCTTCAGCGACGCGCTGCATTTCCGCTCGACGCTCGGCACCAATTTCTCTACCGAGCGCACACCGGAATTCCGTCCGAGCACCAGTCCCGCCGGTGCGTCGGCACAGGGATTTGCAAGCGTCTACTCTACCCAGGGCGTAGAGCTCACCAATGAGAACACGCTGAACTATCGCCGGAAGGTGATGGGGAACGAGCTCGGTGTGCTTGGCGGTTTCTCCTTCCAGCGATCGAACTTCGAGGATCAGTACGCCGAGGCACAGACTTTTCCCAACGACGCGTTTGCTTTCAACAACCTCGGTGCGGGAAAGACACGCTCGTCGCTCGGCACCAACGCCGTGGATTGGACCATCATCTCGTACTTGAGTCGCGCCACGTACAACGTGAGTGACAAGTATCTCTTCACCGTCACCGGTCGCGCCGACGGCAGCTCGCGTTTTGCCGTCAACAACAAGTGGGCATTCTTTCCCTCGGCGGCGTTCGCGTGGCGGGCAATCGACGAAGGGTTCATGCGCGGGCGCACGGCTTTCAGCGATCTCAAGTTCCGCCTCAGCTATGGCGTGACGGGCAACCAGGGCATCAACGAGTACCAATCGCTGTCCCGGCTCTCGACCGTCTTCGTCCCCGTCGGAAAGAACAACGAGGCCGTCGCGCTGGCGCCATCGGGTGGTGCGGCGAATCCCGATCTCAAATGGGAAACACAAAACCAGCTCAACGCCGGCATCGACGCAGGCTTTTTGAACAATCGCCTGCTGATCTCCGTGGACGGATATCTGTCGCAAACTCGCGATCTGCTGCTCGATGTGCCGCTGCCGCGCAGCTCCGGCTTCTCGTCGCAGCTTCAGAACGTCGGGTCCGTGGCAAACCGCGGCGTGGAGCTCTCACTCACCACGGTGAACGCCTCCACCGACCGCTTTTCCTGGCGCAGCACGCTCAACATGGCGGGGAACCGGAACAAGGTGAAGGATCTCGGCGGACGCACCTTCATCGATCCTGGCACGAGCCGGTATGGCTTCTTCATCGGCAACATGAGCAGTCACATCGTGCAGGTCGACCAAGCGCTGGGCTCGTTCTACGGATTCCAGGTCAACGGCATCTTCCAGCAAGGACAGACCTGTCCGATTGCGTCGCCACGTGCCGGCGTGGACTGCGTGCCGGGCGAGTACAACGTCCTGGATGCGAACGCGGATGGAAAGATCGACCAATCCGACCGCGTCATCCTCGGTACCGCCGAACCAAAGTTCTATGGTGGTTTTTCGAACAACTTCAGCTCCGGTCCGTGGAGCCTCGATGCATTCATCAACTTCTCGCAAGGGAATAAGGCGGCGAACATCGGACGCACGTGGACCGAGCTCGCGACCGCGTTCCTCAACGAGAGCGACCGCGTGTTGAACCGGTGGACGCCGAACAACACGAACACGATGATTCCGCGCGCCAACAATGCGCGTCCGCGTTGGCTGTACAGCCCGATGGTGGAAGACGCGTCGTTCATCCGGCTCCAGGCCGTCACGCTCGGGTTCAAGCTGCCGAAAGTGGGCATGGTTCCTGTCGAGGCGGCGCGACTCTACGTCACGGGACAGAACTTGTTCCTGCTCACGAACTACACCGGCTTTGATCCCGAGGTCAACGGCGTCGGGGGGGATCCACGACTCCCTGGTGTGGACGTGGGCGCCTATCCCCGCGCGCGCACCTGGAACGTCGGTTTCAACGTCACCTTCTGATCCGGAGCAGCGCGTCGCCACGTTCTACGACGTGATCGTGACGCGCTCCGATTCCTACTGGAGATTCGACTGCCAATGCTGAAACGACTGCCCCTCGCAACCCTCGCGCTGGCTCTGACGCTCGCCGGGTGCAAGGAGATGCTCACTGAAACACCAAAGAATTTTCTGACGACGGACAGCTACTACCGGACGGCGGCCGACATCGAGGCCGCGACGCTGGCGGCATATCAACCACTCGGGCAAAGCGATGTGTGGCGCCGCTGGCTGCTGTGGGACGTGGAGATGGGCTCCGACATGATTCGCGTCAATCCGGACGAGCCGAACTTCGGCACGTATCACCCGGGCCTCATGCTCTGGACACCGGTCGACGGCAGCATGGTCAATCCATGGAACGGTCTCTATGCGTCGATTTATCGCGCGAACCTCGTGATCGACAACGCGCCGAAGGTGACGTTTGTCAATCCCACGCTGCAGAAGCAGCTCATCGCGGAAGCGAAGTTCGTGCGCGCCTACGATTATCTGATGCTGACGAAGGGTTACGACGACGTTCCCCTCCTGCTGACGATCGAGGATCACGCGACCACCGCGACCAAGACCAGAACGCCGGTGGAACAGATCCACCAGCAGCTGATCAAGGATATCACCGACGCCGAAGTCGAACTTCCCGAAGTGCCCACGCAGCTCGGGCGCGCGAACAAGGCGGCCGCACAGATGCTCCTCGCCGATCTGTATCAGTGGCGCTCGAGCTTCCTCAAGAAGGCCGAATGGACGCAGACCTCTACATGGGCCAAGAAAGTCATCGACAACTCGCGGTGGGGTCTCACCGACGACTACAACGCGGCTTTCCTGCCGGCAAGCAAAGGCAGCAAGGAGAATATCTGGATGCTCGTGTCGTCCGGCATCGACGGCAGGTCGAGCACTGATCCCAACTGCAACTGGCTGCCGCGCGAGCTCGGGTTCAATCAGGCGGGTGGCTGCGAGGTTGTCGGTCAGCCGACGAAGTGGTTCTATGAGAGCTATCTGTGCTCGTCGCCCGACCCGCTGACGTTCGGCGCGAACGGACGCATCGCCGACACGACGAAGATCAAGACCTGCGATTACCGCAAGCAGGTCTCCTGGCGACTTGGCGGGTGCAGCATCAGCTCTGCCATCGGATGTATCATCTTCAAGTGGCCGAACCTCAACAAATTCCGGCCAACCAATCGCGGGATCACTGGAGCGAGTGACGTGGATTTCCCACTCTACCGCTACGCCGAGGCGCTGCTGATGTACGCCGAAGCGCAGAACGAGCTCGGAAACTCGGCCGTCGCCGTGAGCACGATCAATCAGTTGCGGGCACGTGCGCGGAAGGGGGCGGGAACGTCAATGACGGAACCCCACGACTACGGGACGGGCGCCGGTGAAGCGCTCGACAAGCTGTCCGTTCGGGAGGCCGTCTACCAGGAACGCAATTGGGAAATGGCGGGTGAGGGCAAGCGCTGGTTCGACCAGGTGCGGCGCAACTCGCTCGAAGCGGGCTACTGGAAGTCCACGATGTCCAAGAACGACCCGGAAACAGTCACACGCGGCGACCTCAGCGATTTCCGGATGCGCTATCCAATTTCAGGACCTGAGCGCCTGCTGAATCCGAATCTCACGCAGAACCCGGGATACTGATCACTACTCTCGATACAGAAGCCGGCGCGAGGTTGCGCCGGCTTCTGTGCGTTCGAGGGCCACCTGGGAATTCGCACGCCCGGCATGATTTGCGCACGACGCTCGGGCCTCTTCGCCAACTGGACTCTACAATGTCACATCCTGCCTCGGTGTCCCAAGCGGTCACAGTCGCGATCTCGCTCGCACTGTTCGCCTGCGCCTGCGCACGCACGCGTCCGATCGACGAGACGCAAGTCGCCGAGGGAACTCAACTCAGAGGGAATCGCTGCAAGGAGTCGGAGTTGATGGTCATCGAGAACAGGACAGGCTATCCCGTGCGAGTTCGAGCCGTCGAGGATCACGTCCAGCGTGGGCCAAACAGTTCGAGGGAGTTGATCGTAATCCGGAGTGGGCGGATCGATACCGTGCCCCCTCCACCCAAAGGGCTCGCGACGCTCGTCGTCTTCGATGTCGACCGTCCGGCAACGCCAAGCGGGGTTCCGGTGCGCACCGATGGTCTCACCATACGGTGTGTCTCGCGCGGTTGATCACATCGTACAAGCTGAGGCGCGCGGCAGGCGCTAATAGCTCGTGGCCCGTCGATATGGAGCGGACAGGACTCCCACGATGAAAGTCCGGGGTGCATATTTGCCGCATCGCGACCAATCAATAGAGGAGAGCATCGTGCAGGCTGAGACATACGACGCGATCGTGGTGGGCTCCGGCATCTCTGGTGGCTGGGCCGCCAAGGAGCTCACGGAAAAAGGACTCCGCGTTCTGCTGCTCGAACGTGGTCGCAACGTCGAGCACATCAAGGATTACGTCAACGCAACCAAAGCGCCGTGGGAGTATCTGCACCGCGGCGGTCGCACGAAGGCCATGGAGGAGGAGTATCAAGTCCTCAAACGCGACTATCCGCTCAACGAGAAGAATCTCGCGTTCTGGGTGAACGACAAGGAGTCGCCATACACGGAAACGAAGCGCTTCGACTGGTATCGCGGGTACCAGGTCGGCGGCCGGTCGCTCATGTGGGGGCGGCAGAGCTACCGCCACAGCGATTTCGATTTCGAGGCCAACGCCAAGGAAGGAATCGCGATTGATTGGCCAATTCGCTACGGCGAGATCGCGCCGTGGTACGACATCGTGGAGCGGCACGCCGGCATTTCAGGCTCGCGCGACGGACTGCCGCAGCTTCCCGACGGACAATTCCAGCCTGCTATGCCGCTCAACTGCGGCGAAGAGATGATCTCGGGCAAATTGAAGAAGCTCTTTGGCGGCAAGCGTCATCTCATTCCGGGCCGCACCGCGAATGCGACGAAAGCGCTCGAAGGGCGGTCGGCATGCCAGTATCGCAATGCGTGCTGGCTCGGGTGTCCGTACGGCGCATACTTCAGCACGCAGTCGTCCACGCTTCCCGCCGCGGCAAAGACCGGACGGCTCACGCTGAAGCCGTGGTCGATCGTGAGCGAAGTGCTGTTCGACCGGGACAAGAAGCGTGCGACGGGAGTGCGCGTGCTCGACGCCGTGTCAGAGCAGACCACCGACTACTCGGCCAAGGTTGTCTTTCTGTGCGCGTCCACGCTCAACTCCACGTGGCTGCTCATGCGCTCCGCCACCGACGTATGGCCCGGTGGTCTGGGCAGCAGCTCGGGCGAGCTCGGGCACAACCTGATGGACCACCACTTTCGCTGCGGCGCCGAGGGAAAGCTGGAAGGGCTGGAGGACAAGACCTATTACGGCCGCCGGCCCACCGGCTTCTACATCCCGCGCTATCGCAACCTGTTCGGCGACAAGCGCGACTACGTGCGTGGCTTTGGGTATCAGGGCAGCGCGAGCCGGGAAGGCTGGTCGCGCGCGGTACGCGAGCTCGGTGTCGGCGGGGAGTTCAAGGATGACATGTCGATGCCCGGATCGTGGACGATCGGCGCCACGGCGTTCGGCGAAATGCTGCCCAATCACGCGAACATGATCTCGCTCGACCAGGGCAAGAAAGACAAGTGGGGATTGCCCGTGCTCCGGATCGACTGCGCGACCGGCGAGAACGAACGCCTCATGCGCAAGGACATGATCGCCGACATGGCGGACATGCTCGAGCAGACGGGAGTGAAGAAGGTGAAGACGTACGACAATGAGTACTTCCCAGGCATGGGCATTCACGAGATGGGCACGGCGCGCATGGGACGCGATCCCAAAACGTCTGTCCTGAACGCGAACAACCAGGTGTGGGATGCCCCGAATGTGTTCGTCACCGATGGCTCGTGCATGACGTCGGCGGCGTGTGTGAATCCCTCCCTCACGTATATGGCACTGACCGCGCGCGCCGCGGACTTTGCCGTGAAAGAGCTCAAGCGCCGCAACCTCTGACCTGGACGCATCGCATGTCATCGGACTCGGAGCACGATCTGCTGATCACCCGGCGCGAAGCGCTTCGCCGGGTGAGCGCATTGTTGGGCGGCGTGGCGCTGGTGGGTGGCACCAACCTGATCGCCGCCTGCGAAAAGGCTGGGACGCCCGTCGAAGGAAATCCCGGCAAGTTCACTGCGGAGGATGTCGCCTTCCTCGACGAGATCGCGGAAACCATCCTGCCAGAAACGAAAACGCCGGGCGCAAAGGCCGCCAAGACGGGCGCGTTCATGGCGCTCATGGTCACTGACGGCTACAGCCCCGACGACCAGCGCGTGTTTCGTAAGGGGATGCGCAACGTGGACGACGCGAGCAAGAAGGCGCACAACGTGGGCTTCATGGCCGCGACACCGCAGCAGCGGCTCTCCATTCTCACCGTGCTCGATCGCGAGCAGAAAGACATGATGGACGCGCGCGAAGCCGCCGATCGAAAGAAGAAAGGATTGGCGCCTGTGGCCGCGGACGATTCTTCCGCAGCGCCCAAGGGTGACGCCTACCTCCCAGATCAGCGCAAAGAGAATGCGCCGGGGAGCGACGCGGGCGGCGCGGCCGCGATCACGAAGAAGGAGCCGGCGCACCCCTTCCGTATGATGAAGGAGCTCGCTCTGCTGGGGTACTTCACGTCGGAAATCGGATACACCAAGGCGATGCGCTACGTGGAGTCGCCTGGACGATTCGATCCATGCATTCCGTACACGAAGGGCGAACCGGCGTGGGCACCGCACGCATAAGGCGTGAGAGGCAGGGCTGGCTAGCGCAGTCGATACCGTCCGTACTGGACGACGAGATCCGTGGTGCTCCAGAGCTGGACGTCCGAGCCCGATCCATATCGCACCGGCACCACTCGGCCGTTCCGGATCTCGTAGCTCCAGAGCTCACTGTGGAAACCCGACGCGTCGACGGCTGATAGCACCGCGTCGATCGCGCGGCGCAGCTCCGCCACATAGGCGGCCGTCGCCGGCTCGCTCGCGCCGCGCGCATCGTCGAGGCGCGCCATTGTCCCGATGAGAAAGAGATTGTTCTCACGACCCCAGACGACGCGCGGACCGTGATAGCGGTCGCGCTCGAAGTCCGGCCACACCGCCGGTGACGCATACGCGTCGTTCGCCACCACGGGACCCACGCTGTCGACGAGCAGCCCCACCGGATATGCGCGCGCGAACACGCGCACGTCGCGCAGCACCTCGGCGCGAGTCTGCGCATCCGGCGCGCGTCGCGGACCCTCACTGTCACCGAGGAACAGCCGCGTGGCCGGGTCGCTGTTGGCAATCGCGATGGGTGTCCCGTTCGCATCGAGCGACAGCGCGAGAAACGCAAGCGAATCCTCGTCCGCGCGGCTCCGCGCCACTACCTGGCTCCAGTGCCGGCGTTCGTCTTCCGGCATCGCGGCAAGGCGTGCGCGGGTCTTCACGCGAACCTCCGAGGCTGACAGTCGCACCTGAAAGTGGCGGCTGGCGCCGTGCCAGGTACTCACTCCCTGCCGAATGAGACCCGGATTCCGCGCATAGCGGCCCAGCGCCGTTTCCGGCGCGAACTCGTGGAGCGATCGGGAGAGCGAATCGGTGGAGATGCCGAGGGAGGGAAGCGTGGCGAGGATCAGAGCGACGGATTCGAGCGCATGCGGTGCCCAAATCGCGTTGACGTCCATCGCGTAGCGGCCGCCGGCGTATCCGACATTGCTGTCACGCCAGCTCTGCGACGCCCACCGGCCCGAATCGCGCGGCGCAAACGAGATGAGGTTCGAGGCGACGGGGTTCTTCGCATAGGGCTCCGTCATAAGTGCGACGAGCGCAAGCTCCCGCAGCAACCGGTTGAGTCGCGGCTCGCCGCTATCCGACCGGTCCAGGAGAAACGCCCGCTTTCGCGCCGCCGGGACTGCTGGATCGGTGAGCCATCGTGCCGCAAAAATCGGAAATTGGTACTCCGCGTCGATCATGTGGTAGTTCTC
>JANMAY010000337.1:0-1736 GCA_031360095.1 Gemmatimonadaceae bacterium
CGTCGGGGCGACGTGGACAGCGCCATCGACACGCACGAACTGGGGTGGCGCGCGCGGTTGGCGCGCTTCCTCCGCGACTGGGCTGTGGTCGTGCTCCTTGGCGCACTGTCGCTGTTCGGCGTCGCCAAGATCGGCGAAGACGTGTTTGCGCACGAGTCGACCGGGTTCGACGAAGCGGTGCAGCGCTGGATACTGGCGCACGAGTATTCGTGGCTCACCCACATCTTCGTCGCGATCACGACTGCAGGATCGGTCGGACCCATGAGCGCGATGGCGCTTGCCGGTGCGGGCTACCTCTGGTACCGCGGCAAGCGCCGAGTCGCGGCGACGGTGCTGCTCGCGCCAGTTGCGGCGGTGGCGGTCTTCAGCCTGGTGAAGCACGCGTATGCTCGGCACCGTCCACTCGGACTCGGGGGGATTGTCCTGAGCTCGTATTCGTTTCCGTCCGGACACGCCACCGCGTCGGCGGCGGTGTGCGCAACGTTGGGCTACGTGTACTGGCGCGAGGGATTCACGCGCCGGTCGTTCGCCCTGACGTTCGCAATCGTGGTGCCGTTCCTGATCGGCGTCAGCCGCCTCTATCTCAACGTGCACTGGGCGACGGACGTGCTTGGCGGATGGAGCGCCGGGTGCGTGATCGCGATTCTCTCCGTGACGCTGTACGACCGCAACCGGCGCCGTCGGCATGCCGACGGCGACCCGGAGGTCAGTTCGACGTAGGCCAATTGGTGTGCGACTCGCCGTCTCATGCGTCGGCGTGCATTCTTCGCACCCAAATGTCACGTTGCCGAGTACTTGCGCGGGGTTTCATGTCCTCCTGCGACGACTACCGCCGCGGAGCGGTCCCGCTACTCCTCCTGCTCTTCGCTGGAGCTGCCTGTGCGACTGAGCGCTCGCGTAATGATCCCTCAACGCTCGTCGCGGCCATCGGCGGCGATCCCGGACAACTGAACTCCGCGATCACCACGAACGGCAGCGTGCATACCGCTGCCTCCCTCCTGTACGATGGGCTCATCGCGCTCGACGATTCGCTTCGCCCCACGCCGGCGCTCGCCGAGCGGTGGGAGATGGAAGAGGGCGGGGCGCGGTATCGCTTTCATCTGCGACGCAACGTGCGCTGGCACGACGGAACGCCCTTTTCGGCCAAGGACGTCAAGTTCACATTCGAGCAACTCCTGATGCGCTACCACGCGCGGACCCGCGCGTCGATGTCCGCGGCGCTCACCAGCGTCGACGCAGCGGACGACTCCACCGTCGTCTTCGTGTTTCGGCGGCCCTATGCGCCGTTGCTCCAGCAGCTCGACGTGAGCGAGGCCCCCATTCTTCCGGAGCACGTCTTTGCCGTTGGAGATCCGCTGCGCAATCCGGCCAACACGGCGCCGGTGGGAACGGGGCCGTATCGCTTCGCGTCATACTCACCGCACGGTGAGATACGCTACGTCGCCAATCGAGACTACTTTCGCGGCGCACCGCGCATCGGTACCGTCGTGCTGCGCATCATCCCGAACAACGACACGCAGGTCGCGGCGCTGGAGGCGGGCGAAGTGGATTGGCTTTTCTCCGTTCCTCCCCAGGCGCGCAAGCGTCTGAGTGCCGACCCGCACGTCCGTGTCATGCGCACGGGGCTGAGCTTTGGCGGCAGCAATTGCATCACGACGCTCGGCTTCAATCTCGATCGCCCCTGGTTCCGGGACATTCGCGTGCGCAAAGCCGTCGCACACGCCGTGAACCGGCCG
>JANMAY010000368.1:0-3871 GCA_031360095.1 Gemmatimonadaceae bacterium
CCGTCTTGACCTTGCTCCATGCCGCCACGGCGCGATCGAGAAGATCGCCTTGGCGTCGGGGCCTGGGACCGGCCTCGAGGGGTGCCATCACAGTCAACAGCGCCACGACACTCGCCAGCGCACTCAGTACTCGACGCCTCATTCGTGCTCCCGTCAGGAGGCGCTGGAATGCGCTCTCGTCCATAACTACCCGTGCGTGGCCGAGGCTGTTCCGGTTCCGGCCGTAATAGAGCGGCCGATCGCGTCTGCGATGGCCCTGGCTTCCCGCACCAAACGAGCGAGCTGGTCAGGATAGAGCGATTGGCCGCCGTCGGACATCGCGCGATCCGGATCAGGATGCATTTCCACGAGCAGGCCATCTGCGCCCGCTGCAATGGCGGCGCGACCCATCGGCAGCACCTTGTCGCGCAGGCCGGTGCCGTGACTCGGGTCGGCGACGATAGGCAGATGAGACAGCTTTTTTACCAGCGGAATGGCGGTGAGATCGAACAGGTTCCGCGTGCTCGGATCGAACGATCGGATACCGCGCTCACACAAGATCACCTGGGTGTTCCCCTCGGCGAGCAAGTATTCCGCACTCATGAGGAGATCGGTGATCGTCGCCGCCATGCCGCGCTTGAGCAGGACGGGCTTGCCGAGTTTGCCGATGGTGCGCAGCAAGGCATAGTTCTGCATGTTGCGCGCGCCGATCTGAATGCAGTCCGCCACTTCGGCGACGAGATGCGCACCTTCCTCGTCGAGCGCTTCGGTGACGATCGGCAGCCCGGTCTCGCGCTTCGCGAGCGCGAGCATCGCCAGCCCTTTCTTTCCGAGCCCCTGGAACGAATAGGGCGAGCTGCGTGGCTTGAACGCGCCGCCGCGCAGCGCATTCGCACCGGCGTCGCGCACCTGTTGTGCCGCGAGCACGATCTGCTTCTCGTTCTCCACCGAGCACGGGCCGGCGATGATCGGAATGTCGCGCCCACCGAACACGACTCCAGGTGCGATTGTCACCTGCGTGTTCTCTGCCCGCCATTCGCGCGACACCTGCTTGTACGGCCGCGACACGTGAATCACCTCCGCGACGCCGTCGAGTGATTCGAGGCGCGACCCGTCGACGCGACCGTCGTTGCCGACCAGTCCCACGGTCGTACGCTGCGCGCCAGGCATGGGTCGCGCTTCGAACCCCATCTCCTGAATGGTGACGACGACTCGGGCGATGTCCGCTTCGCTGGCGTCGTGCTGCATGACGATGAGCATCAGTCTTCCTCGATCTCGAACGCGGCGCCATCGTGTGCGATCGTGATGGGGCCGGCGTAGTGGGCCGCGATGGTCGCGCGAAGGGTTGGTCGCTCGACCGGCGGATACAGGTGGGTCAACACTAAATGCTTGGGCAAGGCCGCAGCGGCCAGCGCGCCGCACTGCTCGGGGGTGAGATGCTCCTTGATCGCCATTTCCGACGGCAGCGAGCACTCGCACAACAACAGGTCGGACCCGCGAGCCCATTCGGCGAACATCGGATCGTACCCTGTGTCGCCCGTGTAGACGACGCGGCGACCGCCGCGCTCGATGGAATATGCTACGCTCTCCGGCGTGTGCGGAACCTTCGTGGCGGAAAGCTGTACCCCGTCGCCCAGATCGATTGGTACACCGGGTGCGAGTTCGACCACGCTCACCGGAAATCCGGGGTCGCGCAGCCACTCGCCGAACGCATCCGCGAGCTTTCCGAGCAGCGTCGCGAGGCCCTCGGGGCCGATGACCGTGAGTGGAGCGCTTCGACCGGGGAGGCTGCCGTACTTCCACGCGAACACGAGCGGCGCATAGTCGCTCACGTGATCGGTGTGAAAGTGAGAGAAGGCCACGTGGGTGAGCTCTCGCCAATCCGGCACGTGCTCCGCGAGCCGGTGCGTGATGCCGCTTCCGCAGTCGAGCAGCAGGCGCACGCGGCCTGCCTCGACCAGATGCCCGGCGCAGACGCGAGCGGGCGTGAGCGCAATGGTGCCGGTGCCCAGCGTCGTGAGCCGCATCAGCGCCCGCGAAAGACGATCTTCTTCGACGACAGCGCGGCGTCCGTCTTGAGGCGCACCAGATACACGCCGGGCGGCACGACGCGTCCGTCGTCAGCAGTGCCATCCCACGCGAGCCTCGGGTCGCAGCCGCTCGCGTCGATTTCGCTCATTCGGCCGTAGCGCCCCGACGGAAGCTCCGCGGGAAACTGTCCCGGCACCATGGTTCGCACGCGGTGGCCGCGAATGTCGTGAATCGTCAATTCGACGTGTGACCTGGTCTGGAGATCGAACCAGAAACACGTGGTCGCCGACGACGGAGCGGGAAAGGGATTCGGAAAGTTCTGGTACAACAGCGTCGTCAACGGCGCATCACTCGGCGCGATGACGAAGCTGGATGGGCTGCTCGCGACGGCGCTGTCGACCGGCAGCCCGTTCGCGAGCCGCGCGACCACGCGCCACCGGTAACTGGTGTTCGCCTGCAGGGTGTCGCGCCACACGAAGACGGTGTCCGTGATGCCGAGCTGAGATCGCGTCTCTCCGGTCGCGACGTTGGTGATGAACAGCTCGTAGATCCACGGCCCGGGAGGCAGCGTAACCGATGCGGCGCGCCACGCGAAGCGCGGCGTGCGCGTGTTCAGGGACACACTCGTTCGTCCCGGCGGAGAAACGAGCAGCAGACGCGGCCCGGTACGTCCCGCAGGTGCGACAGTTCGGCTCCGCGCCACCTGATTGCGGTCCAGCACCGTTGCTTCGGCGAAGATGTCCCGATTCTCCGGCAGGAGCCTCTGCAGCTCGAAGCGCGCATCGGCGCGCGCGATGGTCGAGTCGTACACAACCAGTCCGAAATTGGGATCGAGTGCCAGTCGCAGACGCACGCTGAATGGTCCGAGGCTGTCCGCAAACCCGACCGCGCGCACGAAGATCTCCGGTGCGGCGGGAAAGGGGTCCTCGCGCGGGAACACGATCACCGCGGTCCCTTGTGCGCTGGCGCCAGGCGTCGCAACCAGAAGCGACAGAGCGGCGAGCGCCGCGATCCATGCGGCGCGGCCACCCTTCATGTCAGCGCGGCGGCTTCCTCTGCCGCCGAGACATCAGCGGCATGCGACGCCGGCTCTTCCGCCCTCGTCGAGCCACGCATCCGAACGCTCACGAGCGACGACACGCCCGGCTCCTGCATCGTGACGCCATACACGGCGTCACCGGCTTCGGTGGTTGTCCGAGGGTTGTGCGTGATGACGATGAACTGCGTGCGGCTCTTGAACTGGTTGAGCATGCGCACGAACCGGCCGACGTTCGCATCGTCCAGCGGCGCATCCACTTCGTCGAGCAAACAGAAGGGACTTGGCTTCGTGAGAAAGATGCCGAACAGCAGCGAGAGTGCGACGAGCGCGCGCTCGCCGCTCGAAAGCAGGTTGATGCGCTGCGTCTTCTTGCCGCGCGGGGACGCGTGAATCTCGATATCGCAGTCCAGCGGCGCGTCGCGGTTTTCGAGTCGAAGATCGCATTCGCCACCGCCGAACAGCGTCATGAAGATCTCGCGAAAGTTCACGCGCACCTGCTCGAACGTCGCCATGAAGAGTTCGCGCGCGGTGGCGTCGATCTCCTTGATGGCCTGGAGCAGCGACGCGCGCGCGTCGAAGAGATCGGTGCGCTGGGTGACGAGGAAGTCGTGCCGCTTCACCGTCTCGTCGTGCTCCTCGATCGCGAGTGCGTTCACCGGACCGAGCTGCTCCATCTGCCGGCGGAGGTCCTCGGCTTCGGTCCGCAGCGCGTCGTCATCGAGGTCGAGTGGCGGAATCTCGGCGATCATCTCCTCGAGCGGGCGCTTCCACTCCGTCTCGAGACGCTCGCGAATGGCGGTGCGCCGACCGGAGAGCTCGGTG
>JANMAY010000371.1:0-2450 GCA_031360095.1 Gemmatimonadaceae bacterium
GTCGTTGGCGAGACGCAGCTCGACCTTCACCTCGTCACCGCAGAGCGGATTGCGTCCTTCTGCAGTCGCCGTTGCTCCATCCAGCGGGCCGTAGTTCTTGGGCCGGCGATTGTGGTCGAGAATAATCGACTGATAGAGGTCCTGGAGGTCGGACATCGAATCCTCCGCCTACACGCTGGCGTAGCGGCGTAGCGTCACCGCTTCGAGTCCTTCGCGCACCTCGGCAAGCTCGATCGTTTCCAGGACATCCGCCGCGAATGCGTACGTCAGCAGCTCGCGCGCCGACCGGGCGTTGATGCCGCGGCTCTTCATGTAGAAGAGAGAGGTGTCGTCGAGCCGGCCGACGGTGGCGCCGTGCGTGCACTTCACGTCATCCGCAAAGATCTCGAGCTGCGGCTTGGTATCGATCTGTGCCTTCTCGGACAGCAGCAGCGTGTTGTTCGTCTGCTTGCCGTCGGTCTTCTGGGCTTCGGGATGTACGTAGACCTTGCCGTTGAACACCCCGTGCGAGGCACCGTCGAGGATGCCTTTGTACAGCTCTCGGCTGTAGCAATTGGGCTCCACGTGTTCGATGCGCGTCTGGTGGTCGATGTGCTGCTGCTCGCCGCCGAGGTAGAGCCCGTTCAACGTGGCGCCACCGCCCGCGCCGCGCAGCTCGGTGTAGATGTTCGTGCGGGACAGTGACGCGCCGCTCGCAAAGCTGAAGGAAAAGAGATGGCTGTCGCGGCCCTGGCGCACATCGAGCGTGCCGACGTGATACGCTCGCAGCGACTCGCGCTGGAGCTTGAGGTGGGTGAGGGTCGCGCCGTCGCCAAGGGAGACTTCGGTGACGGCATTGGTGAAGTAGCGGCCGTCGTCGAGCCCGACGAAGCTCTCGATCACGGTTGCCTTCGCGTTGGCGTCGAGCACGATCAGGTTGCGCGGCTGTGCGATGCCATCCTTTGCCGCATCGTCGCTCGCGAAGATCAGGTGGATCGGCCGTGCGAGCTCGACCCCCGAGGCGATGTGCACGACGGCGCCGTCGCTGATGAACGCGGTGTTCAGCGCAGTGAACGTGTGGGCGTCGAACGTCGCGATGTTGCCGAGATGTCGCTCGACGAGCTGCGGGAGTTCGATGTACGCGCGCGCGAGCGGCAGCACGCGCACCCCCGCGGGAAGCGAGCCCACGTCCGACAGCGCGGCGTCGAAACGTCCGTTCGCGAAGACGAGCGTCGTCCAGTCGGTGGCGCCGAACCGGAACGGCACGAGCTGCGCTGGCGCGACGCGATTCGCCGGATGCACGAGGGGCGAAAAGCGCCCCTCGGCGATGGGCGCGACGGACGTGAAGTGCCAGTCTTCGTTGCGCGTCGTCGGGAACCCGAGCGTCTCGAAGCGTGTGATGGCCGACAACCGGAGCGAGCGCACGGACGACGGCGCGCTCGCGCCGCCGTTGGCGGAGAACGCCTCGAAGCTCTCGAGATACGGTTCGATCACGCCACCGCCTCTTCGAGCAGCCAATCGTAGCCACGTGACTCGAGCTCGACTGCCAGTTCCTTGCCGCCGGACCGCACGATACGCCCGCCGGCCAGGACGTGCACGTAGTCCGGCACGATGTAGTCGAGCAGCCGCTGATAGTGCGTGACCACGATGGTCGCCTTCTCCGGGCCGCGAAGCGAGTTCACGCCGTTTGCAACGATGCGCAGCGCATCGATGTCCAGGCCAGAGTCCGTCTCATCGAGAATCGCGAGCTTTGGTTCCAGCACGGCCATCTGCAGGATTTCATTCCGCTTCTTTTCGCCGCCGGAGAAGCCGGTGTTGACCGAGCGTGTGAGCATGGAATCGTCCATCTCCACGAGCTTCATCTTCTCGTCCATGAGATCGGCGAAGCTCATCGGATCGACTTCCTCCTCTCCCCGGGCCTTGCGAATCTCGTTGTAGGCGGCGCGGAGAAAGTACGCGTTGCTCACACCGGGGATCTCGACCGGATACTGGAAGGCGAGGAAGATTCCGTGCTGCGCGCGGATCTCGGGATCCATGGCGAGAAGGTCCTGACCTTCGTACGTCACGGTCCCCGCGGTGATCGTATAGGCTGGATGCCCGGCGAGCACCTGCGCCAGGGTGCTCTTGCCCGAGCCGTTTGGGCCCATGACGGCGTGGACTTCGCCCGCACGAACGGTGAGGTCGATTCCCTTGAGAATTTCTTTATCGCTAACGGTGGCGCGAAGGCCGGATATTTCAAGCATGTAGGACAGTAGGACGGTAGGACGGTAGGACAGTAGAGAAGCGCCAGTGAAGAGATGGAGGCTGCCCGAGGCAGGCCGTCCTACCGTCCTACTGTCCTACTGTCCTACGATCAGTTAACCAACACTTCCTTCCAGCGTGATTCCCAACAACTGCTGCGCTTCCAACGCAAACTCCATCGGCAGCTCTTTGAAAACTTCCTTGCAGAACCCGCTCACGATCATGCTCAC
>JANMAY010000377.1:0-3848 GCA_031360095.1 Gemmatimonadaceae bacterium
ACACGCACCGTTCGCGAGCTCCCAATGCATCGGGTCGAGATCAAGACGAACCCGCCGATGATGTTCGAGGGAATCTCCGCGGTCACTACCGATAAGCAGGGAAACATCTACGTCATTCATCGCCCGGCGAAAGGAGATCCGGTCGTCGTGCTGGATCCTCAGGGGCGGGTGTTGCGTTCGTGGGGACAGGGCATGTTCAAGATTCCCCATAGTATCCGCATCGATACGGAGGGCAACGTCTGGACTGTCGATGCGCACTCTTCGATGGTCTATAAGTTCACGCCGACCGGCCAGAAGGTTCTCGAGATCAGTGTTGGAGGCGTGCCGGATTCCACGCAGGAGTTTTGTGGCGCGACCGACATCGCATTCGGACCGAAGGGCCGAGTGTTCGTAGCCGACGGGTACTGCAATGCGCGCGTGATCGAATACGACGCTACCGGTAGACGGATACGCGAATGGGGTCGGCCCGGCACCGGACCCGGCGAGTTCAACGTCGCTCATGCAATCGCCCTAGGTCCGCGAGGCAATCTCTACGTGGCAGACCGAGAAAACGGCCGGCTACAGTGGTTCACCATCGATGGTCGGTTTCTCGGTCAGTGGAAGTTCGGCGGACAACTTTATAGCGTAGCGTTCAGCCCGGCTGGTGGGCTCTACGTCGCCACGCACCCAAAGGGCGTGTCTCTCGACACCGAGTTTGACGTGGTCAAGCTGAATCCCGGAAATGGCAGAATGCTCGGGCGTGTGCACGTGCGGGCGCACGAGCTTGCCGTTGGCCCGGACGGCACACTGTTCCCGGCCACCAGGAGCGGGCAGTTGTTGATGCTGCGACCTCGGAATTAGCGACCTGACGGGGTCGGAAGTGTCTAGAGCGCTGCCGCAGGACTATTTGCCCATCACGTAGCCTTGCGTCGCGAGCCGCTTCCCAGACATCTCGTACGCCATCGCGGGCATGTCTCGCACGCCGGACGCATCGATCCAGGCATTGTAAAATTGAAAGAGCGCTACCACGGTGATCGCGTCGTAGAGCGCCTCATCGGTCCAACCCGCCGCGTGAGCGGCCGCCACGTCGGCTTCGCCGATCGACAGCGAGTCGTGCACCATCTTCCTCACGAACGAGTACAGCGCGCGATCCCTTTCCGAGACGGGTGCGGTCTCGATGTTCGTGAGCACGCCCTGAACCAGGTCCCGATCGCCCAGCAGCTCCGCCGCGACCGCGGCGTGAGAGCCAATTCAAAAGAGACATTGATTGAGCTTGGACGTGAGTGCGGCGATGAGCTCGCGCTGCCCAGGCAACAGTGGTGACGGCCCGCGCATCACGCCCTGCGTGAACGCCGCGAGATGGTCGGTGCGATCCGGCTTGAACGCAAAGAGATGCATGATCTGCGGAACCGGAACGCCGGCGCCGCGCATCTGCTCGATCGCGTGCGCCCTCGGGCTGGTTCCCTTGAAGGCCTCGACGTCAGCGAGGTACATCGGTTCCATGGGCATCCTCCGTTACACCTTGTGATTCCAGATTCTACGACCCCGCGCTCAGGGCAGCAACAACTTCGCGCTCGTACCCGCCCCGCTGTATAATTTGACCGCTCATGCCACCCCGCCGAGCTGAAGAAAACCCGATCATCACGCCGGCCATGCTCCGGCCGTCGCGCGCCGACCTGCATGTCGTGGGTGTGTTCAATCCGGCGGTGACCAGGCACGGTGGAGACGTGGTGCTTCTGCTGCGGGTCGCCGAAGCGCCCGTGAAACAGGCGGATTCGGAGGTGGCGGCACCGGTGTACGATGCGACCACAGGCCGACTCGAGATCAAGCGATGGACCGCCGGCACGCGAGGCCTGGACGTCCGCGATCCACGGGTCATCGTGTTCGGAGGGCGAAGCTGGTTGACGTCCATCTCGCATTTTCGCGTCGCGCGCTCTGTCGACGGCATCCACTTCGACGTCGAAGCAGCCCCGGCAATGTCGGCGGCCAGCGCGGTGGAGTCCTTCGGCATCGAGGACCCGCGTATCACGCTCGTGGACGGCACGTACTGGATCAACTACACCGCGGTCTCACCGCTGGGGATCGCAACCGCACTCGCCTCCACGCGCGACTTCAAAGTATTCGAGCGACACGGCATCATCTTCCCACCCAACAATCGCGACGTCACGATCTTCCCTGAGAAGATCGGCGGGCGGTACGTCGCGCTGCATCGCCCAATGCCGGAAGGCATCGGCGAGTCGGCGATGTGGAGTGCAACGTCTTCCGACATGCTCGCGTGGGGTGACCACCGGTTCGTCGCCAACGCGCGCGCCTCCAGCTGGGACGATGCAAAGATCGGTGGCGGCGCCGTACCGTTCCGCGTGAACGGCGGATGGCTCGCCATTTACCACGGCGTCTCGAAGTCGCCGATGGAGTATGCGCTCGGTGCGCTGCTCCTCGATGCCGGCGACCCGTCGCGAGTGATCGCGCGATCGCGCGACCCGATCCTCCGGCCCGAACTCCCGTACGAGCGCGAAGGGTTCTTCGGCGGGGTGGTGTTCTCCTGCGGCGTGCTCGCCGATGGCGATGTCATTCGTGTGTACTATGGAGCCGCCGATGGTGTCACGGCCGTTGCCGATGTGTCGCTCGCGGAAATCCTTGGCGGTCTGGCGTGACTCTCGCGACTGCGCCATTCGAGCTCGGCATCAACTACTGGCCACGTCGAAAGGCAATGTACATGTGGCGCGACTTCGACTTGGCGGAGGTCCGCGATGAGCTCGCCCACATCGCGGACATGGGGTTCGAAACTGTACGACTCTTCGCGCTCGCGCAGGACTTTCTTCCAGGCTGCGAACGGGTCGACGCAGACATGGTCGGCCGGCTCGTGGATGTCGCGCGTGTCGCGAAGGAGCAGAAACTCTCCATCGTGCCCACGCTCATCGTCCTCAACATGAGCGGCGCGAGCTGGTGGCCGGCGTGGATGCTGGACGCGGCTGGAGCGCCGGCAGACATCTACGGCGAGCCATCAGTAGTGCGGTCACAGGCGCTGCTTGTGAGTACCTGCGCGGGCGCCCTCGCAGGCGACGCCTCCGTTCGAGCGTTCGATATCGCAAACGAAATCGACGACGCCCAGCGACCCGTCTCACGCGAGGCGGCGCGCGCGTGGACATCCACAATGGCGAATGCCATCCGACTGGCCGCTCCGGGCGCGCGTGTTCGAATCGGCGCGCACCTTCCGTCGCTGACGACGGAGAACCACATGCGCGTCGACGATCTGGGGGCAACGCTCGACGAAGATGTGATGCACGCCTATCCACTGTACTCCGAATACGCGCGCTCGTTTCTCGATCCGGAGCTGGTGCCGTTTGCCTGTGCGTTGACTGCGCAGTTGGCAGGACAGCGAAGGCCGCCGTTGATGCAGGAGTTCGGGCTGTGCACAGCGCCCAAGGAAAGCACCGGAATGTCAATCGTCGATGACTTCCTCGGTCAGCCGCGGACGCAATATCTCGCTTCAGAAGACGAAGGGGCGACGTACTACGAGTCCGTCATCACCCGCCTGGCACAGACGGGCGCCGCGGGCGCCTACGCGTGGTGCTACGCCGACTACGACGCGCAGCTCTTTAATCGGCCTCCTCTCGACCGCGCGATCCGCGAGCGCACTTTCGGGCTGGTGCGCGCGGACGGAAGCGAGAAGCCCGCAGCGCACGTCTTTCGTGGCTTGCGCGCCATCTTCAACGCCGGAGGACTCTCGCGCGGGACAGAGCCGGAGGTGCTGGACGTGAGCGCAGACGAATACTATCGCGCGCCCGGCGCGCATTTCGCGCGATTGTACACCCAATGGCTCGCGAGGCATGCATGACGGCGCCGCTCGAGCGTTTGCCGACGAATCC
>JANMAY010000399.1:0-3664 GCA_031360095.1 Gemmatimonadaceae bacterium
GCGCGAACGTCGCCCAGACGTGCGTCACGTCCCAGCCTCGGCTGATCCTGGTACTGAAGACGGCCTGCCAGGTGAGGACGAGGCCGGACACGATGAGCGCGATCATCGCGAAGTAGCCGGTCAGCTTGACGTGAGAAGCCCGGATGCGCCGATAGATCCGCCAGTGCCGGATCTGGTAGATGATGTAGGGCGCGACGAGGACGACACCGGCCAGCGTATGGAACACCACCAACAGCCGATTCGGCACGCTGAACGGCAGCAGGTAGACCGCGAGCCCCGACAACGTCTCGAAGAGGAGAAGACCCGCAACGGAATACAGCAGGCGTTGCTGCCACTCCTGCGCTTTCAGCGCCGCGTAGTTCAGGGGGACAGTCATGCTCGTTGTCAATTTGCGAGGGCAAGCGGGGAGGCGCTGTCAGGGGAAGTGCTACAATGGCGTCGGGGGTTTCGTGCCGCGCGGAGCGGCGCCGATGGAACGAATCGTTAGCTTTGCGCTGATCGTCTCGCGCATCCTGCAGTATGACTACGCAACGAGAATTAATGCGCCCTTGCGCTTGTACATATGGGTCTGTGCCGAGTCGCGCTGTCAGCTCTTCCTGCGTGGCGTTCGCGAATCTGCCACCCATCGCATGACTTCCCTGGTGCGGCGGTTCCTCAAAACGGCCGTTCTCTTTCTTGCCGTCGGCCTGGCCATTGGCGGATGGATGATCGTGCAGCGCGAGCTCACCGGACGTCCAATATCGTTGTACATGACGAGTGCGCACACGCATGCCATTCTCGTCGGCTTCGTCATGATGATGATCCTCGGCATCGCGCTCTGGATGTTTCCGCGACCCGCCAGGGGGAACACCAGCTACCGCCCGCACCTCGCCGAGACCGCCTACTGGATGCTGGCGGCTGGAACGGCGGTGCGGGTGACCGGCGAACTGTTGCGCGCCAGTCACGACGCAACGTGGTTACGATGGGCCGTCGTTGCCGCAGGTCTTGCCCAGGTGGCGGGCCTCCTCACTTTCTTCGCGAACATCTGGTCACGGATTCGCGGTCTCGGGAGCGCGAAGCGAGAGGAAGCGGGCGAGCGCTTCTGAATTTCGTCGACGTGTTCTTCCCGACACAGCGCGCGGGGTTCTCCCGACAGTGCTCGCCACGCTCGGGTGCGAAACTCGATGCGACGACCGTGGATGGCGCGATCGCCCCACTCCCCGCGTGTCTGCTCGACGCGATGCGTTCCGCTATGTCGCTCCTTCAACCCACTGGTCAACATGCACGGTTTTTCGCCTATGCACCGCGCGATAGCGGCGCTGATCCTTGCGCCGGTTGCCATGCTGGCACAGGACGCGCCGCACGCTTCTGTCGATTCGGCAACGGGGCCCGTACGACGAGAGACGATGCTTCGCGTCGTCACCGTGACCGCAACGCGCACAGCGACCGACGTTCGTAACGTTGCCGCGCCGGTGCTCGTGATGGACTCGCTCGTTATTCGTTCGCAGCTCGCGAACGGCGTCGCGGACCTGCTCCGGCGGGAGGCGGGCGTGGACGTCGTCGGCACAGGCGTGAATCAGACGCGCCCGACGATTCGGGGGCAGCGAGGCCAGCGCATCCTGCTTCTCGAGGACGGGATGCGCCTCAACAACAGCCGTCGCCAACAGGATTTCGGTGAAATTCCGACACTCGTCGACGTGGATCAGTTGGCGCGAGTGGAAGTGGTGCGCGGGCCGGCGTCGGTGCTTTATGGAACCGACGCAATCGGCGGGGTGGTGAACCTCATCACCCGCGCGCCGCCGCTCGGCGGCCCGGACAAGGTGTCGGGGCGCATTGGCTACCAGTACGGCGGCTCCGGCGCGCTGAGCAAGACCACAGGCGCGCTTGCCGGCAATCTGGGCGACTGGGCGTTCGTCGTTTCCGGTTCCGCGCGCGTTGCTGGCGATTACGAGGCGCCGGCGGGTTCGTACGGAAAGGTCACCCTCGCCGGCGACACGCCGCTCCAACACAGCGGAGTGCGCGACCGGAACGCCGCTGGGACGCTATCGTTGCGCGCGGCCGAGGGGTTGGACGTGTACGCGAAGTACGAGCGGTATGGCGCGGATAACGCCGGCTTCGGCTATGTGCCGCCAACGCTGATCGGCAGCGACCCCACGCGGATCGAGATCCTCTACCCCAAGCAGGACTTCGGCAAGTTCACCGCGGGCATGCACGCGGCGGCTCTCGGATCACCGGTTGCCGACCGCCTCGATCTCACCGCGTACCACCAGCGCAACACGCGCGACATGAGGCAGCACATCTTCGCGTTCTTCGGACCCGGCACGCCTGCCGGCGCCGGAGTGGACATCACCTCCGCAAACTTTACGGATATCACCTCTGCCGGATTCCGCGCCGAAGCCACGAAGGTGGCGAGCCGTACGGTCGTCACATACGGGCTCGATTACTTCCACGATAACTCGGCCAATACCGACTCGATCAAGACGACGGTCGTCGGATTCGGACCGCCACAGTCGCAGTTCAGCAATCGAGCGCAGATCCCGAATGCGACGCTGTTCAGCTACGGCGCGTTCGCGCAGGCCGACGTGTTACTGCACGAGCGGTTCTCGCTCATTGTGGGCGGGCGCGGGCAGTACCTGGAAAGCTCACCGGAGCTCACGGCGGGCCGCGCCGATTCCCTGGCCAGCCACTCGAATGGCACCGCGGTCTATGCCTCCAGTGTTGTCTGGCGGTTCGCGCGGGGCACCTCGCTCGTCGCGACGGTTGGCCGGGGCTTCCGCGCACCGAACCTCGTCGAGCGCTACTTCGACGGCCCGACGCCGGAAGGCTCCGCCTACCAGAAGGCCACGCCGGATCTGCGTGCGGAAACGAGCCTCAACATCGACGGCGGAATCAAGTACCGCAACGACTGGCTCACGGGAGAAGCACTGCTGTTCCAGAACGACATTCACGATGCGATCATCGCCGCGCCGAACGGCACGAAGCTGGGAAAGCTTCCCGTGTATGAGAACGTGAATGTCGGGCGACTGCGTACCACGGGCACGGAGCTGTCCCTCTCCGCGTTGCTTGGCGCCGGGTTCACGGCGGGCGCGAACTACTCGACCGTCAAGTCCACCAATGTGGCGCAGCCGAACGTTCCGGTGGGCGACACGTATGCCAGCAAGGTGAACGCGAGCCTCGGCTGGGCAAGTGCCGGCGGCCATTTCTGGACCGAGTACGCGCTCCGGCACAACGGCGAGAAGGGGGACATCGCCGCAACGGCGAGCCCGGTGGGACCCGTGCTTCCGCGGTTCACGGTACAGTCGGTTCGCGCCGGGATCCGTGGCTGGAACTTCGGCACGGCACGCCAGGACTTCACTCTCGGCGTGAACAACATCGGCAACGTGCTCTACGCGGAGGCGTCCAACGCGTCGTTCTTTCGCCCCGAGCCGCGCCGGAATGTCGTGATCGCCGTATCGAGCACGTTCTGATGCGGCACGCTGTCCAGTTCTTCCGATCGCGACGACGATTCTCGCGCTGGCGTTCCCCGGCGCTCGTACGTTCGGCCGCGCACACTTCAAATCGCGTCCAATCGCTCCCTCAGCTGCGCTAAGTTCGTTCCGATTTTGCCGAGCAGGCGCGCACCGGGCTCGTTCTCCTGGTTCAGAATCCCACACAGCAAGTGGTGTGGAGACACGCATTCGCGTCG
>JANMAY010000412.1:0-1521 GCA_031360095.1 Gemmatimonadaceae bacterium
GGTATCGCCTCCATCGTACGAGATCGTTGCGCCACCGTCGTTGGCGTTGATGAGTCGCTTCGAAACCTTGGGATCGATCCACGTCATGTGCGTGTCTCCGTGCGGCACGCGCACTCGCGAAAAAGCCTTCCCGCCATCCACGGAGCGCCACACCTGAAGGTTCATCACGTAGACGGTATTCTCGTCGAGGGGATCGGCGGTGATCGCCGAGTAGTACCACGGCCTCACGGACCACTTCTGATCTCCGCTCGTGAGATGCCACGTGTCACCTCCGTCGTCGGATCGGAAAATTCCGCCGGTGGAGTCGGGCGATTCGATGCTCGCATACACGCGTTGCGGGTTGGCCGGCGAGACGGCGACGCCGATCTTACCCAGGGGCTTCTTGGGAATTCCCGGGTTGAAGGTGATTTCCTTCCAGCTGTCGCCGCCGTCGACCGATTTCCACAGGCCGCTGCGCCCGCCGCCGGCATTCATGCCCCACGGCGTGCGCTGGAACTTCCACATCGACGCAAAGATGATTCGTGGATTGCCCGGATCCATCGAAAGATCCATCGCGCCTGTGGAGTCATTGAGGAACAGCACCTTCTTCCACGTCCGTCCGCCGTCGATCGTGCGAAAGACGCCGCGCTCCGTATTGGGGCCGAACGCGTGCCCCATCGCCGCGACGAACACGCGGTCGGGGTCTCGCGGATCGATCACCACATCGCCGATTTGGTGCGTGTCGCCAAGTCCGAGCTTTGTCCAGCTCTTTCCGGCATCGGTGGATCGGTACATCCCCGTGCCGTACGTGAGGTCCTCGCGCAGCTGCGCTTCACCGGTGCCGACGTAGATGACGTTTGGATCCGACGGCGCAATCGCGATTGCCCCCACCGACGAGATGTCGCTCTTGCCGTCGGTGATGTTGCGCCATGTTTGACCGCCATTCGTCGTCTTCCAGACGCCGCCGTTCACCGCGCCGAAGTAAAACACCTGCGGCTTCGTGTGATCTCCCACCACCGCAACGGAGCGCCCACCGCGAAACGGACCGACCAGTCGCCACTGCAGCGCCTTGAACCGGCTCGATGTTGCGGCGGGATTGGAGTAGAGGCTCGAATCGTAGGCAGGATTGAGCAGCGCAGGCGGCGTTGCCCGCTCGCTCGGCCGCTGCGCCGATCCTCGGCTCGGGAGCAGCGATGTAAAGGCGAGCACCGGGACAAGTACGGCGAATTGCCGAGCGACACGAACGAGCATGTAATTGGACTCCGGAAGACGGTGGCGAATACTAGCTTCCGAATCATCGCGACCACAGAGTCTGTCATGTCCGTACTTTCACTCGATCCGGCCACCACCGCGCTCGTCCTCATCGATCTCCAGCGCGGTATCGTCGCTGGCACGTTGGTGCCGCGTCCCGCGTCCGACGTCGTCGCACGGGGTGCCGAGCTCGCTGCCGCATTTCGGAAACGTGGAGCGCTGGTGGTGCTCGTGCATGTCGACCCGGGCCAGAACGGCGAGCTCTTTCCGCGGCCGGCGGCGGACAACCCG
>JANMAY010000440.1:0-7829 GCA_031360095.1 Gemmatimonadaceae bacterium
ATGTACTACGATCGCGGGAAGAAGCTCGGCGTGGTCGTGTTTCGAAACGTTGGCGGCGGCAAGCAGGATCCCGATCGCCTCGCCGTCGATATCCTTTCGCTACTCGCTGCGAAGAAGAACGCGGCGATCCAGGCGGACATCGACAAACGATTCAAGGAGCAAGTGGCATCGCCTGGAAGCGAGGCCGCCGTTCGCAGACTCATCGAGGAGCTGCGAATCGGGAAACCCAACTATGAGCTCATGAGCTCCGCGCTAGCCAGAGAAGTACGCCGGCAGATCACACAACATCAGGCGACAATGGCGAAGCTCGGGGCACTCCAATCGCTGACCTTCAAGGGTGTCGGCCGTGCGGGTCCCGATATTTATCTGGCGACGTTCGACAAGGGTTCGTTGGAGTGGCGGGCGTGGCTCAACCTGGACGGTAGCGTCGACGTGGTTCGTTACCGCGCTGCCTCGAAGTAGTTGCTCCGCGATGTGCGACACTCGTATTTCTTCCCTTGCACGTGAACGTGGCCGCTAGACGCTCCAGCACGGAGAGTCACATGCATCCAATGCATCGACCCGATCGACGCGACTGGCTTACCGGCCTGGCGGCTGGCGCAAGCCTCGGCATTGTGTTCCTGGGCATCGGTGCGCGCGTAGGGATGCGCGTCATCGCGCACTCCGCCGGGCAGGCGCCGACATTTTCCATCGAAGGCAGCATCGCGGTCAGTCTTCTCGGCGCCCTGACGGGTACGCTCATCGCGACGATATTCTTGTTGGCGCGCACCACCCTACCAACACGCCGCTGGGTGCGTGGCGCGTATTTTGGGCCGTCTGTGGGGCGCTCGCACTCCGCGGTCTCCGCCCCGTCACGGTGCTAAATGCGGGCATCTTCCTTCCGCTGTTTCTGGTGCATGGCGTTCTGCTTCACACATTTTGGTGTCGGGTCTATCTGGCGCGAATGCGCAGATCGACGTCGTGAGTGGCAGCAGATCCACAGAGCATTCCTGTACTGCTCGAGCGATTCAGCTTGCGAATCGGCGAGCCGATTTGAACGGAGACCGAGTGCACATGCTGCCGGAACTGCGAGACTTGGAGGTCGACGCGCACTCGGCTGGTGTTCGTCGCGACCGGGACGTGGTGCCTGATGAGACCGGCGACGGGTTTTCACGGGATGTGGACGCGATGGAAAGTGCGTAACTTTCGGCGATGAATGCCGAGATCATCGTCCGACACATCATTGCCGGATTCCTGTGCGTCAACCACGAGTGGGTCGTTCAGCGGGTCAATGCACGCGCGTCGACCATGCTGCGCAAGCCCAGTCGTGACATCGAGGGGAAAACGTTGTGGGAAGCGTTTCCCGGCCTTGCCGGCACGAGTGCCGAGCGGGTGCTACGCACGGTTCCGCTAACGCGCACCGAGCAACGCTTCGAGATTTTCGCGCCGGAGCTCTACAACTGGTTCGAAGGGTGGTCCGTACGGGGCGATGACGGGGAGATTTACGTGTTCTTCCGCGACGTGAGCGACCGGGAGCGCGCGATCCAGACGGAAGCGCTCCGAGCGTCGCTGCGCCGCGTGCTCATGGATGCGCCTGTTGCCATCTCGATCACTCGCGGGCCAGAGCATCGGTATGAGCTCATCAATAACGCCTCGCGGGGGCTGATTGGGGGACGCAACCTCGAGGGATTGACGGCTCGCAATGCACTTCCCGAGGTGGACGAGTCGCTTTTCGCGATCCTGGACAATGTCTACCGTACGGGGGAGGCGGTCACATTGCAGGATCTCGAGGTGAGTTACGACCGAGAGGGTGACGGGGTGCTTTACACTGGTTCGTTCGACGTGACGTACCAACCGATGCGCGACACGGACGACAAGGTCTCCGGAATCATCCAGACCGCGGTAGAAACAACCGCCTTTGCCTCGGCGCGAAGGATGACCAACGCGCCTGACACCCCAAAGCACTCCTGATCCTCGCGCGCGTCGTCTGCTTTGGCTGGATGTTCTTCACGGCCGGAACGCTGAGGCCGAGCAGCAGCGGCGATGGTCCTCCCTCGTCGACGCACGCATGTCGACCGCACGCGCCACTTTGGCCCAACGAATCTCGAGAGTACGCCAATCTCGCTCACCACCATCCTACCTCGGAGTTCTATGAAGCGAGTCACTGGAATTGGCGGCATCTTCTTCAAAGCCAAGGACGCTCCGACACTACAGGCCTGGTACAAGCGGCACCTCGGAATCGATGTGCAAGAATGGGGAGGCGCAGCGTTCGAGTGGACCGACGGTGAGGGCAAGCCCGTTGCTGGAACAACCGCGTGGTCCATTGCTTCGGCGCAAAGCAACCAGTTTGCACCCAGTACTGCACCGTTCATGGTCAACTACCGGGTGGAGGATCTCCACGCCCTGGTCACAGCCTTACGCGAAGAAGGCTGCAACGTGCTCGAGAAAATCGACGATTCCGAATACGGGAAGTTCGGCTGGGTCATCGATCCAGAAGGAAACAAAGTAGAGCTTTGGCAACCGCCTGCCGGCCAATGAGAAAGCGATATCAGGTGTCATTGAATGTCGGCGTCGCGCTACTTGCTGCGTGGCTGCTCACCCCCACTGTCGAGGCGCAAGCGCGCACAGGCTCGCTCGTCGGTACGTGGCGGATCGTTCGGTATTGCGACAGAGACTCGACTGGCGCGATGGTAGAGCCGCTGGGTCCAAATCCAACAGGGTTGGTCGTATACACCGCCACGGGGCAGCTTTCCATTCAAGCTATGCGAACGCCGCCGTCTGGTCCGTTGGCCGGCGAGCCAGTTCACCTGAGTTCTCTCGCAAACCTCCGACCGTTCTACTTCGGCTACTTCGGAACCTATTCGATCCTGTCCGACTCCACAGTCGTCCATCACGTACTGGGCGGGACGTTTCCCGAATACATCGGGACCGATCAACCGCGCCGATACAACATTCGGGGCGATACGCTATCCATCGGTGCGCCGCCGTTCCCGTGTCGCGTGCTTCTCCGAGCGAAGTAAACCCATATGTCGAATGTGATCACATGCCGCAAATGATCCGTGTTGTCGTACTTGGCTTGGCCTTGATCGCACAGGCGGGCATCGCCGAAGCGCAGACGCCCGCGCCAGCGACCCCCGTCGTCGCGACGACCCACGCCACGGAGCGCGGGCGGCTCTTCGTCTTCCGACGCCAAAACCTCATCGGCACCGAGCGCTATGAGGTGGAGCGATGGGGCGACAGCGTCGTGATGCGCGCAACGCATGGCTATTCCGAACGGAACAACCCAACCAGCGAGGTAACGACCCAGCTCCGCCTCGACGCCAAGCTCGTGCCCGTGGAGTATCGAATCGAAGGAGATAGAACGCTGTCGGTGATCGTCGCGCATGGATCGGCTGTGATTCGCGACGAAGGGAGTGAGCAGCAGGTCGCCGCGCCGGCGACCTTCTTCACCGCGGTGGGTCCGGTGCCCGCTGCGGTACCGATGATGCTCGTTCGCTACTGGCTCGCGCACGGACGACCCGACACGATTCCATTGCTGCCGTACGGCCGCGCCACGGTGCGATTGCTTGGCAAGGACACGCTCCCGCACCTGGGCGCGCGGATCGTACTCGATCGGTACTTCATCCGTGGCCTGGACGATATGTGGGGTGGCGTCACGATTTGGCTCGACGGCGAGCAGGCGTTGATGGCCGCCGTGGGCGGGGACGACTCCCGCGAGTTGATTCGCGAGCGTTTCCAGAACGCGATGCCCTTTTTCATTCGAAGGTCGGTCGCCGATGCTATCACAGCCGCCGAGCGATCCAATCAATCGGTGTCGCTGACGCACCGCGGGACGTTCGCGCTGGTGGGTGGTACACTCATCGACGGCACAGGTCGACCGCCAGTTCGCGACGCGGTCGTCGTCGTGCGTGCCGGACGGATCGTCGCTGCGGGCCCCCGCACGTCGACGCGGATCCCTGCCGACGCGGCGCGCGCCGACGTGACGGGCATGAGCATCCTTCCGGGGTTGTGGGACATGCACACCCATCTCGACAAGGTCCCAGACTTTCTCACCGGGTACCTTGCCGCGGGCGTGACCACCGTGCGCGACATGGGGAGCGAGTTGGAATGGAGCGTCGCGTTCCGCGATGCGCTCGCGCGTGAGCGCGTGCTCGGACCGCGCCTGCTGCTGGCAGGAATGATCGATGGCCGAGTGCCGGCCGCAAACGGGTTGATACAAGTCGCGACGGCGGAGGAAGCTCGCCGAGCAGTTCGGTGGTATCACGACGCGCGTTACGATCAAATCAAGATCTATGGTGTTGTCGCACCCGCGCTCGTCCCCGTGATCACCGCGGAGGCGCATCGGCTGGGCATGTCGGTGTCGGGGCACGTCCCATACGGAATGACCGCCGTCGACGCAGTCGAAGCCGGGATGGATCAAATCAGCCATCTCTGGTCGTCGCTGTTCACCACCATTCTTCCCACTGGTATTCGCTCCGCGAGCAAGGCCGTGCGGTATCCGCGCTCGCTCGAGGTCGACTTGAATGGTGACGCCGCTCGGAAACTCGTGGAAACGCTCCGACGTCGCGGCACGGTGGTCGATCCTACGCTCGCGCACGAAGTGCGCGACGTCGAGTCACTGACGCCCGGGACAGAGCCCGGTCTGTTACGTCTACCCCCGGAAATCGAACACAGTTCGCTCCGCGAGCTGTCGCGTCGCCCTCCGCACCCGCTCGGCGCGGCGGTCTATCGAACGAAGGTGCTCGAGCTTTTCCGCATCCTGCATCGCGCGAAGATACCGATCGTGGCGGGCACTGACTGGGACGAACTTCCGGGACACGGCCTGCACCGCGAGCTCGAGGTCTACGTGGACGCCGGGATGACACCGATGGAGGCGATCCAGTCGGCCACGATCGTTCCCGCACGGGCGATGCGGCTCGACAAAGAGGTCGGCACCATCGAAACGGGCAAGCGCGCGGACATCGTCGTCATCGATGGCGATCCGATTCGCTCGATCCGCGACATACGGAAGGTGCGTTCAGTCATTACCGCCGGGCGCATGTATGACGTGAACGCGCTCTGGCGCCAGATGGGCGTCGTCCCGTAGCGTCCCGTCAAGAGCAGCGGTCCCACGCGATCTAAGGAAGTGATTGATCATGCCATTCAGCGGATGTGTTTCATGACGGCGCATCGCCATTCGGCGGGGCGTGAAGTGGGCAGCGCGTCATGACTTCAACGCGCGACTCCAATGAGACTCACAAAAGCACCAGAGGGCTTCGCGGCTTGTCGAACGCACTGCGTTTCTCCTGGGCTGGCTTCCGGCATGCGATGGCCCATGAGGCCGCGATCCGCCAGGAGATCATCATGTTGGTGATCCTCGTCCCCTTCTCAGCCTGGCTACCCGTGACGGATGTCGAGCACCTTATTCTGGTCCTGTCGATGATGCTCGTGATTCTGGTGGAATTCATCAACTCGGCCATCGAGGCCACCGTCGACCGCATCTCGGCAGAACGGCATCCACTCGCAGGGCAGGCAAAGGACAAAGCGAGTACCGCGGTGGCAATCGCGGTATTGATGTTTGGCCTGAGCTGGACCGTAATCGTGACACCGGTCCTTGTTCGGTGGGTTCGGGGCTGAGCAGCTTGTAGTGGTCGAATTCATCATGTCCCCGCGCCATCGATGTTCAGAGTACTGACGCGAGTCACCGCCGACGCAATGGTAATCGCGTTAGTGTTGTTCGTCGCGGCCGGCACGCTCGCGTGGCCACGAGCGTGGGTGCTCCTCGCCGTGCTGCTCGTTGTCAGGGCGTTGAGCGCCATCGCGGTGTTCCGCGTCAATCCCGCCCTGCTCCGCGAGCGCGCGACGGTGCTGATCCACCGTGATCAACCGTGGATCGACAGGCTGCTCCTGTTCGCCTTCATGGCGACGGCGTTCGTGGGCGTGCCCGCCGTCGCGGCGTTCGACGTGTTCCACTGGCATCTGCTTCCGAGCCCACCGCTTGTGTCAGCCAGTCTGGGGCTGCTCCTGTTCGCGCTTGGTTGGGTGATCATAGCCGTGGCTCTCCGGACGAACGCATTCGCAGTCACCGTGGTTCGACTCCAAAGTGAGCGACAGCATATCCTGGTGGACGGCGGGATATACAGTGTGGTTCGGCACCCCATGTATGCCGGCAATCAACTGGTGAATGTGGGTTTGAGTTTGTGGCTGGGATCGTATTCGGCGGCGCTGTTCGCGGCGATTCCGCTGGGACTCTTGATGATGAGAATTGGACTCGAGGAGCGTTTTCTCCGGCGCGAATTGCCAGGCTATCGTGAGTATACGATCCGCGTGCCGTATCGATTGCTGCCCAGGCTCTGGTAGGAACTAAGCCCTGCAGCTCGACATTGCTCGGCGGGCCGCGTAACAGTTCAAACCATTCCGGGCCAGCGGTGGTCAAATACACAGTCATCCGCAGACCACCCCACCCGCCGTCTCACATGCCGTTTGCTGCACTGACCCGGATCGCACGCCGAGCCCTCTGCGTGATCGTCGTCGCCCTTCCGCTGGCCGCGCAAACTCCCGCTGCTCCCGAGGCGCAACTCCCGTCTGCAACTGGCGCCCGCCGCACGTCGCCTATCGCGATAGACGGCAAGCTCGACGAAACCGCCTGGGCCGCGGCAACCCCAATCAGCCAGTTCCGACAGAGAAACCCCGACGAGGGTGCCGCGGCGTCTCTTGCCACGGAAATTCGCATTCTCTACGACGATGACGCGCTCTACATCGGCGCCCGCATGAGCGATCCCATGGGCGCGGCCGGTATGCGCGCTCCTCTCGCGCGACGCGACCAGCTTCTCGCCGCGGATGGCAACAACGGCTCGTTCAACTCTCTCACAACGGACAAGATCGCGATCGCACTCGATCCCTATCACAACCATCTGGACGAGGTGTGGTTCGAGATCAATCCCGCGGGCGTCCGCGGCGACCAGCTCAACGGCGATTCCTCATGGGATCCCGTTTGGGAAGGCGCCACGCAGGTAGCCGCCGACGGGTGGACCGCGGAGTTGCGCATCCCGTACTCGCAGCTTCGCTTCTCCGCCAAGCCGGTGCAGACCTGGGGCCTGCAGATCTGGCGGTATGTAGATCGTCTGAACGAGCAGGACCAATGGTCGTTCCGCCGGCGCAACGAGAGTGGTGGCCCCGCGTACTTCGGGCACCTCGAAGGGCTCGCCATTCCGCGAGTGCCGCGGCAGGCGGAACTGCTGCCATACGTCGTGTCGCGCGGACAGTTCAAGTACGCGGATCCGCGCGATCCATATCACGGCACCGCGAGGACCAAGATCAACGCCGGCGCGGACGTCAAGTACAACCTCACGTCGAGCCTCACGCTCGACGCCACGATCAATCCCGACTTTGGTCAGGTGGAAGTGGATCCCGCAGTCCTCAATCTCTCGGCGTATGAAACATCGTTCGACGAAAAGCGCCCCTTCTTCGTCGCGAACCGCAGCGCGTTCAGCTTCGGAGGCCTGAGCTGCATCAATTGCAACAACACGTCGAGCCTCGGCGCATTCTACTCGCGCCGCATCGGGCGCCCGCCGCAGCTCAACGGCCTCGTTGCTTCATCGTCCGCATTCGCCGACACACCGGACGACGCCACGATTCTCGGCGCCGCCAAGATTACGGGACGCACCAACAACGGCTACACGATCGGCATCATGGACGCCGTCACGAGCCGGGAGCAGGCCCACTACGTGACGACGCTGGGCGGACAGGAGCGCACACAAACTGTGGAGCCCTTGTCCAACTATTTCATGGGGCGAGTGAAGAAAGAGTTTCGCGCTGGAGCCACAACGGTCGGCGGCATCGTCACGTCCGCAGTGCGCGCGCTCGACGGA
>JANMAY010000464.1:0-4435 GCA_031360095.1 Gemmatimonadaceae bacterium
GCCGTCGACTCCGCCGGCGTCCATCGTTCGCGCGCACGTGAGCCAGCCGGTGCCTGGCAATTCCGGACTCGTCGTCGTGCGGCTCGACGCCGCGCATCGAGCCTTGGGAGCGCTCGTCCAGACGCCGCGAGGACCGCTGTCGCCGGACCAACGCACCTTCCTCGCGACGATCGCGGACATTCTCGCGCCCGTGCTGCGGCAGGCCGCGTACGCGCAGCGCCTCGAGACGGAAGTCATCGACCGGACGCGCCAGATCGATCGCGAGCGCCGAGTGACCGAACGCATCATCGACTCGCTCCCCGTGGGGCTGTACGTCATCGATCGCGACTACCGCATTTCCGTGTGGAACCGGAAACGAGAGACGGGCATGCAGGGCGTGTCGCGCGAAGAGGCGATCGGACGGACCATTTTCGAGATCCTGCACCGGCAGCCGGCCACCATGCTGCGTCGCGAGTTCGACGAAGTGTTCGCAACGGGCCGGCTTCAGATCTTTCAAATGGAATCGACGGCGACCGGCGAGCTGCGCACGTATCGCCTCTCCAAGATTCCCATGCGCCTCGACGACGGACCGGTCACGCACGTGATCACCGTCGGCGAAGACGTCACCGAGTGGCGCTCGGCGCAGGATCGGTTCTCGCAGGCGGAAAAGCTCGCGGCGATCGGAACGCTTGCCGCTGGCGTCATGCACGAGATCAACAACCCGCTGGCGACCATCGCCGCATGTGCGGAGAGTCTCGAGCTTGGAAACGAGGATGCTCCAGCGCCGATCCTCGACGGATTGCGGCTCATTCAGAGCGAGGTGCTGCGCTGCAAGGGCATCGTCGATTCGCTGCTCGACTTCAGCCGCCCCAAGGCCGGCGACAAGACGCTCGTCAACGTGAACGACGCCATCGAGCGAACGTTGTTCGTGCTCAAGCATCACACCCGGTTCAAGAAGCTCGTCGTGAAGGTCGACCTCGATCGCACACTTCAGGAAGTGGTGCGCGCGAACGCCGAACAGCTGATGCAGGTGTTCATGGCGCTGCTGATCAACGCCATGGATGCCATGAACGAACGCGGAACCGTGGCGCTCCGCACACGCTGGTCCGACGATCGCGACGCCGTCATCGCGGAGATCGTCGATCAGGGTGAAGGCATCCGCAACGCCGACATCAAAAAGATCTTCGAACCTTTTTTCACCACCAAGCCGCCCGGTCGTGGCACCGGGCTCGGTCTCTCCATCTGCTACGCCATCGTGGCGGAGCATGGTGGCCGCATCGAGGTCGACAGCACGCCGGGTGAGGGCAGCGTCTTCCGCATCATTCTCCCCCGCGCCGAGCGCACCGAGGAAATCACGTGAGCGAGTCCAAAATCAAGGTGCTAGTAGCGGAGGACGAGGTCCATCTTGGGCAGATTCTCTCGAACTTTCTGAGCGGCCGCGGCTATGCAGTGAACACCGTCACGGACGGACGCGCTGCCATGGAAGCGTTGCGCGCCGAGGCGTACGACGTCGCCCTGCTCGACATCGTGATGCCGGAGCTCGACGGGCTCGAGGTGTTGAAGCAGGTGCGCGCCGATGTCGATCCCCCGGAAGTCATCATCATCACCGGCAACGGCACGATCGAGACGGCCATCAGCGCGATGAAGCTTGGCGCCTACGACTATATGGCCAAGCCGTATCGCATGGCCGAGATCGACGTGCTGGTACGACGCGCGTGGGAAAAGCGGAGACTCGCGCGTGAGAACGTGCTGCTCCAGTCGCAGCTCGAGCGGGCAGGGGGCGCTACGGAAATCGTGACCCAGTACGCGCCCCTCCAGGCCGTGCTCGACATGGTCGCCAAAGTCGCGCCCAGTGATTCTGCGGTGCTCATCACGGGAGAGTCTGGCACCGGCAAGGAGCTCGTCGCCCACATGCTGCATCGGTTGAGCGAGCGGAGCGGGCCCTTCGTTGATGTCAGCTGTGCATCGCTCAGTGAAGGTATGCTGGAGAGTGAACTGTTCGGGCACGAGCGAGGCGCGTTCCAGGGGGCCGAAGAACGCAAGCTCGGGCTGATGGAGCTCGCCGCCGGCGGCACCATGTTTCTCGACGAGATCAGTGAGCTGTCGCCAAAACTGCAGAGCAAGCTGCTGCGCGCCCTCGATCAGCGCAGTTTCTATCGGGTTGGAGGCACGCAGAAGGTCGAGGTCGACATGCGCGTGCTCGCGGCGTCCAACCGGGACCTCGCACAGCGTGCGAAGGACGGCCTGTTCCGCGACGACCTGCTGTATCGCATCAACACCATCGAGATCAAGCTGCCGCCGCTGCGGGAGCGCGCCGTGGACATTCCGCTCATCGCGCGGCAGTTCCTTCGTCAGTACGGCAAGGCGAATCCGCCCACGCTAACCGTCGATGCGCTCGAGCTACTCGCGCGCTATCCGTGGCCGGGGAACGTGCGTGAACTCAAGAACGTGATCGAGCGTGTCGTTCTCCTCGCGCAGGGTCCACAGATCCGCGCCAGCGACCTGCCCCTCGCCAACCCTGCGCACGGCACGGCGCCGGCGAACGCACCAGCGCTGTCGCTGGCCGAGTTGGAGCGGCGGCACATCGAGTCCGTCCTCCACAACACCAACTGGCATCAGGGGCGTGCGGCATCCGCGCTCGGCATCAGCTCGAAGACGCTTTATCGCAAGATTCGCGAGTACGGATTTCAGCGGCCTGGCGGCTTGGAGTAGCGCGCCATGCGCATCCTCGTCATCGAGGACGATCCGACGGTGGGCCAGTACGTCAAGCGCGGACTCGAAGAACATCGGTGGGCGGTCGATCTCGCCACGGATGGCGAAGAGGGCGAGCGACGTGCGAGCTCCGAAGCGTACGATCTGATCGTGCTCGACATGCGCCTGCCGGGCAAGAGTGGCTTCGACGTTTTGCAGTCGCTGCGCGCCAAGGGATTCGAGCGGCCGGTGCTCGTGCTGACGGCGCAGGATGCCGTTGATGCAAAGGTGTCGACGCTTCGCGCCGGGGCCGACGACTACGTCACGAAGCCGTTCGCGTTCGAGGAACTGCTCGCTCGCGTGGAAGCGCTCGCGCGCCGGCCGCGCTCACTCGCGTCCCCGATCCTGCAGGTTGCGGATCTCGAGATTGATCAGGCGACGCGCGAGGTCCGGCGGGCGGGCGAGTCCATCGAGCTCACCCCCAAGGAATACACGGTTCTGGAATATCTCGCGCGCCATCCCGGTCGCGTCATGAGCCGCACGCTCATCACCGAGTACGCCTGGGGCTATCATTTCGATCCCGGCACGAACATCGTGGACGTGGTGATCAACCATCTCCGCAAGAAGATCGACGCACGGCACGCGCGGAAGTTGATCACGACGGTGCGCGGCGTCGGCTTCGTGTTGAAGGAGTAGGCACCAACACCCATGGCCACCCTGCGCGCGCGACTCACCGTGGCCTATGGCTTCGCGCTCGTCGGCAATGTCATCGCCTTTTCCGGTGCATTGCTCATCGCCCACAACACGCGCGGACTGCAGCTGAGGCAGCTCGCTCAGGCGGCGCTCGCACAGGCCGATCGCACGAGCGGGTTTCTGCTCGAGGCAGCGCGCGAGGGGAAGCAGCTCACGGAAGAGCGCCCGTGTGAGGACACGCCGCGGGAGTGCGTCTTCGCCACCGTCGACATGCTCGTGCTCATGGACCGCGTGCCGGGCTACTACATCGTCTATGGCAGAGATGGCCGGCCGATCTACAGCTCAGTCGGCATTCGCCAAATGCCGGGAAACGATCGCCTGCGGGTCGATCAGCAGGCGGCGCAGCTCACTCCCAACGGCGAAGGGGCCGTCATCCGCGTCGACGACCGGTTGTTTGGCGGTGGGTTGCTGATGGCGGCGCGCGAGGACAGCGCGCTCAAGCCCAACATCACGCGCATCGTTGCCGGTACTCCCACCACCACGGTCGAGCTGTCTCCAAATACGCTGGTGGGGACGATGTTCATCGTGCTGCCGCTCATCATCCTTGCATCCATCGGCGTGTCGTACGTGATCGCGGGCGGCGCCGTGGAGCCGATCGAACGGCTCATCAACGAAGTGGAGGCGATCACCGACGGACGCTCACTGCACCGCCGCCTTCCGTCCGACCTTGGCAACGAGGAGCTGTCCCGGCTGGGCACCACGTTGAACGCCATGATCAGTCGCCTCGAGACGTCGTTTGGCGCGCTGCGTCGTTTTACCGCTGATGCAAGTCACGAGTTGAAAACGCCGCTCACGGTGTTGCGCGCCGACGTCGAACGCGCCATGCATCCGAATGCCGCAAGCACGGAGAAAATGCAGGCGCTCGAAGAGGCACTCCAGGAGACGGCACGCATGTCGGACCTCGTGGACAGTCTGCTCACACTCGCGCGCGCGGACGAAGGACGGTTCGATCTCGTGCGCGAGCCGATCGCGCTGGGCCCGCTGGTGCGCGACGTGTACGAAACGGCGGTCA
>JANMAY010000466.1:0-7423 GCA_031360095.1 Gemmatimonadaceae bacterium
CCAATGTCCGATTTCCAAGACTATTTCTCTGAGGCCGCAGAGACCTACGCCGCATACCGGCCAAGGTATCCCGCCGCGCTGTTCCGATGGCTGGCTGCGGCCGCGCCGGAACGAGGCTGCGCGTGGGACTGCGGTACCGGCAACGGCCAGTCAGCCACCGCGCTGGGTGATCACTTCTCCTTCGTTGTCGCGACGGACCCAAGTACTTCCCAGCTCTCGCACGCTCGGCAGCACGCGCGCGTGCAGTACGCCGCGATGACCGCGGAGCACTGTGCACTTCGCTCGGGCTCGGCTCAATTGATCACGGTGGCGCAAGCGCTCCACTGGTTCGATCGCGCGCAATTTTTTCGCGAGGCCGAACGCGTTCTCGCACCGCGCGGCTTAATCGCCGTCTGGATGTATGGATTGCAGCAGATCACGCCCGCACTCGACGAGATTCTCCTGCGCTTCCATGAGGACGAGCTGGGTGCCTTCTGGCCGGCGGAACGAGCGCTCGTGGACGCCGGCTATGCGGATGTTCAGCTCCCCTTCCAGGAAATCCGCGCGCCCAAATTCGAAATGGCCGCAAACTGGACGCTGCACGAACTGACCGGATATCTCACGTCGTGGTCGGCTGTGAACCGCTATCGCGCCGCGCGCGGCACCAATCCCGTGACTTCCTGCGTCGAGCGCCTCGCTCCCCTGTGGGGCGATCCCACGGGGAAGCGACCGATCCGATGGCCCCTGACCGTCATGGCGGGAATAGCGGCCTGACGGTCATCCAGGCGCGATTGTTCTAAAAAACATTGCGATCTGCGTCACAATTCGCGTATTGCAATGAAAGCCGATTTTCGCCTGGCGGGCGAATGGTCCGAACAGCGCCGGTCAAAGAGACCGAAGCGCTCGTAGCGACACCCAGCCGAGGACACTATGACGAGTTTCATGAACCGTCCAGATGTGGCCCCGGCGTTGCCAATGCACCATGTCGCCGCGAAGAGTCGTGTCACGCGGTCCTGCCGCACTACCTGCACACCGGGGCGATGCCGCCCGGAGGTTCCCACCATGCTTCATCTGAAGCGATCCACCCTCTTCGCGATCGCCTTCACCGGCGTTGCCGCTTCGAGTGGCTGCGGGGTGACGGATATGGTGGAGCCGCCGAATGCATCTTCGGCGACCACGCAGCTCTCGACGTCGGCGTTCACGCCTAGCGCATCACTGCTGCGGGCTGGAATTCCCGATGGCGTCTACACGTTCCGCATCGAGCCTGGACAGGGGCAGACCCTCGTCATGGGCGCGAGCCAGCTCCAGCTGCCGGCGTTTGCCGCGTGCCGCTTGGGCAAGAGCGGATATGGGGGGGACTTCTGGAACAAGCCGTGTGAGAGCGAGCGGCAGCCATACACCATCACGGTGGTGAGCTCCGGTTCGAACACGGATCATCCGCGCGTGGATTTCTATCCGGAGCTCCGGTTCAATCCCGCGAAAACCGTCACGCTTTCAATGTACGATCAGGCGTTGACGCGAGATGATGCGGCCAACTGGGTGATGTACTACTGCGGTCGGCTTTACTGCGTCAACGAATCGATCAAAGATCCGTCGCTCACGTCGTACGTCGATCTCACGACGAGCGTCATCTCCCGCCGGATCAAGCATTTCAGCGGCTACATGGTGGCCGAGTAGCATCGAGCCCGGGTTGGCGTCTGCATTCGCAGACGTAACGAAGGCGAGCGGTGAGGCGTCTCTTCTGACGCAGTGCCGCGCGCCTTTGTCGCGTGTCCCACCTCCTCTTCCGTGACATCGTTGCTGGATGGCAGCGGTATTTTTCGCGTCTCTCCTGACGAGCCCGACGATCAAGCGATCGGGCCCGACAGCGCGCGCACGCTGACGGACGAGGCACGCGCACTCGAAAAGGTCGGGCGGCGATCCGAGGCGCGCGTCCTGTATGAGCGCGCGATTCGCGCACTGAGCCCACCGTCGCCGGAAGCTGCCTCCACGCTGCTCCGCTGGATCGCGCGCACCTACGAGGTGGACAACGACTATCGCGCCGCCGCGGATTGCGCGGAGGCCGCAGTGGGGGCAGCCGAAATCAGCGGCGATCGCGGTGTGCTGGGCCACGCGCTCAACGTGCTCGCGGCCGCTCGGTGGCGCGAAGGCGACCTCCCCCTCGCCGAGAAGCTGTTTCATGAAGCGCTCGATCGGGGCACGAGTGTGAGCGATCCGCGGCTCCGCGTGGACGTGATGACGAATCTCGGCTCGCTGGCCAAGATTCGCGGCGACTTCCGCGAAGCGCTTCGCTGCTACCAGGAAGCCGTGAGCTATGGCCGGCGCCATTCCCTGCTCGATAACCTCGTCGTCGCGCTCAACAATCTGGGCATCGCCAATCTGGAGCTCGACCGGCTCGACGTGGCCGAAGCGGCGCTCGAGGAAGCGTTGATGATCGCCAATGCGCTTGGCGGGCTGTCGTTTCGCATCCAAGTGGAAGTCAACTGCGCGCTCCTCCAGGTGGCAAAGCGCGATTACGCCGAAGCGACACGGCGATGCGACAGGGCGATGGCGCTCGCGAGTCATCTTGGTGATTCGCGCGCGAACGGCGAGGCGGCGAAGGTCTACGGCATCATTGCGCGCGAAACGGGCGATCTCGCGGCGGCGGAAGAACAGCTGCAGCGCGCGCGCGATGCCGGTGCGGCCAATCGCGATCTCACGCTCGAAGGGGAAGCGAATCGCGAGCTTGCAGAGCTCTATAAACAGTTGGGCCGAAATCGCGAAACCTTGCAGGCGCTCAATCGCGCACACGCATGCTTCACGCAGCTCAGCTCGCGCCACGAGCTCGCCGACGTTGGTCGCCGCATGGCGCAGTTGGAAGGCGACTATCTCGGTGTGGTCCGGGCGTGGAGCGAATCGATCGAGTCGAAGGACGGCTACACCCAGGGCCACTGCGAGCGGGTGGCGGATCTGGCGACCGCACTGGCGGCGCGCACGGGATTCGATGAGCCGTCGCTCTTCTGGTTTCGCATCGGTGCGCTGCTGCACGACGTTGGAAAGCTCATCGTGCCGGCGGAGGTGCTGAACAAGCAGGGCCAGCTCTCGGAAGAGGAGTGGAACGTCGTCCGCCAGCACGCCGTTGCCGGCGTCGAGATGCTTGCCGACGTGCAGTTCCCCTGGGACATCTCGCCCATGGTGCGCAATCACCACGAGCGCTGGGATGGGCAGGGCTACCCGGACGGTCTGGCGGGGGAGGCCATTCCGCTCGCGGCTCGCGTGCTGTGCATCGCCGACATGTTCGACGCGCTCACCACGGAACGCAGCTACAAGCGCGCGTTCTCGCGGTTGGAAGCCATGGAGATCATGCGCCGCGAGGTCGGCAAGCAGTTCGACCCGCATCTCTTCTCGCGGTTCGAAGAACTCGTGCGCCGAGGGAGCATCGCGTCACCCGCGCTCACCGCCGAGCTGCTGAGCCCACGCAAGTCCGGCGGGTTCACGGCGATCGAGGTCACGCAGGAGGACGATCTCACCGGTGCGCTCATGCGCCGCGCGTTCGTGGAGGTCACGACCGCCGTACTCGCGGAACGGCGACGGACCGGTGCCCCCGTGTCGCTGCTCGTGATCGACGTGGACCAGTTCAAATCTGTAAACGACACGTTCGGCCACTTGGCCGGAGACGACGCGCTGCGACTCGTGGCTGGCGTGTCCCGCGAGCATCTGCGGCCGGGCCAGTACCTCGGCCGCTACGCCGGCGACGAGTTCATCATCGTGCTGCCGGGTCTCGACACGGCCGCCGCACAGGCGCTCGGAGACGAGATCCGCCGAACAACCGCCGCGCTGTCCATTCCGCTGCAGCACGAGACGGTTGAATCGCTCACCGTCACCATCTCGATCGGCGTTGCAAGCGCGCCAACGCATGGCGATTCCTTCGAAGCGCTGTTTACCGCCGCCGATCGTGCGCTGTTCGAAGCGAAGCGCGCCGGCCGGGATACGGTCGTCGTTGCGGGCACGGAAGGAGGCGCACCCCCACAACTCGTATTCACACGATTCGTTGGTCGAACGGAGGAAGTGCGGTTACTCGTGGCAGCGCTCGATCAGAGTGTCGCCGAGAATCCGCAGGTCCGGCTCATCCTCGGCGAGGCGGGTGTGGGGAAGTCCACACTGGTGCGACAGCTGCTTCCCGAAGCGCGCCGCCGCGGCGCAGTGGTCGCCACGGGCCGCGCGCTCGAGACAGAGAGTCGTCCGCCGTTCGGCCCCTGGGCGGAGATCGTCACGTCGCTGCATGCGCTGGGTCTCTCGCCGGCGCGCCCATGGCCCGTCCTGGAGATGCTCGCACCGGCTCTTCGCGGTCCCGACGCCGCTCGAGAAGTTGCGCCCGCGATCGAGACGCGGCACGGACATCAGCTCTTGCACGAGCTCGTGGCGTTCCTGAAGGGCGCAAGCGAAGTGCGTCCGCTCGTCATTGCGCTCGAGGACATGCACTGGGCCGACCTCGCGAGTTGGGACGCGCTGGAGTTTCTGCTAGCGCATCTCGACGCGGTGCCTGTGTTCTTCGCGATCACGCTCCGCAGCGAAGAGGCGGCCTACGGCACTGTTCGGGAGCGGCGGCAGCGGTTGTCGCGCGACGAACGCGCCCGCGAGCTCCGGCTCGAGCGGCTCACACCGGCGGAGGTCCGCGACTGGCTCCAGGGTGTGCTGCACCGCACGGATCTCGGCGACGATCTCGTGACGTTCGTGCTTCGGCACACGGAAGGCAATCCGTTCCTGGTAGCGCAGCTGCTGCGTACAATGGGTGAAGAGGGAGTGTTCACGCACACCGGCACCGCCTGGTCGTGGACCATCCCGGCCTCGCTCGCACTGCCCAGCGGCATGTCGGATCTCGTGGGGCGCCGGCTGTCGCGGCTGCCGCACGAGGCGCTGCGCATTCTCGTGACCGCCGCGGCCATCGGACGCACCTTCTCGCTGGATTTGCTCGCGAGCGCCTCCGGTGCGTCAATGGAAGCCGTACTGGACGCGGTCGACAGCGGATTGGCGACGTCAGTGTTGGAACCGGCGCGCTCCGACGACGAGGGCGACAGCTATCAATTCGCGCACGCGCTGCTGGTTGACGCACTGCTTCGGTCGGTCAGTGCTGCCCGGCAGCGCCACGCGCACGAACGCATCGCGGCGCTGCTCGCCGAGCGAGCGCCGGCCGAGGTGGACCGCATTGCATCGCACTTTGCGCGGAGCGGAAATGCCACGCAGGCATACAGCTGGTGCCGGACAGCCGCGGCGCGCGCCATCGGCCTGTACGCGCTCGACGAGGCAACGCAGTTTCTCACGCTCGCGCTGTCACACGCGACGACCGATAAAGAGCGCCTGGCGGTGTACGACGATCTCGCGAGCGCGGCGGAGCTGTCGGGACGCTGGGCCGACGTGGAGCGCTGGTCGGATGCGATGCTCGGCACCCCGCTCGTCCGGCACGAGACCAAGCTTGCGCTCCCCATGCAGCTGCGGCGGCTGCAGGCGCGGATCCGGCTCGGGCAGGCGACACCAGAAACCGAATCGGAGTGCCGCGAGCTTCTCGCGATTGCGGAACGCATTGGGAACACGACGGAGATCGTACGGACCCGTTCACTCCTCGTTCAGACGCTCGCCCGCAAAGGGGAGCTCACGGACGCCATTCGCATCGGGCGTGAATCGCTCGTGCTGGCAGAGGCGTCCGGCGACGGATCGCTCGCCGGCGAAGCGCTTCATCGGCTCGCCATCACGCTCCATGGCTATGCGACGGCGGACGCGGTGGTGCTGCTCAATCGCCTGATCGAGCGCACGCGCGCCACTGGCGACAAGGCGATGGAGGCGCGCGCGTTTCTGACCCTCGGGGTCTGCCACACCTTGGCGCGGGACGGTGCCGCGGGCACGGAAGCGTTCCGCGCGGCGCTGGCACTGGCGCGCGACGCGCAAGCATTGGATCTCGCCGCCAGCGCGTCGATGAACATCGGTGTGGTGGAGCTGCGGCGTGGCAATTTTGCCGCAGCGCACGAAGCGTGTACGGATGCCCTGCGCCTGTACACGACGCTGCGCAACAATGCCTCCCGGCTGATCGCGCTGTACAACCTGGCGAATGTCGAACGCGAACGAGGCGATGCGGAGCGGGCGCTCGCGCTCTATCACGATACCGTGCTGCTCGGGGAGCTGCTCGGAACGGCCGACGTCGTCATCGGGGCGTACGCTGGAGTTGGCATCACGTCGCTGCGATTGCAGGACATTGCCACGGCGCGGTCGTCGCTGGCGGCATCCCTGGACCGCCTTGGCGAGCGAGATTGGTGGTTCCAGGGGCGAGAGCTTCTAGAGTCCCTCGCCGTGCGGCTCCTGGCGCGCGACGGTCACGGTGCCGACGCACTCCAGCGCTTCGAGCGTGCGGTCGAGCGCCTGGAGGCCTTCGATGCGTACGCGGCGGCGTGGCTCGTCGGCGACTGCGCCGCGGAGCTGGCGCCCTATGGCGCTCAGATCTGGACGACGGTCGACCGGCTCTCGCACCACGACACCGTCAAGCAGTATCTGCCGCTCGCTGCTCGCTTTACGGCCCTCAATGACCTGCTCGAGCGGCCCTTGCCGGCACACCGCGGGCGTGTGTCGCCACTCATTCCCGTCGTCCAAGGCGTATCGTAGTCGCGAGGCCGCGAGCCGCAGAATGCCATTTCTCTCGCATTCTGCACGAAATACCGGAAAAGTGACGTCGGTCACCTTTTCTTTTCGGGCCGGACATTGTGTCTGAACGTGCCCAGATCGTTACAGGAAGAACGACACTCTGACGACAATTTTCAATCTCGAGGATGTGGTCCCGGCATTGCCTTGGAGCGGCTCGCCACGACGCCCTTTCCTGTCGCGGTGAACGGCGGAATCAAAGGTCGGTTGGGCGAACCTGCTCTCCGATTGCTCCCAACGGATTCCGCGCGACGCCTCACCTTCTCCGACGAGCCTAGCTCGAGAGGACGAACCAATGCGCATGCCGATGAAGGCACGCTCCATCGCTCGACTTTCCACACTCGTTGCCGCGAGCTCGCTGGTCCTGAGCGCTTGCAGCAGCGAAGTCACAGCACCTCCGTCTACTTTCTCGCCAACTGAAGCGAACCTCACGCAGTCCGTCCGTTTCAACCCGAGTGTGGGCAAGAAGCTCGTGCCCAACGGAAGGACCGAGACGTTCGTTTTCACCATCAATCCGAGCGTCGACAATACGCTGATGATGGGCGCTCATGCGCTGACGATCCCTGCCTCGGCCGTCTGCTCGCTCGTTGGCAGCGGATACGGTGCCGGCACGTGGGACAACGCCTGCACAGCAGAGCGTGCGCCGCTCACGATCACGGCCACCATCTACGGCAACACGGACGGCGGGCGAGTCGAGTTCGAGCCAGCGCTTCGCTTCAATCCGTCCACGACCGTGGAAATCTGGATGTATTCGAAGAAGGCGTCGGCGAGCTCCACG
>JANMAY010000472.1:0-1537 GCA_031360095.1 Gemmatimonadaceae bacterium
GCGGGACCGGGCCGAGCCTGACGTCAACGTAGAGTCCGGTATCGTTTCCGAGGCTAAACCGTCAATTTAGGACGGTGTTTTGGAACAGGTTCCTCCCCGTCGTCGGCCCAGCCAGCAGTTCCTTCCGTCGCCTGGTGCCGCAGCAGAATCAGCCTGAGGATTTCCCTGCCCATGCGTGCACCCGCATTGCTTCTGAACGTGCTGCTTGGCACGAGCGCGCTCGTCTTTGCCGGTGCGCGTCTCGCGCCCGCGAAGGATACGAATGGCCCCGTGCTGACCGCGGCGGTCGCGCTCGTCACGAAGGCCCCGGTGACGCGTTCAGATTCATCTTCGAGTCCGATGAATGTGGCGGCTGCGGAAGCCAATAACGCCGTCGAGGCGTTCGCGTCCGCAGTTCGCCCGTTGAGTCATCCGAAGGCGCTCGAGGCCGCGTTTCGCGGCTATTTCGCGTTCAAGACGTCTCATCCGGCGGAAGTTCGGAAGCCGTATCTCTACTTCGTCGACTACGGTTTGCCGAGCACGACGCCGCGTGGGTATGTGTTCGATATGGAGACGCGCACGATCGTGGATGGGCCGTTCACGGTGGCTCATGGCCGCGGCTCATCGACGTCGCAGTACGGTGTGCCGACGCGATTCTCGAATGCGTCGGGCAGTGAAGCAACGTCGCTTGGACTGTATGTCGCAAAAGCGACCTACGATTTCCGCGGCCACGCGGCGGGGCAGGCGTACAGCGCGGTGGGACTGCGGCTGTCGGGAATCTCGAGCGGCTTCAACGACCATGCGCTCGATCGCGGCGTTGTGGCGCATGGCGCGCCGTACGTAACGTCATCGAGAGCCGGTCGCAGTCAGGGCTGCCCTGCGATGGAGCCGGGGCGCGCGGAGCGACTGCTGCCGAAGCTGGCGAATGGCGGGATGGTGTTTCTGTTCGCGCCCGACGAGGAGTGGATGTCGCGGGATCCCTGGTTGACAGCGAGTGGCGAGTAGACAAGACAGCTGAAGCGTTCATCACGGATTGACACGAAAGAAGCCCGGATACAGCAAACGCACTGCTGATCCGGGCTTCTTTGTTTTTACATCCGTGATGGCAACTGCTCGTGCGGAGCGCTCGTGCGAGAGACTACTTCACCACGGCGCGTTGAATGTGCAGGCCCTTGTCGTCGCGCATGCCCAGATACACCACGCCACCTTGCCCGAATCCGGCGATCGTCGTTCCGGTCGGCACTTGCACGCGATCGACGAGCTTTCCGCTGCGATCGATCACTTCGTAGACCGCGCCTCCGGTGAGCACCTTCGTTGGAATCGTGCGCACCCAGAGTCGGCCATCCATATCGGCGCGGACGGCTCCGGGGCCAAACACCGGCTTGTAGTCGGGCAGGTCCGAGATTGGGACCATCACGACAGGCTGGGGCCCGCCGCCGGGACCGCCCGGACCGCCTCCGCCGATGTCCACGCGCGGCGGTCCGCCACCCGGGCCATCGCCGCGCATGACGATCGTAGCGCCGCCAGCCATCGCGCCAAGTGCGCCCTCGATGCCGCC
>JANMAY010000483.1:0-6778 GCA_031360095.1 Gemmatimonadaceae bacterium
GTGAACTCGCCGACGTTGCACGAGATGTCGTCGCAGAGCGTGGTACGGTGCTCGTCGGCCGGCATTTGAAAGCGGATGACGCGCGGTGTCTCGACGTCGATGACGACGCGCTGAATCGTGGTGATGATGCTGTCGCCGGGCAGCGGATACGGCCACGCCAAGAGCTCCGGATGACCTGCTTTCGTCTTGACGAGATACATCTCACCGACGCCCCGCTCGTCCTGCTGGAACGTCGCGATCTTCTTCGAGTCCGGCGACCAGGCGAGAATGGGGCGATCGCTGTGCACCCAGCCCGCGTTGTCGGTGGCGTATCCGAATCGCTTCACGCCATCGGTGGTGAGCTGCATTTCCTTTCCCGTGGCGATGTCGCGCATCCACAGGTTGTACTCGCGGATGAACGCTGTGCGCTTGCCGTCGGGCGACCGCAGATCGGGTGGCGCGGCTCGACGCCCCGCGGCGGCCACGCGCGGTGCTTCGCGATCGCTCACCGCGGCACCGCAGCGCCCAGTCTCCGGATTGCAGGAAAAGCTTTTATCGGCCACGCGCACGAAGATCGACCCGTCGGGCGCGTACTCGAACGAGGTGAAGGGCAGACGGTTCGGATCGTACTGCGCACCGGCGGCTGTCGAGAGTCCAGCGGCGAGGCGGGTCTGGTCGAAGGCGCGCGTTCGCGTTCCGCGTGCGGGATCGACGGCGATGAAATCGAACCCGGCGGGCGTTGCGACCCGATACCAGAAGCGATCGTTCGGCAGCCAGGTGGGACGCACCCCCGCGCCGAACACGAGCGGCGTAGTGTACGACGCAAGCTGCCGTTCGGCGCGCGAATAGTCAGCGGCGGTGACTGTGCGCTGCTGCGCTGCAGCCGAGACGCTGAGGAGGGCGATCGCCGTTGTGGCGGTGATCGCTCGATACGTGTAAGTCGAGAGCATCCGAGCTAGGGCAAGGGAAGGAGTGCGACCACCTCAATCTATTGTCGCACCGGCTCCCTTGTTACGCTTGGTGCAGCAGGTCAACTCGCTTTCGGCAACAGCGCACCGACTACGGGAACCGCGGCCGCCGCCGCCCACTCCGCCATTCCTTCGCACCACACGAGGGTGCTGCTGGTTAGTGCACCATCCTTCACCCGCTGCGCCAGCACGGCGAGACCGAACGGCCCCTCTGGCTTTCCATTGACTCCGATCCAGAATGCTTTGGAGTCCGGCATCGGCGGTGGTGATGCGCTTTCCGCAGATTGAGCGGGCGACGCCGAGCGAAGCGCTCCGCCAGCCGCCCCGGCAAGATTTTGCGCTATCGCGATGCCGACACCGATCGCCGCACCTGCCCCTCCAGCTCCCGTGTTGCGCGCGGAATCGCGGATCGCGTCGGCAGCCTGCAGCTGCGCGTACGCCCCGACGTCGCCGATGAGGCCAATGCGCGTGCGCTGATCGAGCGTGGCGGCGACTTCGTCGGGGAGCGCGATGCTCTCCACCACGAGCTGCGTGAGCTCGATGCCCAGGCGCGCCAGCTCCGGCTCGAGACGTTCCGCGGCTTCGCTACCCAGCTCGCGGTAGTTCGCCGCCAGCTCGAGAATCGGCATCGCCTTTTCGCCCAGCAGCTCGCCGAATCGCGCGACGACGAGGTCGCGGATCTGATCGGCAATCTGATCGATCGCGAACGACGAGTTCGCACCCACCAGTTCGCGCACGAACGTCTCCGCGTCGCTGACGCGCGCGATGTACGTGCCGTACGCGCGCAGACGCACGGGTCCAAGCTCGGGATCGCGCGTCATTACCGGGGTTTTCGTGCCCCACTTGTGGCTCGTGAATTGTCGCGTGCTCACGAACACCACCTCAGCCTTGAACGGACTCTGGAATCCGTACTTCCATCCCCGCAGCGTCGAGAGCACGGGGAGATTTTCCGTTCTGAGCTCGTGTCGTCCCGGTTGAAAGACGTCCGCAACGGTGCCCTGCTCGACGAACACCGCAACTTGACCGGGCCGCACGATGAGCTGCGCGCCGTTCTTGATCTCGTTGCTCGGGCGTGCGAAGCGCCACACCATGACGTCCGGGGAATCTTCCAGCCATTCCACGACGTCGATGAGCTCGCCCAGAATCCAATCGCGGACCGTCATTGCTGCCTCACTTGAGAAAGAGACCGAGCGCATCGAGCACGAGACGATCGAACCCGGCCGCCGATGATTGGTCGTTGGTGAGAATGCTACTCTGCACCATGAACATGCTGCCGGTGGAGCGAGCAGATCCGGACGGCGAGAAGGACTGCATCATTGCCAGGCGGCGCTGCTCGTCGACCAGCTTCTCCCGCTCGCGTTGGCGCGAGACGGTCATTCCCCCCGCCTCGACGAAATCGATGACGCGATTCAACTCGCCGCGGTCGAGCCATACACCATCGGTCTTGCACACATCGACGATGACGCCGGACGAATGGGCGAAGTTCACGCGATTCATGAGCTTCGTGCAGACGGGACACGGCAGATACTTGATCGACTCGAGGGGTGCCCCGGATGTCGGCACTCGCGTGGCGAGCGCGCCCACGACACTCGAGTGCTCTTCGCGGGTGTCGCAGAGATGCTGAAGCGAGCGCGGCTCGAGCCACAGCCCACCGCACGCTTCGCATTCGTGCACCGTCGTCGTTCCCAGCTTCAGCGATTGCATCTCCTCGCGCTTGCAGCGCGGGCACGGCAGCGGCTTTGCATCGAGCTGCTCGCGAGTTGCTTCGGCGCCGCAGCGCGCGCAAAACCGGCTGCCGGCGAACATCGCCGCGAAGCAGGCCGGACACGTGACGGTGGCGAGCGCGGAGCCGCAATAGCCGCACGCTGCGGCATCGGCGGCCGCGGGGGCGCCGCATCCAGGACAGCGGAGAACGTACTCGGGCATCAGGAATGGGTTTGTGGCGTCTTCGTACATGGACGACAGCCGTCGAACCGCCGTCACGACGGGCCTGGCCTTCCGTGCGCGGGTCGACAGTCCGAGATTGTCCGCGTCTCGACGACACCACCATGCCGCTCACGGCGTCGGTGCTGCTCGGTGTGCACCTTCAGTACATGCCAGAACTGCCCGACGTCACCATCTACATCGAAGCTCTCTCGCAGCGCCTCGTGGGGCAGCCCTGCATCGCGTACGCGATCCTCAACCCATTCGTGCTGCGCACGGTCGAGCCCTCGCTCAACGACATCGTTGGCACGAGCGTGACAGCCATCGAGCGGCTCGGCAAGCGCATCGTGATGGAATTCGATAACGACGTCCACATAGTCATTCATCTCATGATTGCGGGGCGCTTCCGCTGGCACGATGCCGGATCGCGCAAAAAAGTGGCGGCCAAGATCTCGCTCGCCGAGCTGGAGTTTCCCACCGGCACGCTCACGCTCACGGAAGCAGGGAGCAAGCGCCGAGCGTCGCTTCATGTGGTTCGCGGCCGGCAGGCGCTGCGCGAGTTCGACCGAGGTGGGCTCGAGGTGCTCGACGCCACGTTCGAGCAGTTCACCGAACGGCTCATGCGGGAGAATCACACCCTCAAGCGCTCGCTCACGGATCCGCGATTGTTCAGCGGCATCGGCAACGCCTACTCCGACGAACTGCTGCATCGCGCACGCATGTCACCGCTGAAGCTGACGTCGCGGCTCACCGATGACGAGAAGCGGCGGCTATTCGACGCGGCCCGAGAGACGCTCGTCGAGTGGACAAACCGGCTGCGCGACGAGCTGTCGGGCGCGTTTCCCGAAAAGGTGACGGCGTTCCGAAAGGAGATGGTGGTGCACGGCCGGTTCGGACTCCCCTGCCCCGTGTGCGGAACCCCGGTGCAGCGCATCCGGTATCGGGACAACGAAACGAACTACTGCGCTCGCTGTCAGACGGAGGGGCGGTTGTTGGCCGATCGCGCGCTATCGCGCCTGCTCAAGCAGGACTGGCCGAGAACGCTCGAGGAGCTCGAGGGCTGAGCGGCGACATGCAGAGCTTATTCCGGGTAAATCCGTGATGGAGAAAGAAAAGCCCAGCAATGTCCCATCACGGATCACAAGAACAAAAAGCCCGGATACTGGAACAGACTCTCTGCCGTATCCGGGCCGCTTCCGGTTAAATCCGTGATGGAGATAGAAAAAAGCCGGGAATGTCCATCACGGATCAAAGGAACAAAAAGGCCAGATGCTACAACTGACTTTCTGCCGTATCCGGTCGAGCGCAACGAGACGTCTGCCCCGACGAAGTCGAGGGAGGGATTTGCACCTCTAGGGAAAGGACAACGGCAGCCACACGACGTCGCGTTCAGGCGTGAGCTCCACCACGGACGGCGCACTGCGTTGGCTCCCGAGCGCTATGTGCACCCGAATCGTTTTGCCCACGGGCAACGCGCAGAGATGGTAGCGACCGTTGAGACCGACCGGCGCGCGCCGAGTCTCCGTGCCCACCCCCATGACCGCCCCGCTGCCTGGACGAATCGACAGGGTCTGCCAAGTGGCAACCGCCGTCATCGTGTCCGCGCCAACCACGCCAAACCGTGCCGCACCGTAGAGCATTCCGGGTGCGGACGTTGATGTTTGTCCCCCGCACAGCAGCCGAGCCGACGCGGTCGACGATGGGATGACCACTCGAATCGGCTCGCGACGCGCGGAGTCTGCGCTTACGCTTGCTTCGAACGCCGGCAATCCGATCGAATCGAGCGACGGAGTCAGAATCTTCACGCGTCGGCTGCCTTCAGCGACATTCTCGAGATGCGCGAGCCCGTTGTCGTCGGTGGCGGGAAGTCGCGCTGACGAATCATCCGCGATCCACACGAGTGTTCCCGCGGGCGCGGCGTGTCCGCTCGAATCCCGCACGTCGAGGGAGATTGGAATGCGACCCGGCTCCCACAACACGCGGCCATTCCTCGCGACCCGCTCGATGTCGCCACCGAACGTGCGAGTCCGGATGATCTGTCCCGGTTCAACGCGACGTTGACCAGGCATCATGATATCACCCGACCCTCGGCGATTCACGGCCGTGGGAAGGCGAATCTCCCAATGCGGGGTGATCCATCCGCCGTCGGGCAGCGGCGTGAAAACGACGAACCCGCCGCTTTGACTCTGTTCTACCATCGGCGCGCCGCCCACGTAGCGAAACTCCAGGCGTCGGAGGAACTTCGATCGCCGATCGATGATGATGTCGCCTCGAATGTCCGCGGCGTCCCGGTCGCCGCGCACGGGCGCGAACGCAATGACGATGTTGCGCGACGTTCCCGATGCGAGCGCGAAACAATGCGTCGAGGCGAACGAGGGGCTCAGCAGGACTTCGGCATCTGGTGCCCAGTACATGGTACCGTCGCCATCCTCGAGGATGTACCCTCGCGCCGCGAGTGAGTCCGCGGGACGACTAACGTAGGGGCGAGTGCTTTGGCCCGTTCTGGGGCGACGAGTTTCGACGCCGTCCGCAGTGCGGTCCCACGACGTCAGGCGCACCTCATACGGCGTTGCTTGCGTGAGTGTGGCGGCGAGCAGTGCGGTTCGCGCCTGCTCCCAATACCCAAATGCGACGGCGGCGGAATCGCGCCCGCTGGGACACACTTTCTGCCCTTCGACCGTCTCACGCTCCAACTGAACAGGCAGCGACTCGATGCGAAGCGTGGCCGTTTGTGCCGCGCCGGCGGTCAGGTCGTGAAATCCCGCAATGGCCGGTGCATATCCGATGCGCAGGACATGCACTTGGTAGCGACCAGGTCGCGGCGCTGTGATGAAGAACTCACCCGCGTCGTGAGTGAGCGCGCGACCGACGGTTGCACCAGTGGAGTCGCGAAGAATGACGACGGCGCCCGCCACGCCGTGCGCGCCGCGCAGCACCGTTCCTCGCAGCGACTGCGCCTCGAGTGCAAGAGCGCACATCATCAGCATGGCAGCAACGCGCATCGCACCCGACATCGCGGCTACTGCTCGGGCAGTGCGAAAGCCACGAGCTCCGCGTCATTTCCGGAGCCGGCAGCGATCACCACGAATTGTCGCCCAGCGCGCGTGCGGTATGTCATCGGAACCGAATAGGCGCGCTTCCCGACGTCGCTCGACCACAGCGTGCGCCCGTCGCGCGTGTCAATGGCATACAGTACGGCGCCCCCTCCGCTCGCGAACAGCAGTCCGCTTTTCGTCACGATCGGACCTGGGGCGCCCGCAACACCGAGCAGAGCAGGCAGCGCGACGCCGCGCAACTGCGGAAGGTTCCGAACCTCGGGCGAATCGCCAAAGGGAACCTGCCACCGGTGCGCGCCCGAGTTGAGATCGATGGCGACGAGCGTCCCATACGGTGGCTTGTTGAGCGGAATCGAGGCGCCGGAGGAATCGAGCGTCACACCCACCGACGAGTTCACGAGATCGGCTGTGTAGCTGAAATCGATCGTGTCCGAACGCGCTTCCATCTTGAAGATGCGATACATGACAGGGCCGTTCGTGGTCTTGATGTAGATCACGCCCGTCTCGGGATCGAATGCTCCACCGCCCCATCCGGCACCACCGATGGAACCTGGCATGACGATCGTGCCCTTGAGCGATGGCGGCGTGTACATCGCGCCGAAACGATAGCGTCAGAGCTCCTCGAGCGCGCGGCGTTTGATGTCAGGGGTGAAGTCCACGACGTCGCTCTCACTGAAGCCCTGCACGGAGAACGGGGCGGGCCTCGTCGGCACCGGCTGCGTCGGCGATGCCCGTTCGCCTGGCACGTCGCTCGGCGGCACGGCGCGCTCCACGATCGGCCAGACCGGCTTGCCCGTCACGCGATCGAAGACGAACAGATAGCCCATCTTCGTCGGCACGGCGACGGCGTCG
>JANMAY010000499.1:0-22790 GCA_031360095.1 Gemmatimonadaceae bacterium
CCGGGACACCGCGCGCTGCTCGACGCGTCGCTCGGGCACATTGCGCGCCGACTCGGACTTGGGCGCGAGCGGCGGAGTGTGGCCTGATGCGGCGTTTCTGGCTTGTATTCACGTTCGCGCCGGCCGTGTTGCCCAGCGATCATTGGATTGGCGGCGACAAGGTGCAGCATTTCTTCACCTCGGCGTTCGTGCAGAGCATGGCCTACGGCAGCCTTCGCGCGGCCGGAACGTCACACGGATTGGCGCTGGGAGGCGCGACGGCCGCTACCGCCGCTGTCGGGATCGGGAAGGAGTTTCGCGATCTACGAGTGAAGGGCGAGTTCAGTCTGCGCGACCTTTCGTGGGACGCGGCGGGGGCAGGAGCGGCCACGGTGCTGCTCGTCCGCACCAGGCGGTAGTGCGCGTGTCAGGGAAAACCGTCTGGGCCGTCGCCTCGCCACCGTTATATTGACTGTCGGTTCCTTCCTCTCGCGAGCGCGGGCAGCATGACATCGGCTCGAACGAAATTCCTCATCGGCGGCGCACTCGTCCTCGGCACGGCCGGCTATCTGATGGCGACGTCCATCAAGGACACGGGGACGTACTATCTCACGCCTGGTGAGCTGGCCACCAAGCTCACGGCCGATCCGACGTTCCGAAACACGGGCGTCAAGATCGGCGCGCGAGTCGTGCCCGGATCCATCAAGCGCGTTCCAGGCGGAAAGGAATACGCATTCGTGGTGACGGATGGCGCCACGACTTTTCCTGTCGTGTATCGCGGCATCGCGCCCGACACCTTTACGGACGGCGTCGACGTCGTCGTCGAGGGACGCATGGGGCAGGACGGCACCTTCCACGCGACGACGCTGCTCGCGAAGTGCGCGTCGCGGTATGAGAACGCGCCGTCGGGGAATCCGCCGGCGCGCGGCGACGACAAGTATCGCAACACGCCCGGCTACAAATCCGGAGCGAGAGCGTGATCCTCGTTGGCGAGTTGTCGTTGTGGGTCGCGCTCCTCATGGCGATGTGGGCAGCGGTCACCTCCTTCGCCGGTGGATCGCTCGGACGCGAAGACTTGATCGCCAGTGGGCGGCGCGGCCTCTATGCGACCGGCGCGATGATCCTCCTCGCGTCGATCGGGCTGTGGACGGCGCTGCTCACCCACGATTTCTCGCTCAAGTACGTCGCCTCGAACACGAGCGCGAACATGCCGAAGGTCTATGTGTTCGCCGCGTTCTGGGGCGGTCAAGCGGGCTCGATGCTGTTTTGGGCGCTCATTCTCTCCGTCTATAGCTGCATCGCCATCTGGTCGGTGCGCGACAAGGCACGCGATCTCGCGCCGTGGGCATGCGGGACGCTTGCCGCCATCCTGGTGTTCTTCATCGCGACCACCTGCTTCAAGGCGAACCCATTCGACCGGCTCTCGTTCGTCCCAGCCGACGGGCGGGGAATGAATCCGCAGCTTCAGAATCCCGGGATGGCAATCCATCCCCCGAATCTCTACCTCGGCTACGTGGCCACGACGATCCCGTTCGCGTTCGCGATCGCCGCGCTCGTGACGCGCAAGCTCGACGCCGCATGGCTGCAGATCGTCCGGCGCTGGTCGCTCATCTCCTGGTTCTTCCTCACCGTCGGCATCACCCTTGGAATGTGGTGGGCGTACGTCGAGCTCGGATGGAGCGGGTACTGGGCGTGGGATCCGGTGGAGAACGCAAGCTTTCTTCCGTGGCTCACGGGCACCGCATTCCTGCATTCCATCATGATTCAGGAAAAGCGCGGCATGCTGCGGAAATGGAACGTCGTACTCGTCGTGACCACGTTCCTGCTCGCCATCTTCGGCACCTTCCTCACGCGCAGCGGCATCGTGGAGAGCGTGCATTCGTTTGCGCAGTCGCCCGTGGGGACGTGGTTCGCGACGTTCTTCTTTGCCACCACCGCCGCCACCATCTACTTCGTTGCCACTCGCCTCAAGGATCTTCAAGCGACCGCCGAGCTCGAGAGCATGGTGAGTCGTGAGGCGGCGTTTCTCTACAACAATCTCGTGTTGGTCGGCATCGCGTTCTCCGTGCTGTGGGGCACGCTGTTTCCCATTCTCAGCGAGTGGGTGCGTGGCTCGAAGATCACAGTGGGCCCCCCGTTCTTCAACACGGTGAACATCCCACTCGGGCTTCTCTTGCTCGGTCTCACCGGCGTTGGCCCGCTCATCGCATGGCGGAGAGCGTCGACGTCGAATCTCAAGCGACAGTTCATCGTGCCGGTCGCGACCGGTCTCACCACGGGCGCACTGCTGCTCGCGCTGGGCATGCGCAACTTTCACGCGCTGGTGGCCTACACGCTCGTCGGATTCGTGTCCGGAACGATTCTCCAGGAGTTCTACAAGGGAATCGGTGCGCGGCGCTCCATTCACGGCGACTCCTTGCCCATGGCCGTCGTGCGGCTCGTCGCACGCAACCGACGGCGCTACGGCGGCTACATCGTGCACGCGGGCATCGTCATCCTGTTCGCGGCATTCGCCGGCCTGGCGTTCAAGAAGGATCACGACGTGCAGCTCCGCGCCGGCGAATCCAAGGAGCTGATCGATCCGCTCGGGCACCGGTGGCGCTTCGTCAGCCAGGGTGTGTCGACCTCGGAGACGCTCAATCGCTTCGTGACGGGGGTTGGCCTCGAAGTGTTCCGCGACGGCGTGCGGCAGGGCATCGTCACCAGCGAAAAGCGGCAGCACTTCGACAGCAACAAGAACGCGCAGTTCGAGCCGAGTACGGAAGTGGGAATCCGGACCTCGGCCAAGATGGATCTCTACGTCGTACTCGCCGGCGTGCGCGAGGACACCGCCGAGCTGCGCATCAGCTTCAACCCGCTGGTCGTCTGGGTCTGGATCGGTGGCATGGTGATGGCGATCGGCGGCCTGATCGTCATGTGGCCGCAGTCCGAGCGCCGTCGCGCGCCGAGCGGATACGTGGCAACACTGGCGCCGAACCGCGAGCTGGTCAGCAGCCGCTGATGCATCGCCGCGGATTTGTCGTGCATGCGATCCTCGCGGGCGCCGGACTCGGCGTCTCGCACGCGGCGAATGCGCAGGAGCGCGTCCCTGCGCCGCCGGGTGCGCAAAGTCGCACGTCCAACCTGTTCGACATGAATCAGGAGGCGGCGAAGTCCGTGCGCCGACCACCCAAGCGGAATGCATCGGCGTCGATGTCCGGCGAGGCGCGGGACGATCTCGAGCGGCAGGTCCGCTGCCAGTGCGGCTGCACGCTGGACGTCTACATCTGCCGCACCACCGACTTTTCCTGTCAGGTCTCGCCCGCGATGCATCGCGACATCATCTCGCTCGTCGAAGGCGGCTACTCGGCGCAGGAGATCCTCGATTCATTCGTCGGGACATACGGTGAGAGCGCGCTCATGGCGCCGAAACGGCAGGGGTTCAATCTCGCCGGCTATCTCATGCCGTTCGCCGCGCTGGGAATCGGGGCGATCGCATTGTCGGTCGTGCTGCGTCGCATGCAGCAGCGCGCGCGACCTGCCGTCATCGCGTCGCACGCTGGAACGTCGAGCGGCAGCGCGGACGAGCTGGCCAAGCTGGACGCGGCGATTCGCCGGGACGACTGATGCAGGCGCTCGCACTCGGCACGCTGCTCGCCGTGGCGGCACTCGCCTACGTGCTTTTTCCGTTGTTCGTCGACGCTGTGGCTCCGCGACGCGACCCGTTCGTCATGCCGGACGCGGATGTCAGCAAGGACGAGGCGGTCGTGGCGCTGCGTGAGATCGAATTCGATCGCGCCACCGGTAAACTGTCCGACACGGATTACGCTGAGCTTCGAGCGCGCTACACGGAGCGCGCGCTCGATGCGATGCGGCTGGCCGATGTGCCGTCGGACGTGACCGATCCCGTGGAAGCCGTCGTGCTGGCGTATCGCGCGCGGCTCAAGGCATGTGTCGAGTGCGGACCGCGGCCGGAGCCGGATGCCATCTATTGCTCGCATTGCGGCCGCTACTTGCCGGGCGTCTGCGCGGGATGCGGCGCGTCGGTCGCCGAAACGGGAGCTGCGTTCTGCGCCACCTGCGGCCGGCGCCTCGCCGCCTGAGCCTCCGCGAAGTTTTGCCCGCGGATCGGACAATCCCATTTGACTCTCCACCGAACAAATCGCTCATAGAGCGGCTATGCGCATTATGCATGCGAGGCATGCGTTAATTCTGTTTGACGCATAACTCCTTCTGCCCCATCCTGGCGGTGTCTTCTTGTCCGCGCGATCGCGTTGCCGGACGAGCGTCGTTACACATGCCACAGGAGGGTCCGGTCATGCTCCGTTCTGCGCTGCCTACGTACCTCGCGAAAGGACTCGTCATCACTCTTCTCGCCGGAACGGCCACGCAGGCGCAGCAGGAGCAGCAGCCCGAGGACACGTCCTGGTATCAGCAGATTCAGGTGAATGGCTTCGGCTCCGCCGCGTACACGTACAACGCGAACAGCCCGTCCTCCAAGCTGAACGGCTTTCGCATTTTCGATGACCGCGCGAACCATCTCAACGGCGACGTGGCGGAACTCGTGGTGCAGCGCGCCATTGCCAAGCCGAACCAGCTCGGATTCCGGGTGGACGTCACCGCGGGGAACTCCATTCCGCTGAAGACGAAGGCCGCCGGTATGGACTGGGGCCGATCCCTCGATCTGCAACAGGCGCTGCTGAGCTACATCGCACCGCTCGGTGCCGGTCTCAGGCTCGACGCGGGAAAGTTCGTGACGCCCTTGGGGATGGAGCTCATCGAAGGCTTTGACGGATACAATGATCAGTACAGCCGGTCGCTGCTGTTCAATTACGCCATTCCCCTCACGCACACGGGCGTGCGGGCGAGCTATCCAATCAGCGCCGCCGCGACTCTGTCCGCAATGGTTGTGCAGGGATGGGACAACGTGAAGGACAACAACAGCCGCAAGAGTGGCCACGTCACGCTCGCGCTCGTGCCGGCGACGGACGTCAGCGTTGCGCTGAACTACATGGCGGGGCCGGAGCAGGCCGGAAACAATGACGCATTGCGTCAGATTTTCGACGTCGTCGCCATTTGGAAGCTCACCAAGATGTACTCGCTCGGCGCGAACTACGACTACGGCACGGAAGCGGAAGCAAGTCAGCTCCCGGCTGGCGGTCGCGCGTCCTGGCGCGGATTCGCCGGCTACGGCAAAGTCGAAGGCATTGGCCCATTCCAGATCGCCCTGCGCGCCGAGCAGTTCGACGACATGGACGGAGCGCGTCTCGGGCTCACGCAGTCGACAAGACTACGGGAGGTTACGCTCACGCCTGCCTACCGCGTGACACACAACCTGCTGATTCGTGCTGAGTTTCGGCATGATCGTGCAAACACGGCGCTGTTCGAGACGTCGACGACGGCTCCCGCGCGTCGGCAGTCTACGGTGGGCCTGAACGCGCTCGTGATGTTCTAGGTCGAGAGTGCAGGTCCCTCGAGCGAGGCGAGTCGAGGGATCCGCACCAGCACTACCGCTCCACCGCCTCCAGCCTGCGCTTCGCGATCCCGATCGGAATGATCGTCGTCGCCACACACAGGAGCGCGGCAAGCCCGAATCCGACGATCATCTCCGTGCGATCGGTCGGCGTATTGTAGAACCGCGCCGAGAGGTAGCCATACACTGGCCGCGCTTCGAGCATGATGACGGCGGAGATGAGACCGATCGACGCCATCATGAACAGCAGACCACCGAACGACGTCGGGATTTGCGCGGCGTTCTCCGTCTCGAACTGTGGGTACAGCGTACCAAAGCCGAGCGCCAAGCCGCACAGCGCAAAGGTCATGAGCGCGATCGTCATCACCGATACCGCGAACATGAAGTCGCTCACCTGGAGCAGCGTGTTCGTCACGCCTACGATGCCGAGCGCCAGGACCAGCAACGGCGTCGTCCCGACCCAGAACTTCGCCCACAGCAGATCGTTCACCGGCATGGGGCTGCTGCGCAGCAGCCACAACGTCCGCCCCTCCAACGACACGCTCGGAAAAATGAACCGTGCGGCGATTGACGCCAGCACGAACCCGGCGAGCACGAGATTCAGGAACGGAATCACGTTCACGAGAAAGAACGTGATGCCTTCGCCGCGCAGCGGGAGATACTTGATATTGAACACATACACCACGACAAGCACCGCCAACAGAATCAGCTGAGACCACTGCGTCGTATCCCGAAAGAACAGGCGCAGCTCCTTGAGCACCAGCTCGCGGCGCAGGATGCTCAGCGGTGAGAACAACTTGTACCCGATGCGGCGCGTCACGCTGTTGCGCGCCCACCGCTGTGCGCTCTCCTGCGCCTTGCTGAAGCCCTGCACGTACAGTGCGCGATGGAAGAGCGCACCCACGACGAACGCCGCCGCCGCCGTGCTCCACAACAAATAAATCGGCAGATAGTCGGGTCGGTTGTTCAACCACCCAAGAATCGCGCGCTGCACCCATTCACTCGGCAAAAAGGGCGACGTGGGAGTGCGCAGAATGGTCACGAACTCCACGAGCGACCGGAATCCTTCGGGCCGCGCGAGACGCTCGGGGCGCACGATGCGGAACAACAACACGATGCCGCCCGCCGCAAGCACGGCAATCACGCTGAGGATGTCGCGGGTGCGCCGTGCGGGAAACACGTTGACGAGAATGAGCGTAATCGCACTGCCGATCACCGCCGGCACGGCGAGAAACGGGATGAACACCACGAGCACGAGCAGTGGGAAGACCGGCCCGCCATGGTACGCGACGCCAAACGCCGCGAACATCGGCGTCGCCATCAGCACCACCATCCAGCTCGAGTTCACCGCCGTCTCCAGCAGCTTCGCTCCATAGAGCGTCAACCAATCGACCGGCGCGGCAACGAGCAGGTCCAGATCCTTCGCGAGAAAAAAACTCGAGAGCGCCGTGATGATGTTGGAGAGCATCAAAATCGAAAAGAATCCGATGAGGATGATCCCGAGCAGCTTGCCGGCGAGAAACGGTCCAAGGTCCGGCACGCCGCGAAAGTACACCAGCAGCTTGTACAGCACCGTGTAGATGAAAGCCCAGAACAGAACGCCGACGAAGCCGAGCAGCCCGAAGCGCGCGCGCCGGCCGCGTTCGTCCGCCATCGAGCGAGCACGCGCCGTCAGCCACTTGGGGAGCAGAATCAGTCGCAGCGGCGGATTCGGACGCGCGACGATGTCAGGCATCGAGGACGTCCACCAGCTCGCGCGCCGCGTTTTCTCCCGTGAGCCGCAGGAAGATTTGCTCGAGACCCTGGGCGCCGCCCACCGCGCCGGCGCGCAGCTCGGCCATCGTTCCCGAGGCGCGAATCGTCCCCTGCACGATGATCGCGACGCGGTCGCAGAGCGTCTCCGCGACCTCGAGCGTGTGCGTGCTCATCATGATCGTGTGACCGCGGCGCGTATACTCGCGAAAGAGATCCTTCAGAATGCGTGCGGCCTTCGGGTCGAGCCCGACCATCGGCTCGTCGACGACGATCACGTCCGGCCGGTGCACGAACGCGCTCGAGATGATGAGCTTTTGCCGCATGCCGTGGCTGTAGCTCTCCACTAGCTCGTCGCGCCATTCCTCCAGATCGAACAAGGCGAGCAGTTCGCGCGCGCGATGCTCGACCTCCGCGCCCTCCTGGTCGTACAATCCCGCGACGAACCGCAGAAACTCCGCGCCTGTCAGCTTTTCATAGATGAAAGGCCGATCCGGAATGAAGCCGAGCTTCATCTTTGCCCCGATCGGGTCGGCGGCGAGATCAATCCCCGCGATCGAGATCGCGCCCGCGGTCGGCTTGAGGATGCCGGCGATCATGCGCAGCGTCGTCGTCTTGCCCGCACCGTTCGGCCCGAGGAAGCCGAACAGCTCGCCGCGCGGAACTTCGAGGTCGATCGCGTCGACCGCGGTAAAGCTGCCGTACTTCTTCGTGAGCCGCTTCAGGCTGATCATGGACGGGGCAGGAGAGAAAGCCGCATTCAGCGCGCGGCCAGCACGTCGATCTGCAGCGCGCCCATCAGACGAAGCAGCTCGGCCTGTTTGCCAAGTCCGCCGATGGTAAACCGCAGATGCGAGGCGTCGGCAGGGAATTGTCCGAACGTGGGATCGATCGCGACCCACCGCTCGAGCCAGATCTCTGGCCACGCATGGTAGTAGAATTTGCCGTCGAGAAATGCGAGCCCCGCGGCAACCCGCGATGGAATGCCCGCCGCCCGACCGAGTGCGACAAACAGCTGGGTGTGTTCCTGACAGTCTCCACGCCGGGCACGCAACGCCCCAAGGGCGCTCGGTACTCCGACGGTGATCTTTTTCTCGAGCGAATCGTACACCCATCGGTTGATACGCTCGGCGACGATGCGCGGATTGGTCTCCGTGCCCCGCAGGCGCTGCGCGAGCGCGACGATCTGGGGATTCTCCACCTCGAGCAGCGGCTCGGGATCGAGAAAGACGCTCATCACAGTCGCACGTGCGCCGTTGGGCAACGCGTACGCCGCCACGAGCGCACTGGGAGCCTCCCTCGTGATCGTCAGCGTGTCGCCGCGCAGTCGCTGGCGATATCCCTTCACGTCGAAACCGTCGAGGTCCACGCCGCTGAGCCTGAGCTTGAGCTCCGCGAGATTCTGACGCAGCGCCTTGTTCGCGCTGATGGCCGTGCTCTCGTAGATGTCTCGATCCGCCGACACCTGATTGCCACGTTTGAGCGCGTCCGCTTTCCAGTTCTCGAACGCAACCTCGTACGGCCGCCGCTCCAGCGTCATGCCGAACAGCTGTGTTGCCAATACCACTCGCCCTTGCTCGTCGACCCACCCGGTGAACCCCCCACCAGTCGATGCGCCCACGGAGGCAAGCCGCCACGCGCGCACCGTGTCGGGCAGTGCCCCGCGCCACCGCCCGCTCGTCGCGTCGAACACGCTGCTGTCCTGTAGCACGAACAGGCTCTCCGCCTGCACGGCAATGCGCACATCCTTGGGCGACAGCGACGCCGGATCGAACACGGGCAGCGTGTAGGTGTGTCCCACCTTGGGCCGCTCGCCGAGCGCGATGGCGAGCGGCAAAAGCGTCGGGAGCAGCACCGGCCCGTTCAACCGGATGCGCTGCGTGTCCGGCGCAGCCCCGGCGACGCCCTTCACCGTGAGCAGCAGCAGGGAGTCGCCGAGCACCTGACCAGACGCCTTGATCGGCGTGAGTCCGGCGTCGATGTCGAGCGAAAAGGTTTTGACGCGGAGTGCCCGTGAGAGCTGCACCGACGTGCGCGCGCTGGCGCGATGCAGCTTTCCCGCCACCGGGAGATCCGCGACGAGATAGTCCTGGACGACAATTCCCGCATCCATGGTATCGATCGTCGTCGATGCGAACCCGATCTGCTCCCCGCGCTGCAGCACGGCGTAGAAGCGAGCGCCGGGAGTGACGCGCAGTCCGGCCTCGGCGAGTTGATCGGTGTTCGGCTGAAAGAGCTCGCGCTGTACGAGCAGGCCGAGCCCCGCGAGCCAGAGCGCGATGATGCCGGCGGCGAGCAAGCCGCGCTTGCCGAACCGCCAGTGCATCAGATCAGCGGCGCTGAGATTCTCGCGCGCGGCGGTACGCAACCGCCGCTTCCTCGGGCCGGCCGAGCCGATCCAGCACGATGCCAATTCCCTTCAGTGCGCGCATGTTCGACGGCTGCAGAGTCGCCGCCGCCTCGTAGGCCGCCAGCGCCGACGGAAGATCGTCGATGTGATTGAATGCCTCGCCCAGGTAGTAGTGCGCGTCCGCGCGCGTGGGGTCGGCAACAACTGCCGCCTGCAGCGGCTCGATCGCTTCGCGCCACCGAGCACGCTTGGAGAAAAGAATGCCCAGCTGTACCTGCACCTCCGCGCTTCCGTCCTCGATCTTGGCCGCGCGACGCAGGTCCACCTCTGCCTGATCGTACCGGCCACGCGCGGTCAGCATCGTGGCCCGCGCGCATAAAATGGAGACGTCGTCGGGTGCGCTCTCCAACGCGCGCCCCAGCTCTCCGAGCGCGCCTTCCACGTCGCCACGCTTCTCGAGCAGGCTGGCGAGCGCCGCCCGGCCGCGGGCGTGCCCCGGCTCGTGCGCAACCAGCGAGCGCAGCATCGTGAGCGCGGCGCTCATGTCGCCGCGACCCGCGAGCGCCAGCGCCTCCGCCACGACGTCCGGCCCACGATCGACGCTCCGCTCATCGGATGGGGAGAGGGGAAGCTCGTGTTCGGACGACACTCCCGCAGCGGGCGTGGTGCTCGCCGACGCGGCGCTCGCGACAGGATTTTCGGAATTGGAAGGCGGATGCGACATGCGAGAATTCATCTCCGGCGTATGCTGCTCAGGCGAGGGCGAGAGTCGTCTCGCCGTTGATCCATTCCAGATACTTCGCGTTCCCAGCCGCCACCGGCAGCGCGAGCAGCTCCGGCACTTTGTACGGATGCAGCTCGTTGAAGGCGAGCGTGAGCGTCTCGAGCCGTGCCGACCGTGTCTTCAACAGCACGACCACCTCTTGTTCGTCAGCGATCTTGCCCTGCCAGCGATACAGGGAGCGTCCGCCCGGCAACACCGTTCCGCACGCAATCAGCCGTCGCTCCAGCAGCGCGCGCACCAGCTTCACCGCCTCTTCGGCGGACGCGAGCGTCGTCATCACCACGATGGCGTCAGTGTGCGGCATGGTCTCGGGCTGGAGCGCGAAGGCGCCTGGTAGGCCGGATTGGGACAACGATGCGCGAACCTCGCACGCAGCGTCGTCACACAATCTAACGCCGAATACACCTGACTTGTCTCCCCCTGGTCCTGACGCGAAATTTCCTGGCTATGGCAGAAGACGCATTGATCGTCCGCGGCGCGCGCGAGCACAACCTGCGCAACGTGGACGTGACCATCCCCCGTGACCGCCTCACGGTCATAACGGGGTTGTCAGGCTCGGGAAAATCGTCCCTCGCGTTTGACACCATCTACGCGGAGGGGCAGCGGCGCTACGTCGAGTCGCTCTCCGCCTACGCCCGCCAATTCCTCGGACTCATGGAGAAGCCGGACGTCGACGCCATCGACGGCCTCTCCCCGGCGATTTCCATCGAGCAGAAGACCGCCGGCCACAACCCGCGTTCCACCGTTGGCACGGTCACCGAGATCTACGACTATCTCCGTCTGCTGTACGCTCGCGCAGGCACGCCGCACTGCCCGAATTGTGGGCGGTCCGTCCAACGGCAGAGCCCGGCGCAAATCGCCGAGTCTGTCCTTGGGTGGAAGCCGGAAACCAAAATAGAAATTCGCGCACCCTTGGTGCAGGGCCGCAAGGGCGAGTTCCGAGAGTTGTTCGAATCGGTGCGAAAACAGGGTTTCATCCGCGCGTACGTCGACGGCGCGCTCATCGAAGTCGCGAGCCCTCCAAAACTGAACCGGCGTCAGAACCACAATGTGTCCGTCGTCGTCGATCGCCTCGCTGTGCGCGCCGACGATCGCGCCCGCCTTACCGATTCCATCGAGACGGCACTCAAGCTCGCGGAAGGTTTGGTCGAGGTCGTGAACGCCGAGACGAACGCGCTCGAGACGTTCTCCGAGAAGTATGGGTGTCCAGTGTGCGGAATCTCGATGCCCGAGCTGGAGCCGCGCCACTTCTCCTTCAACTCCCCATTCGGCGCGTGTACCAAATGCGGCGGCCTCGGCACACGCCGGCGTGTGAGCGAAGAGCTCGTGCTCGGCGATCCGCGCATTTCGATTCTCGAGGGAGTCGTGCTGCCGTGGGGGGAACCCACGGGCTATTTGCGCAAGGTGGTGCTGCCAACACTGGCCCGCCAATTCAAGTTCGACCTCAACGCCCCCTGGGGAGCGCTCGCGCCATCGGTACGCGATTGTCTCCTGCACGGCGGCGACGGTGCGGGATCGCCCGCGAAAAAGAAAAAGTCCGATGGCAGTTGGGAGGGCATCATCGCCAACGTCGAGCGTCGGTACGAGGAGAGCGAATCCGACATGGTCCGGGTGGAGCTCGAGTCGTACATGCTTGCCGTGCCGTGCTCGGTGTGTGCAGGACACCGGCTCAAGCCAGAATCGCTCGCCGTGACGATCAGCGCGCGCAACATCGGGCAAGTGGTGGATCTCCCCATCACCGAATCACTCGCGTTTTTCGACGCTGTTCAAATCAAGGACGAACAGCACGCGAACGGTCTCGACCACGAAATCGCAACGCCGATTCTCAAGGAAGTGCGCGAGCGCCTTCGCTTTCTCGTCGACGTCGGCCTCGACTATCTCACGCTCGGCCGCTCGGCCGAATCACTCTCCGGCGGTGAGGCGCAGCGCATCCGGCTGGCGACGCAGATCGGATCGCGCCTCGTCGGCGTGCTGTACATCCTCGACGAGCCCTCCATCGGACTGCATCAGCGTGACAACGCGCGTCTGCTCACCACACTCGAGCAGCTGCGCGACCTTGGCAACACGGTCATCGTCGTCGAGCACGACGAGGAGACCATGCGCGCCGCGGACTACGTCATCGACATGGGCCCTGGTGCCGGGAAGCACGGCGGCGAGGTCATCGCGTCGGGCTCGGTGGACGAAATCATCCGCAACCCCCGCTCGATCACCGGCAAATACCTGAGCGGCGAGTTGGAGATCGCGATTCCTGCGGAGCGGCGTCGCGTGGAACCGAAGAAGACCATTCGCATTCTGAATGCGCGAGAGCACAACCTGCGCAACGTGACCGTCGAGATTCCCCTCGGACTCTTCGTCGCCGTCACGGGCGTATCCGGCTCGGGGAAGAGCACCCTCATCGAGGACATCCTGCACCGGTCGTTGGCGCGACACTTTTATCGGGCACGCGTCCTTCCGGGTTTGCACGAGCGCATCACCGGCCTGGAGCACATCGATAAGGTCATCGACATCGATCAAAGCCCGATCGGTCGCACGCCGCGCTCCAACCCGGCTACGTACACGGGGTTGTTCACGCCCATTCGCGAGCTGTTCGCCGAGTTGCCGGAGGCCAAAATTCGCGGCTATGGTCCGGGGCGCTTCTCGTTCAACGTGAAGGGCGGCCGCTGCGAGGCCTGTCAGGGCGACGGGCTCGTGAAGATCGAGATGCATTTTCTGCCCGACGTCTACGTGCCGTGCGAAGTGTGCAAGGGCAAGCGCTACAATCGCGAGACACTCGAGGTTCGCTTCCGCGGTCAAAGCATCGCCGAGGTGCTCGACATGACCTGCGAGGACGCACTGGCGTTCTTCGAGAATCAGCCGCGCATACGGCAAAAGCTGGAGACGCTCAACGACGTGGGGCTTGGGTACATCCACCTTGGTCAGAGCGCGACGACGTTGTCCGGCGGCGAGGCGCAGCGCATCAAGCTTGCGACCGAGCTGTCAAAGCGGGACACGGGCCGGACACTCTATATCCTCGACGAGCCCACGACCGGCCTGCACTTCGAGGACGTGCGCGTGCTGCTGCACGTGCTGCATCGGCTGGTGGACCGCGGCAACACCGTCCTTGTCATCGAGCACAATCTCGACGTCATCAAGACGGCGGATTGGGTCATCGATCTCGGACCAGAGGGCGGCACGCGCGGCGGAACGGTCGTGGCCGCGGGTTCACCCGAAGAGGTCGTGCAGGTGGAGGCCTCGCACACTGGCCGATACCTGCGTCAGATGCTCAAGCGGCCTGCGAGGCAGCGCAAAGCCGGCTGACGTCGGGATGGAGCACTGAGAAGTGATGGCACGAGGCGGCGTGGCGGCGCGGCGTTAGCTTCACGGCATGGTCTCCCTGCTCGACATCATTGGTCCCGTCATGGTCGGCCCCTCGTCGTCGCATACCGCGGGCGCGTGCCGGCTCGGGCTGTTGGCGCGATGTCTGGTCGGCGGGACGCCAGAGCGTGCCCGCCTGGAGTTGCACGGCTCGTTCGCGCGCACAGGTGAAGGGCACGGGACGGACAAAGCACTCGTCGGCGGCCTGTTGGGTTTTCGCCCTGATGACGAACGGTTGCGTACGGCGCTGGAGATTGCCGAGAAGGACGGCCTCGACTTCTCGTTCGAGAAGACCACGCTCGCGGACGACGCACATCCGAACACCGTGCGAATCACGCTCGAGCACGGCGACCGGCATGCGACGATGACGGGATCCTCACTTGGCGCAGGTCGCGTGCTCGTCACGGAGATCGACGGCTACCCCGTGGAGGTCACCGGCAACTACCACACGGTCGTGCTCGTTGCTGAAGACGTCAAAGGCTCGGTGGCGCGGATCGCCACGATTCTCTCGGAGCACTCGATCAACATCGCGACGCTGCGTCTGACGCGGAAAGAACGGGGTGGGGACGCCTTTATGGTCATCGAGATCGACGATGTGCCCGGCGACGAAGTGCGCGACGAGCTCCGCGGCCTGTCATGGGTCAGATGGGCGTTCCGCCTCGACAAGGTGAGTGCCTGATGTACAAGTCCCTCGGCGATGCGATCCGCGATGCGGAGACGCAGCAGATACCTCTGGCGCGCCTTGCGCTGGAGGTCGAGGCGAAGGATCAGGGCCGTACTGTCGAGGACATTCGTGCCGCACTGCACCGCGCGCTCGTCGTCATGCGCAGTGCAGTGGCGCAGGGAATGACCGGAGATCTGTACTCGGCCTCTGGACTCGTTGGGGGAGACGCAGCCAAGCTGCGCACCGGACCTGCCGGTCCGCTCGCCGGCACACCGTTCCGCGACATCCTCGCGCGAGCGCTTGCCGTGCAGGAAGTCAACGCCGCCATGGGAGTGATCGTCGCTGCCCCAACCGCAGGTGGCGCCGGCGTCCTTCCCGCGGTCCTCACCGGGCTGGCCGCGGCGCGCAACATCGACGACGACGCACTCGTGAGTGCGCTCGCTGTCGCTGGACTGATCGGCGCTGTAATCGCCGAGCGCGCTTCGTTGTCCGGTGCGGAAGGTGGGTGTCAGGCGGAAACCGGCGCTGCGGCAGCGATGGCGGCTGGTGCGGCGACTGAGATGTTGGGAGGAAGCCCGAGCCAGGTTGGGCACGCCACTGCGCTCGCCATGCAAGGCACGTTGGGCCTCGTGTGCGATCCGCTGGGCGGGCTCGTGGAGTTGCCCTGTGTTTTTCGCAACGCCACCGGCTCCGCGATCGCGCTGACGGGCATCGAGCTCGCGATGGCCGGCGTGGAGTTCAAGATTCCGGTGGACGAGGTGATCGACGTGATGGGGCAGATCGGTCGCGAGATGGACGTGCGATACCGCGAGACGGCCGGCGGTGGGCTCGCGGCGACTCCCACGGGGCGCCGGCTCGCGCGCGAACGGCTCGTGCAGATCAAAACGAAGTAGGCGCGTGCGTCGCACGACTTCCCCGGCGCGCTGCGCATTCGTAGCTTGCGCGCATTCGCCACGCGTGCGTGAAACGCGCCGCGTGCTGTTTCCGTAGTGAAGGGCAACCAGTATCCCGGTGTGCCGATGCTCACGAAAGACGACGTCGAAAGTTTTCTCGTTCGACTCAGTGCCACGGGCGGAACGTATTCCGAAGTCGAGCCGGGCTTCTGGATCGTTCGTCCGAGTCCCGACAGCGACCTCTCGGTCGCCGTGAATTATTCGCCGCCCGTCGTGCTCCTTCGCGTCGACGTCATGACGCTGCCAAAGGACAAGGACGCGACGGCCACACTCACGCGCCGGCTCCTCGAGCTCAATGCGTCCGACCTGCTGCACGGCTCGTACGGCATTCAGGACGAGCAGATCGTCCTCACCGAAGCCCTCGAGCTGTCGGCACTGGATTTTGAAGAGTTCCTCGCGAGCTACGAGAGCATGACGCTCGCGCTCGCGTCGCACCTGCGCGAGCTCGGCTCGTTTCGCGAGGCACGCTGACCCATGGGCATTTTCGATCGGTTTTCCGCGCTCCTCAAGAGCAACATCAACGACCTGATCTCGAAGGCCGAAGATCCCGAGAAGATGCTGACGCAGATTCTCGTCGACATGCGCGGCCAACTGGTGAAGGCCAAGCAGCAAGTCGCGTCGGCAATCGCCGATGAAAAGCGGCTGCGCGATCAGACCGACGCCGAGTACAAGCAGGCGCAGGACTGGGAGCGGCGTGCGATGCTGGCGATCCAGGAAGGCCGCGACGACCTCGCGAAGCAGGCGCTCGTGCGGCACGGCGAACATCTCTCGCACGGGCAGCAGCTCGAGACGACCTGGGAATCGCACAAGCTCGAGACCGACAAGCTCAAGAATCAGCTTCGCGATCTGAACGACAAGATCGAAGAGGCGAAGCGCAAGAAGAATCTGCTCGTCGCCCGCCAGCGCCGTGCGCAGGCGCAGCAGCGCATCGCCGAAACGATGTCCTCACTGTCCGAGAAGAGCGCCTTCGAAGCGTTTGCCAGGATGGAGGAGCGCATCGAGACGAACGAGCGACAGATCAAAGCGCACGCGGAGATCGAAGAGGAGTTTACCGGCGACACGCTGCAGCGCGATTTCAAGCAGCTCGAGAAAGGAGCGGGTGCCGTCTCCGTCGACGCGCAGCTCCTCGCGATGAAGCAGAAGATGGGCATGCTCGGCTCCGGCTCGGCGTCATCCGGCAAGGCACTCGGCGCGGGTGATCGCAACGAGGAGAACGTCGAGGCCGAGATCGAACGGCCGGGCGAAGAGAGAAAGCGATGACCGCGATCGCGGGAGCGGTCTCGAAGCTCAAGTTCGGACCCATCCTCGCGGCGACGGTCTTCACCGTCCTCCTGATCTGGCTCACGGGCCAGGTCATGGAGGTGTTTCTCCTGCTCTTCCTGGGCATCCTGATTTCGCTGTATCTCGGTGCCCTCGCCGGCGTGCTGCACCGGCACGCCCGACTTCCCGAACGGCTCGCGTTTCTCGGCGCGTTGGGTATCACGTTCGGCGGGCTCGCGCTGCTGTTCTGGGTGCTCGTGCCGCCGCTCATCGCACAGACGCAGGAGCTGGTGAAGGTGCTCCCCGCCTACATCGGTGGATGGGAGGCGGCGATCGATCGCATGGCCGCGAAGATTCCGGCGCTCAAGTCCGTCTACACACCAGGCGAGCATCGCATTCTGCTTGCGGTCTACGAGCAGGTCGCCGGGCAGTTCCAGAACGTCGTGCCGAAGGTGCTCGGCGTGGTGACAGTGCTCGTGAGCTTGTTCTCCGTGGTGGTGATGGGGCTGTACCTCTCGCTCCATCCGGCACTCTACCGAGAGTGGCTCATCGCGCTTTTCCCGCCCATCCATCGCGATTTCGTACGGGACGTGTTGTCCGACTGCGCCGACTCGCTGCGCGCGTATATCGTGGGTCTGCTCCTCCCGATGACGTTCCTTGGAACGCTAACGGCGATCGGACTGTACGTGCTGAAGGTGCCGTACGCGCTCACGTTCGGCGTGTTCACGGGTCTTGCCACCATTGTGCCGTTCTTCGGCACGCTGTTGGCCACCACGCTACCGGCGCTCTTCGTGCTGACCGGGCCTGAGGGCGGAACGCGCGCCCTGTGGGTCATCGGCCTGGGTGTCGTGGTGCACTTGATCGAGGGAAATCTCGTCTCGCCCTACATCATGTCGAGACAGGTTGATTTGCCGCCGGTCTTGACCATCGTGTTCGTGCTCATCGTCGGGAAGCTGCTCGGGCCACTCGGTCTGTTGGTGGCGGTTCCGGCTCTCGCGGTGCTCATGGTCATCGTCCGCCGCATCCTGCTTTCGCGCATCTATGAAGGGCAAGGGTTCCGGAAGACGTCGCGAGAACGTCCACTCACTCTGCGGCTGCCCGCGTCCGAAGGCGGTGTCATCATTCCGCCCGAGCCCGTCGATGTGATCTCGCTGCTCGAACGCCGCACCACCGCGATACCCGCTTAGATTCGGCGAGTTGTCATCCCGAACGAGCGCGCCTCGCGAGTCGAGGGATCTGCACCTCTAGCACCTCCCCTGTGCCCGACACTCTGCGTTTTCTCATCCTTGCGGACGGCCTTTTCGGACCCGAAGAGTCCAAGACCGCAAACGCCTGCATTCGCTATACGCCTCATCGCGTCGTTGGTGTGCTCGACGCCAGCAATGCCGGCCGCACCTCGCAGCAGGTCCTTGGCTTCGGCGGTGACATTCCTGTCGTCGCCGATTTGGACGCTGGCCTACGACTCGCGCCAAACGCGCTGCTCATCGGCATCGCGCCGGCGGGCGGACAAATTCCCGATGCGTGGATCGCCCTCGTCGCACGCGCGATCGAGCATGGCCTGGAGATCTGGAGCGGACTGCACAGTTTTCTCAGTGACGTGCCGCTGCTTGCCGAGCTGGCCAGAAAGCATGGCGTCGCCATTCGCGACCTGCGGCGCCCGCCGGCAAAACTGAGCGTCGCCAACGGCCGAGTGCGCGACATCGCGGCGACCGTCGTGCTCACCGTGGGCACCGACTGCAACATCGGCAAGATGACGACGCAGCTCCAGCTACTCGATGCTCTGCGCGCACGCGGAATCTCCACGCGATTTGCTGGCACCGGGCAAACCGGCATTCTCATCGAGGGCTCTGGTGTGGCCGTCGACGCGGTCGTTGCCGACTTCATTGCCGGAGCGGCCGAGCAGCTCGTGCTGGACTGCGCGAAGGACGCGGATCTCGTGCTGGTGGAAGGTCAGGGCTCGATCATTCATCCCAGCTACTCCGGGGTGACGTACGGCCTCATTCACGGATCGCTGCCCCATGCACAGGTGCTGTGCGCACAGCCGTCTCGCACGGCCATCAATCGATGCGAATGGGTGAAGATTCCTCCCCTCGTCGATTTCATTCGCATGAGCGAGAACGCCGCCGCACCACTTCGCGCGGCGCCCGTGATCGCCATTGCACTCAACACGTTCGACCTCGACGAGGACGCTGCCCGCCGGTCTGTTGACCTGGTGGCGCGCGAGACCGGACTTCCCACGACGGATCCGGTTCGTTTCGATCGGACTCCCCTCGTCGACGCAATCGCAGCGTTTCATCACGATCGTGCGCGCTAGCCACGCTGGCTCGCGCGGCGAATTCACTCCGCACGCGTTGCAACGGTAACGGCCGGCGGAGCGCGCGGTTCCATCCTGCGCTGTGCCGTACGCCATTCGTGTTCACGATCTCTGGAAGAGCTATACTGCCGGTGTTGCCGGCTGCTCTTCGCGCGTTTGGGCGCTTCGCGGGTGCGCGCTCGAGGTAGGCGCCGGAGAGCGTGTTGCCATCGTGGGTCGTCGCGGCGCAGGGAAAACAACGTTGCTGCACTGCCTCGCCGGCAATCGACGCGCCGATGCCGGATCCATCGATGTAAAGCTCGCGCACCGGTGCTATGTCGAGAGTCTCGCACAGCTCGCTGATCTGTCGCAGGCCGAGTGTTTGCCAGGTCCGGCACTGCTGCTGGTGGACCACGACGGCTTCCGGCAGCCATTTCCCATCCGTGGTAGTGGCCGCGCGGGCGACGTCATCATCCTCGCGGCACGCGACGTCGCATGCGTGCAGGGAATCGTCGATCGCGTGCTGCTGCTCAGCGATGGTCGGCTCACGCCTTTCACCCGAACGATCGTCCGGCAAGTTGCCGAGCGGTGCGTTGCGGCCCGAGAAGGCACGACCGTCGTTGACCGTCAGCCACTTCGGGCTCTAGCTTGCCGCGATGCCCGCCATCTCGAACCTCGCCCAGACCGCTGAGTCGCCGCACAGCCGCCCGCGAACACTTGCCGAGTGGCGCAGCGGGGGAGTCGACTACGCGTTGGACAAGGGAATTGACGTCGGCGGCGTGCTCGTCTCCGTCTTCGCGGTGTGGCTGTTCATTCGCTTCATCGCTCGGCGAATTGAAAAGTGGGGCGACGATGGGCAGGCGCATTTGCAGACGGCGCGCGAGCAGCGGGCGCGCACGTCGGCCAAGCTCGTGCGGAATTTCGGCCGCGCCGTGCTCACCGTGGTCGCCGTGCTCATGGTGCTCAATCAGATGGACTTCAATATCTCGCCGCTGCTGGCGAGCGCCGGCGTCGTCGGTTTGGCCGTTTCGTTCGGGTCCCAGAGCCTGGTCCGCGATTATGTGACTGGCTTCTTTCTCCAGCTCGAGCATCAATTCGCTCTGGGGGACGTCATCCGCATCGGGACGGTGGAGGGCTCCGTCGAGAACATCACGCTCCGCCTCGTGTATCTGCGCGACGCCAACGGTGCACTCCACATCATTCCCAATGGCCAGATCGCGCAGGTCACCAACCTCACCCGATCCTGGGGCCGAGTCACCGTCGACATCGAGATTCCGTGGCGCGACGCCGATCGAGCCTTGGAAGCAGTACGCGGTGCGGCCGCATCACTCGGGCAGGATCCCGCGTGGGCCGACGCACTCCTCGACCCTCCGTATGTTTCCGGCATCGAGCGCATTGCCGGTGGTACCGTGACGCTCCGGACAGTGGCGCGTGTAGACCCGTATCGTCGCGATGATGTCGCACGCGACCTGCGAGGACGAATCAAGCAGGCTCTCGACGTCGATGGAATCGCGACCGTGGCGCCACACGTGCTGCCTGTGGCGTAGGTTTCTCGCGCGACACCCCGACAGTCAAGCGCCGTATGTCTCAGCTCCCCCGTCACTCCGCCCCCTTGCGCCGCTCCGCACGCCTCACGCCGTACGCCATACGCCTCACGCCGTACGTCGTCCGCTGATGTCCGACTTCCGCCTGTACAACACGTTGACCCGCCGGGTCGAACCCTTCGCGCCAGCCGATGGAACGACGGTGCGGATGTACACGTGCGGACCCACCGTCTACAACCCGGCCCACCTCGGTAACTTTCGCACGTTCCTCTTCGAGGACTTGATGCGGAGAACCTTTGCGTTGCGTGGGTGGACCATTCGGCAGGTCATGAACCTCACCGATGTGGACGACAAGATCATCAAGCGCGCGAAGGAGCAAGGAAAATCCATCACGGAGGTGACGCAGCCGGTCATCGAGATCTTTCATCGCGACCGCGAGTACCTCCGCATTCAGGCGGCGGAGTCCTACCCGAAGGCGACGGATTTCATTCCCCAGATGATTGCCCTCGTGGCGCGTCTCGTCGCCCGGGGTGCGGCGTATCAGGCGGACGACGGATCGGTGTACTTCGCGATCAGAAAATTTGCCGGGTATGGGCGCCTGTCGCGGCTGGACACCCGGGAGATCAAGTCGGGCGCTCGGGTGATTCAGGACGACTACAGTAAGGAGAACGCGCAGGACTTCGCGCTGTGGAAGGCGGCCAAGCCGGAGGACGAGGTGACGGGCGCCGCATGGGATTCGCCGTGGGGCAGAGGTCGTCCAGGCTGGCATCTCGAGTGCTCCGCGATGGCGATGGATCTCCTCGGCGACACACTCGATCTGCACGCGGGCGGCATCGACCTGATCTTTCCGCATCACGAAGACGAGATCGCCCAGAGCGAAGCGGCCACAGGTAAGCCCTTCGCACGCGTGTGGTGCCACGGCGCCTTTTTGCTCACGGAGGGCGCGAAGATGGCGAAGCGTGTGGGAAACGTGAGTACCGTCTCCGGATTGCGCGAAGCGCGATTTTCGGCGGCCGCACTGCGGCATTTCGTCTTCAACACGCATTACCGGAAGGAGCTCAACCTGTCGGAGGAGGCGCTCGACGCATCGCGCCATGCGGTCCGCCGCATCGGCGATTTCGCGGACCGGCTGAAATCCGAAGCGACTGCCGCATTGGGTGGTACGGTCGAGCTCGGCAATGCGGCCGACGAAGCGGTGCAGCAAGCCGAGGCAGCGCTGTTCGACGACTTGAATGGGCCCGAGGCTCTGGCGGCGTTATTCGATTTCATCCGGCGGGGGAACGCCGAGCTGGATCGACCGGGTGGTGATCGCGAGTCGGTGGACCGGGCGCGGGCGGCATTTGCCCGGATTGACAGCGTGCTGGACGTCGTGCCCGAACGGCAGACGGTTGTGGGGGATCTGGCCGGCTGGATCGAGGAGCAGCTCGAGTTGCGTCGTCAAGCGCGAATCAGCCGCAATTTTGCGGAAGCGGATCGCATCCGGGACGAGCTGAAGGCGCGTGGGGTGACGATCGAGGATTCGGGCGGACAGACCCGCTGGAAGGTCGAGTAGCGGCACCCTAAGTCGCGTCGTCTCCGCCGCTTGACTGGCTCCCCCCGGTCAACTATTCTACGAGTCTCGCACAAAATTTTTTGGGAGCCGTCTGCTGACGTAGCTCAATTGGCAGAGCACCTGATTTGTAATCAGGCGGTTGCGAGTTCGATTCTCGCCGTCAGCTCTGCGGGTTGTCAACGTGCGCGGTCTGCTTCTGACGCGCGGGACGATTGGGGTGGGGTACCCAAGTGGCCAACGGGATCAGACTGTAAATCTGACGGCGCAAGCCTTCGAAGGTTCGAATCCTTCCCCCACCATGCGCCGGGATTGCAGGCGACGCGAGTATCGGGGCGGTCTTCGCGGGAGTAGCTCAGCTGGTAGAGCGCAAGCCTTCCAAGCTTGATGTCGCGGGTTCGAGCCCCGTCTCCCGCTCTGGTGGTGATGCAGGAAGCAGGTGCGTGACGAAGGTGCAGGGAGCGCAGGCCGCCGCGTGGCGCGTGGCGGCTTCCCTGTCTCCGGTGGAGTGGGGAATGATTGAGGGCGACGCACGCGTAGCTCAGTTGGTAGAGCACACCCTTGGTAAGGGTGAGGTCACCGGTTCAATCCCGGTCGCGTGCTCTGAATAGCGGCTCATAACAGTTTTTCGAGACAGACCGATGGCAAAGGCAAAGTTCGAGCGCACCAAGCCGCACGTGAACGTGGGCACGATTGGACACGTCGATCATGGGAAGACGACGTTGACCGCGGCCATTACGTCCATTCAGGCGGCCAAGGGATTGGCGCAGTCGGTCGCCTTCGACCAGATCGACAAGGCGCCGGAGGAGAAGGCGCGCGGCATCACGATCGCGACGGCCCATGTGGAGTACGAGTC
>JANMAY010000503.1:0-1742 GCA_031360095.1 Gemmatimonadaceae bacterium
GAAACCAGCGCGAGCTGCGCCTTCAACTCCGGCTCATGGCCACGGGCCTCCCGCGCGCGGACGAAAGCGCACGGCAGATTCGGCGCGCGCTGGCCGATTGGAAGAATCTCGAAGCGGTGGGGAAATCGCACACCACGCTGACGGCACTCGTCACGGAGCTGTTGTCGAGACGCGTCGGCAAGCTGCGCTCGGTGCTCGACGACCGCCACGACGAGCTCACCGATCCCGCCGAGCTGCCGGATGTCGTGGCGCTCGCCACTCGGCTCCGCGAAGCACGGTCGCGGCGAACGAAGGTGTGGATTCCCCCAATGGGTGGGATCGACATTCCGATCAAGGGCATGCTCGTCGAGATTGGAATCGACGCGGTGCGCGGTATCGCGCCGCCCAATAGCGACGACGTGCGCATTGCGCGCGATGATGTGCCGTCCGTCGGTCTGCCGCTGGGCATCTTCAAGGCCGCGCAACTGATCGAGATGTGGGAGGGCGAGTCCGCTGCGCCGTTCACGAACTTTACCGCCATCGATCTCGAGACGACGGACCGCGACACGACAAAAGCAGAGATCGTCGAGATCGCTGCCGTGCGCGTGCGCGATGGACAGGTGGTCGAGAGGTGGTCTTCGCTCGTGAAGCCGCGCATTCCCATCACTCCGGGAGCGACGCTGACGCATGGCATCGGGGAACCGGAGCTCGTGAACGCGCCGCGATTCGAGGAGATCTGGCCGGCATTTCGAGCGTTTTGCGGCGACGACGTCATCGTCGCCCACAACGGATACGATTTCGACTTCCGCATTCTGCACCGCATGGCGCGCGAGATCGGTGCGAAGTTCGATCTCTGTACGTACGACTCGCTTCCCTTGGCGCGCGATCTGTTCGCCACGAGCCACAAGCTCGTGGATCTCGCGCGCCAGTTCGGCATTCCATCCGGGCAATCGCATCGGGCGCTCGACGACACCGAGGCATTGGCGAAGGTCCTGCTGGCACTCGGTCGCATGCAGCTCTCACGGGCGCGCAAGACGGCACTCGTGGACCTGCTTGGCCACCTTGGTGTGGCGCTCTCACTCTCCGACGAGAGTGCGCTGTGCACGGAGGCGCTACTCTTTCGCGGCATCACCCGCCCGTTCGCGCTCGGGCGCTACAGCAACTGCCTCGACTGGTACGAGAAGGAAACTGGCGACGACATCACCATCCCCGGCGCGGACGAAGTCATCGAGCTGCTTGGCGGCGCCGAATTGATGATAAAGATTCGCACGGTCAAGACAGCCGATGAGCGATACCCCGCTGCGATGATGCGCTTGCGTCGCCTCATCGCCGAGATCCCCGATGGCGCGATGCGAGAACAGCTGTCGGTGTTTCTCGAGCGTGCGGTGCTCTCCAAGTGGGATGGTCATGAGACGGATGCGGCACGCGTTCACCTCCTCACGCTGCACTCCACCAAGGGGCTTGAGTTTTCACGCGTGTACGTGGTGGGTGCAGAAGACGCGCAGCTCCCTGGAGGATCGCCCACGAAGGGCGCCACCAACGATGAGATCGAGGAGGCGCGGCGGCTGCTGTATGTCGGCATGACGCGCACGATCGATCGGCTCGTGTTGACGCGCGCCGCCGCGCGGGAAGGAAAGCCCACCGGCGGCCATCGCTTTCTCGACGAAATGGGACTCGTACCCCGGTCGCCAGCATGAGCGCGGTCGAATGGAAGGTTGTTGTTGGCGATTCGGAGACGACGGCGGTGTACGAGCCCGGCGTCG
>JANMAY010000539.1:0-12239 GCA_031360095.1 Gemmatimonadaceae bacterium
GCCGTCCGGCGACCAACGCGGCGTGCTGTAACCCCCACTCGTCTTCGTGACACGCACCGCCGGGCCTCCGTCCGTGCCGGCGACGTAGATGTCGCTTTCGGTAAACAGCGCGGATTGCTGCAGATACACGATCCGCGTTCCATCGGGCGACACACTCGGCGACTTGCTAAAACGGTTCGTGGTCACGGCTCGCCATGGCGAATCGGCTGGTGCGGTTGGGTCGAGCACGTAGACGTCGCTGGTGTAATCCGTGTAGTGGTCCGCTTGCCAGAAATCGTGAATCACTTCGACCGCCATGCGCGTTCCGTTCGCGGACATCGAGGGGGCGCCGATCCATTTGAAGTTGGCGTTGGTTCCGGTGCGCGGGAGGGGGCGCACCGTGCGATCGATGAAGGAGGACGTGAGCACGTCGGACGCCGTACCTTGGCTCGACGCGCTTCTCCGGGTGAATGCGAATGCGCCGCTGGGTGCGGCGAATACCGACACGGTCGCCGTCGTGCGTAGCGATCCGGCACTCGCAATAACTGTGGTAGTGCCGGTCCCGATTGCGGTCAGGACTCCGTCGGCTTTGCCAACCGTCGCGATGGAGGGATCTTCCGTCGACCATTCAATCGCGTCCGTCGTCGTCCGCCCCCTGAAGTCCCATGCGCGCGCCGACAGCTGCTCGACACTGCCGGCAAGCAGATTGACCGCGGCGGTCGCGATGCCAATACCGATCGGAGGACCCAGAGGCTGAACGGAAACAGAGGTCGACGCAGTGAGCGCCCCTACGGTGGCCGTTACGGTAGTACTTCCGACCGAGATCGCCCTGATGCCGCCGGTGCTCTTGCCCACGGTTGCAATCGTGGGATCCGCCGAGGACCACACGATGGATCTGTAAACCTCGAGTCCCTTGGAATCGAAGATCCGCGCCGATACGTGCCCCACGTCACCGATGATGAGCGTGAGCTCACTCGGATCGACGGAGATGCCGACAGGACTGCGGTCAGGGATAACTGGCTCAGTGCCCGTCGCACATGCCAGCAGCGTAGAGGCCGCAAGGGCCATGAACAATCGCGACATTGTCAGCGCCTCCAGGCGGGAGAGAAGTCCCAGAACTTTTCTGGTGGTGTCGTGAGCTTCACGAGCGATGACCCGTCGGCGTTCATCAGGTAAATCGCTGGCCACGACGAGAAGAGGATGTAACGACCATCGGGTGACCACGCGGGAGACGCGCTGTTGTTTCCCGTTGCGGCGAGCCGCTTGACGTTGCTCCCGTCAACGTCGACGACGAAGACGTTCGAGCGGGAGGATGCGCCACCACCGTCGCGATCGCTGACGAAGACGAGGTGTACGCCGTCGGGCGACCAGCTCGGATCGGCATCGTACGCCGTGTGCCGCGTCACGTTGGTCAATCGAGTTCCGTTCGCGTCGATCACGAAGATCTCGGAGCTCTCGTCATACCAGGTGAATTCGGAGAACGCCAAGCGCGCTCCATCCGGCGACCAACGTGGCTGACTGTAAAACCCACTCTTGCTCGTGACGCGAACCGGCACGCCACCGCCGGCGTCGATGATGTAGATGTCGGACTCGGAAAAGAGCGCCGATTGCTGGAGGTAGGCGATTCGCTTTCCGTCCGGCGACCAGCTGGGCGACTTGCTGAACCCATTCGTCGTCAGGACACGCCATGGGACGCTCGAAGGCGCTGTTGCGTCTAGAACCACGAGGTCGCTGCCGTAGTCAAACCACGGACATCCCTGCTCGAAACCGCGAATGACCTCGAGGGCCATGTGGATGCCGTCCGGTGACCACGCCGGTGATGCGATTGGGGTGACCTGAGCGATGCGCCGGACGGACTGTGTCGCGCGATCGACAAACGACGACGTGAGGACGTCCGAGACAAAGCCCGGGCTGATCGTGCTCATGCGAGTAAACGCGAAGACGCCGGTGGGTGGTGTGATAACCGAGATGGTGGACGACGCACGCACCGTCCCGGCTGCCGCGGTCACCGTGGTCGTGCCCAGCGCGATCGCCGTCACAACGCCGTCCGTCTCTCCAACCGTCGCAATGCTGAGATCAGCCGACGACCACTCGACGGGTGTGCTCGAGGTCCGACCCGTAGAGTCGTAGGCATGAGCGGTCAGGCGCTCGACAGCGCCGGCAAGCACATTGATGCCGTCCGTACTGATGACGATGCGGACCGCAGGGCCAGCCTGTCGAACGGACACCGGGGCCGTCGCCTTGCTTGCCCCCAACGTCGCCGTGACGGTCGTCGTGCCGATCGCATTCGCGGTAACGGTTCCGCTGCTCTTGTCGACTGATGCAATCCGGGGATCCGCAGACGACCACTCGAGCGACTCAACCACCGACCGACCCTTGGAATTGACGGCACGCGTCGTCACGCGTCCCTGGTCGCCGACAACGAGACTCAACGCGGAGAGCTCAATCGTGAATTCCTCCCGACCCGCGGCGGCAGCAGGCTCCGTCGCGGTTGGTCCCATGCCTCCACCACACGCGAGCAGCGCGGGGAGAGCGACGACCATCAGGCAGCGATGCAGTGGCGTACGACTGCACGTGGTGTGAATGCGATTGGACATTGTGATGTCTCCTTGGCAGTGGCGCGAGTTGTCGCTAGCGCGACACGAGACCGGTGAGTGCGATGCGGTACTCTTTAGCCGCGTCGAAGTGTTGCCTGATCGGAGCCGGGCCCTATGTTCGGCCCACCACTCCTCGACGCCGTACCTGAAGACGCGGAGGATGTGCGCGAAAGACGCCACGCCGAACAGCGCGCGGCCGGCGACGGACCGTCGTCCGGCCGCATCGGCAACGCGAGTCAGTCCAGCGGAATCGCCTCGTGACCGTTCGGTGAGACCCGCATCACGAACTCCGCCACCTGACGTCCCAGCTCGCGCCCGACCACGCAATCGAAACGGTAGTGCAGCCCGCCGTACATGCGCGCCAGGCCGGCCTCCTCGACCATCGCCTGCAGCCGGTTTCTCTCCTGCGGGAATTCAGTCATGAGCACCGTCGCGAAGGCGCTCGTGATGCAGGAGTGACCGCTCGGATAGGACGGGTGATTGGGCAGACCCACCGGCAGCTTGATCAGCGGATCGACCTGCGATGGGCGAATCAGGTAGTATGCGAACTTGGCATCGAAGCACGCGTCCAGGACGTCGAACCCGGCCATGTTCGCCACAGCGAGGATGCGCGCGCCCTCGCGCTCCGAGCGGCGATGGTCGACGATCATCTCCGACGCCACCTCGTTCATATACGCCGGCCCTCGGCCAGCCCACGTCTGCGCGATGAGAAGCTGGGCGGCGGTGAGCCCGTCGGACATTGCCCGAACTTCGGCGAGCGCCGAGTTGAACTCCGGAGAGAGGTACGCGGGCGGTGGGCCTGGTCGGAACTGATCGTCCGACGTGAGCGCGAAGGTGCGCATGCCGAAGAAGCCACGGATTGAATTCACGCCTGTCCAGTTGCCAGGCCCGCCGGGGTTCGGCGGTGGCACCGTCAGGTTGAACCGATCGGTCGCCGCATACGCGACCACCGCGGCGCCGATGGCACGCCCGACCGCTTCTCCCGCGGCAAAACTCTTTTTCTGGTTTCCGGACCATGGTTCTGCCTCCTGCTGCGCGAGGAGCGTCGCGTCGAGCAGCGCCGCGTCCAGCGGGAAGAAGCTCTTGAGAACGACGAGCGACGCTCCCGCCGCTGCGGCTGCAGGCGACGCATGATCGCCGCGATCCTTCGTGCCCTCGGCCGCGACGACCGCGTTGTACTGCGCGACCGAGAGATACGCGAGGATGCGTCCCTGCACTCCCGGGCTGCGGACAGCACGGGACACGATGAGGTCGCGCGCCGTCGCGTTCCACGCGACGCTTGAACCCACTTCCCAGAACTTCGTGGCGGAGAGAGCGGGGATGTCAGGAACGGCCGTCGGCTCGACGGCACGGTCACCGCATGCGGTGACCGCCAGCGCGACAACGGCGCAGGTGAACCATCCAGCGGTGCGGCGTTTGGGGAATGTCATGGTGACTCCAGAATGGGATGTGGCATGTGGTCATCTCGCTGATTCAGGTTATGCGCGGCGTGCACGCGCGATTGAGTCGATTGCGTTGCGTGTTGCCCGATCGGAGCCGGCACCCTATGTTCGGCGACCACTCCTCGACGCCGTACTTGAAGACGCGGAGGATGCGCGCGAAAGACGCCACGCCGCCTGTGAACGGTTGGTTCGCCACTCACTTCGCTCCCACGAATGCCCGAGCAGCGGACGCACGAGATCACTCAGGAGCTGGTCGCGCTGAGCAGCGGAACGCCGGCGGCCGTCGACCGCGTGCTGCCTCTGGTCTACGACGAGCTCAAACGAATTGCGCGGCGTCATCTGCGCGGCGAGGCCGTGGGCCATACGCTGTCCACCACCGCGGTGGTGCATGAGGCCTATCTGCGACTCGTGGGGCAGGATCGCGTGCAGTGGGTGGATCGCGCGCAGTTCTTCGCGCTCGCTTCGCGAGCGATGCGGCGAGTCCTGATCGATTACGCGCGCCAGCACACCGCGCAGCGGCGCGGAGGTCCGGAGCGCGCTCCCGTGTCGCTCGATGTGCTGGAGCGCGACAATTCGCCAGCCCTCTCCATTCCCCAACGCGCGGACGCTCTGCTCGCGCTCGATGCGGCACTCGACGAGCTTCAGCGCGTGGATGAGCGATTGGCGCGTGTCGTAGAATGCCGGTTCTTTGCCGGTTATACAGAGGAGGAAACCGCGGAGGCGCTGGGCATCTCGCAGCGCACAATCGCTCGCGATTGGAAATTTGCGCGCGCATGGCTGCGCGAGGCGTTGCGCGACGATGCGGTCTGACGCGTTGCCCCGCGTCAGCGTGCCCCACTCGCCGGAACGCTGGGCGAACGTTCGCGCGCTCGTGGATGCAGCACTCGCGCTGCCGAGTGAGAAGCGAGCAGAGTTTCTTGCCGGTTCATGCCACGACGAAGCGCTGCGACGAAGCGTTGAGCGTCTCGTCGAAGACTGCGAGCGCGCCGAAGGAAGCTGGGGAATTCTGTCGCAGTCGGCCGGAGAGCTCGCCGCTCCGCTGCTACTCGCCGACAGCGCGCTCGTCGGCGAGCAGGGCGAACGAACGCACGAGCCACCGCCGGCATTGCGTGCCGCACTCGCCGATCGGTACGCGGTAGGAGAAGTGCTTGGGCACGGGGGCATGGCGACCGTCTATGTGGCCGACGACCTTCGGCACCATCGCCGCGTCGCGCTCAAGGTCCTCGATCCGCAACTCGGCGCAATGCTCGGTGCGGATCGGTTCCTCAGCGAGATCCGCGTGACGGCTGGTTTGCAGCATCCCAACATTCTTCCGCTGTTCGACTCGGGAGAAGCGGGCGGGCTGCTGTACTACGTCATGCCTCTAATAGAAGGGGCAACGCTGAGGGCGCGGCTCGTGCGCGAGAAGCAGCTGCCGCTGGACGACGCGATCCGCATCGTGAGCACCATCGCGGGTGCGCTGGGCTACGCGCACCGTCAGGGCGTGGTCCACCGGGATCTGAAGCCGGAAAACATCTTGATGCTCGATGGCCAGCCACTTGTCGCCGACTTCGGAATCGCCCTCGCCGTGACGAATGCGGCGAATGCGCGGCTCACCGCGTCGGGTACGTCGCTGGGCACGCCGCATTACATGAGCCCGGAGCAAGCCAACGGTGATCAAGCGGTCGACGCCCGGAGCGACATCTATTCACTCGCTTGCATGCTGTATGAATTGCTCGCGGGCGATCCGCCGTTCACCGGAAGCACCGTTTCGGCGATCATTGCCAAGGTTCGCGGAGACTTCCCGTCGAGCGTACGCACGGTGCGACCGAGCGTGCCGGCCCACGTCGAGGCCGCGCTCACGCGCGCCCTCGCGAAGCTTCCCGCCGATCGCTACACCACGGTGGGTGATTTTGCGGACGCTCTCGCCCTCGCGCCCGTGGGCGCATCGGCCGGCGCACGCGCGACTGGCACTCGGTGGCGCCGTTCCACTCGTCTCGTCCTTGGAGCCGCAGCGATCCTTGGCGTCACGACTGCCGCTTGGATGACGATGCGGAAGCCCGTGGCTCCGTCGTGGTTCGTCGATGCAAACCTGATCGATGCCACGCATCGCAGTGCGGTCACCATGACTCCGGACGGCAGCGCGCTGGTGCACACGGGTCCTGCCGACGCCGGGCGGCCGATCATGCTGCGGCCTGTCGGTCAGCTCGCCTCGCGCGCCATCGATGGGACCATGGGCGGATACATGCCGTTCGTGTCCCCTGACGGGCGGCGGCTCCTGTTCACTTCAAGGAGTGGGAAACTCACGATCGCAACGCTCGACGGTGTTGCGCGCCTGAGCACGGAAAGCGGCTGGCGGTACGGAAGCGGAGCGTGGGTCGATGACAGCACCATCGTCACGGGGTTCGGGGCGGGAGGGCTTATGAAGGGCGTGCCCGGCGCGGTGCTCACCGAGTTCACGCGAACCGACTCCTCCAAGCATGACGCGCCCCTGATCATCCCCGGGACACACCTGGTGGTTTTCACCGCGGTCAGAGTTGGCGGACCGCGGCTCGTCGTCGGACAGCTTGCAATCGCGTCGCTGGACGAGGGACGAACGTCCACCGCACCCCATGTGCTGCTAGGGATCGGCGCGCGCCGCGCCATAGCGTTCGTTGACGGATGGCTCCTCTACATCAGCGAGAATGGCAAGAGCATCATGGCCGCGCGGCTCGACCTCGCGGCTCGCGGAATTGTCGGATCTCCGATCGCCGTACTGGACGACACAGCCGGCAACATGGAGGCGGGCTCGCTCGCCGACAACGGCACACTGCTGTACGTGCGACGTCCGAGAGGCAATTCCGCGTTGCTCGTCGACGCGAAGGGAGCCGTGCGACCCATCCTATCGAGTAGCACCGAGTCGTTCATGTATCCGCGAATCTCCCCCGATGGAAAGCGCTTCGCGATGCAGGTCACGTCCGGTCCGCGCTTCGATGTATGGCTGTACGACATCGCGACGGGCACTCCGACCCAACTCACGACGACTGGGCGCGCGCTCCATCCTGCGTGGACGCCCGACGGACGCCGCATCGTTTTCGTTGCGGGAAGAGACGGGCTCGCGTCGCAACTCGTGGACGGCGGCACTGCCGACATTATTCCGGGGACCGAAATTCCCTTCGGCCCTTCGGTTACGACGGACGGTCGCACCGTCGTGTTCCAGCGGCGTTCAGACCGCGAGTGGGAAATCTGGTCCGCGCCTCTCACCGGGGGCGCGGCTCGCAAGGTGATGGACGATCCATTTCCCACCTATATGCCTGCCGTTTCGCCCGACGGGCGCAGCATAGCCTACGTCTCGAAGGCGACGGGAAATGAAGAGGTGTACGCCCGGCCGTTCCCGGGTCCGGGTCCAGCCGTCCAGATCTCCGAGGGAGGTGGGATCGAGCCGGCCTGGTCGCCAGACGGACGTCAGATCTACTACCACATACGAAGCGTCTTCATGGCCGTCGCCGTAACGCCGACTCTTGCGATCACGTCGCGCACGACATTGTTCAAGGGCGCGTTCGACGAGCACCTCATGCAGCATCGCAACTACGACGTCGCTCCCGACGGCTCGGGCTTTCTCATTCTCGCCCCACCGAAAAATCCTGAAACGGTGATGGTGCTCGACTGGCTTCCCGAGCTGCGGGCCCGTCTCGCGCGTGCGCACTAGCTCACTCGGCACGCTCCTGCTGCTGGCTCTTGCTGCGCCTCCGGCGATGGCGCAGACCGGCACGATTGTGGGTCGCGTCGTCAATGCCGCCACTGGTGCGCCCATCACCAGCGTGCAGGTGGCCGTCACCGGCACGCAGCTCCGGGCATCACCGGACGCGGACGGACGGTTTCGCCTTCTCAACGTTCCGGTGAGCGCGCGCGAAGTATTCGCACGCGGCATTGGCTACCAGCCGCTCGCCGCATCCTTCGTCCTCACGCCAAACGGAACCACGACGGTCACGCTCTCCATGACCGTCAGCGTTCTCGAGCTCGATGCGGTTGTCGTCACCGGGTCCATTGGCGACACGCGGCGGCGTGCAATCGGTCATTCGGTTGCCGTGGTCAATGCGAGTGAAGTCGTCGCGAGATCGGCGGTCGCCAACCTCGCGGAGGTGTTGCAAGCCAAGACTCCGGGCCTCACGCTCATGCCAGGATCCGGCACTGTGGGAATCGCGTCGAATTTCCGTTTGCGCGGCGCCGGCTCACTCAACGCCAGCACCAGTCCAACGATTTACGTGGACGGAATCCGGGTGAGCACACGCACCCAGGGCGGGTACAACGAGTTCTTCGGTCAATCCACGACAGGGCTCGACGCCATCAACCCGGCCGACATTGAGTCCATCGAGGTGATCAAGGGACCCGCCGCTGCCACGTTGTACGGTGCCGAGGCGGCCGCGGGGGTGATTCAGATCTTCACGAAGAAGGGCCGGCCGGGCGGGGTCAGATGGCAGGCGCGCATCGAGACAGGCCGGTCCGATTGGGACGAACACCAGCGGCCGGAGAACTTCGCGATAGCAACGGCATCGCGCCTTGCGGACACGCTGAATTGGCCGGGCTTCATTGGGAAGTCGCTCGGTGATCTCATCAGCTTTCGCCCCATGACAGACGGCCGAGCGCTGCGGACGGGAGAACTTTCCAAGTTGCTGCTCTCCGCCAGCGGAGGTGCAGACCGGTACACCTTCTTCATCTCGGCGGGCAAGTCCAGTGAAGAAGGTGTGCAGTTCAACAACTTCTCCAACCTCAATTCGCTCCGCGGCAACGTCATGCTGGCCGCGACGAACAAGGTGACACTTACCACGGACGTCGCGCTCAGCAGAACGCATATCCGGCTGCCATTGAACGACAACGCGGGGCCGGCGGGGCTCATCTTCAGCTCCTACCTCGCGGTTCCAGGATACAACTACAGGTTCCCCGCCGGACGGAACTACTCGACGATCACACCGGAAGACGCAAACTCGTATGACAGCCAGATCCGCGCGGACCGCTACACGATCGGATCGAGCGTGCACTACACGCCGACGTCCTGGTTCAAGAACACGTTTCGCGCTGGGTTGGACGCGAACGTAGGGCGGTCCGAGTTGTACTTCGCGCCAGACGCGCGCGACCCACCCCCCTACGTGTCGCGCACCAGCCTCTCCATCGATAACTCGAAGGGTCTCATCGCACAGGGTCGGCCGCTCACGCAGGACGTCACGCTGAATTACGACGGGACAATGACTCGCCGCACCTCAGACCGTCTCGTCTCCATCGGCTCGTTCGGCGTGCAGTACTTGGCAAACGTATTCCGGCGAACCGACGCAACGGGAGTGGATTTGGGCAGCGCCGGATTGCGGTCAGTCGCCTCCGCCGCAATCACGAGCAGCAGCGACTCGTTGTCCGAGCAGAAGTCCCTGGGTCTGTACGCACAACAGCAATTGGCTCTCGACGACCGGCTCTTTGTCACCTTCGCATTGCGGATGGACAACAACTCCGCGTTCGGTCCCGGTCTGACTCGCGTGTTCTTCCCGAAAGCGTCGGTCTCCTATGTGATCTCCGAGGCGACGTACTTCAACGTGCCCTGGGTGAGCTCGCTCCGATTGCGCGCGGCGTGGGGACAGGCGGGGAATGCGCCGGGTCCGTACGACGCGGCCCGCGCCTATTCCTCCGCGAGAGTCACCACGGCCGGCGGCACGGTGTCGGGGGTGCGATACCTCTCCGTCGGCAATCCGAACCTCCGCCCGGAACGCGGTTCCGAGATCGAAGCCGGAGTCGAGAGTGCGTTCCTCGACGGCAGAGTCGGAGTGGATGCCAGCTACTACACGAAGAGGACACGCGACGCACTCATGAAGATTCCCGTGAAGCCATCCACAGGATTCTCGGGCGACCAGCTCGTCAACCTCGGAGTGATTTCCAACAGCGGCGTCGAGGTGCTGCTGACGGCCACCCCTGTGCAGCGGAAGTCGCTGACGGTGGATGCGACGCTTTTGCTCGCCACCAACAACAACAGACTGGTGTCGTTCGGCTACGCGCGCGAGCCGGACAAATTCGGCTTCAGCTCGTCGTCAACACAGCGCTTTCAGGAGGGCTACCCACTCGGTGCCATGTGGGCCCAGCGGGTTCAGTACAACGCGGATGGCACGCTGTTGAAGGTGGGAGGTCGCCCTACGCTCGATTCCGTGAGTGTGTACATGGGACCGTCCGTGCCCACGCGGGAGATCTCGTTCTCCAGCGGGATCCTGCTGTTCGGGAGTCTGCGGCTCCATGGACTCGCCGATTACAAAGGGGGACACTTCCAGTTCAACGCGAAGCAGTGGCGACGCGACCGTGAGGGGGTTTCGTGGGAGATGGTGAACCCCGCCGCCAGCCCCGACGATACTCTGGCGCGGAAATTGGCGTCGCAGACGTTCATCCACATGCAGCCGGCCGATTTCATCAAGCTGCGCGATCTCTCGGTCAGCTACGACCTGCCAGCGCGCCTGGTACGTGGGGCCGCGAGGCGCGCGACGCTCACGCTGGCTGGGCACAACCTGCGAACGTGGACCAAATATGGTGGTCCCGATCCCGAGCTGAACTACGGCGGCGTGCGGACGTTCAATCGGGACGATTCGTGGACCGTGCCGCAGACGCGCCGCTATTCCGGCGCGATCGCGCTGAGCTTCTGATGACCACGCGTGCAGTGTGGCGAGTATGGAGATGAACGCGCTTCGGAGAATCGGCGGTGCAACCGCACTCGTTCTGGTCGCGGGCGGTTGCGGCGATCTTTTGAAAGTGAGCAGTCCCGGCACACTGGGGGAAGGACAGCTCGATGATCCCTCCTCCGAGCAGTTCGTGGTCAACGGTGCGATCGGTGAATTCCAGTTCGCGTATGGGGCGTACGTGTTGTTCTCCGGCGCGCTATCGGACGAGGTGTTCACCGACCACGCCAACGAGCCCTTTCGGGAGATTTCGCTGCACGCATTCAACGATCTGAACGTCACGAACCGAGAGGTGTACTCGAACATTCAGCGCGCAAGGCAATCCGCGGACGATGCCACCGAGCGGGTGAAGAAAATGCAGGGCGCCAACGCCGGATCGAGTCTCAACGTCGCGCGCGCGCTCATCTATGCCGGATATTCCTACGTGCTGCTCGGCGAAGGTTTCTGCGAAGCGCCGGTGAAAGACAGCGCGTCGCTCTCATCGGCGGAGTTGCTCGCTCGTGCAGTGACGCGCTTCGACGAAGGGATCAAAGTGGCTACCGCCGCTGCGGCGGTGACCAACGCGGCATTGGCGCAGAACTTCGTCAATCTGGCCAGAGTGGGAGCGGCGCGCGCATCGCTCAAGAGAGGCGAATCTGCAAAGGCCCGGAGCTATGCCGAGTTGGTGCCGGACACATACGAGTGGCTGGCGTATTATTCGGCAAACTCCCCTCGAGAGTTCAACCCACTTCAAATTTCCGTGCGGGCAACATCGCCCTTCCTCGGCATGTCGCCCGCGTATCAGGGCCAGAATGATCCGCGCATTCCGCAGCCCACGGCTTCACGTACGTCGCTCGCTGCGCATCAGATCTTTCCGCCGCTCAAGCCGTCGCAGTACGCCGGATGGGCGTCCGCCCTGCCTGCGCAGGCCATCGAGGTTTCGACGCACATTCGTTTTGCGAGCGGACTCGAGGCTCGCTACATCGTGCTGGAGGCCGACGGTGCGAATGCCGCAATGCTTACGTTCGTGAATGCACGACGCGCGGCAGGCGGCAAACCGCAGGTCATCCTCAGTGGCTCAGCTCTGGTGACGGAGTTCCGCGTGCAGCGCGCGCTCGACTTCTATCTCACCGGACAGCGGCTCGGGGATCTGCGCCGATATGCCGCGGCCGGCACCGATCTGTTCCCGACCGGAAAGTTTCCGGTGCTCCCGGATAGCTATGGTACGAACCACTGTTTTCTCGTGCCGCAAAGCGAGAAGACGGGCGTTGGGGCGATCATCGCATCGAGCAGAATCGTCGACCAACGGCGCAATGCGTTGGTTTCCTTGCGAGCCGTTGACGAACTCGCCCGATAAGAGCACGCGCGTTGCAGTCATCGGGTCCGGCCTCGCCGGGCTCACTGCCGCCTACCAACTCGGCGCAGCGGGCGTCGTCGTGACGGTGCTGGAACGACAGGCACGCGTCGGGGGCCGCGCACTGACACTGCGCTCCTTCTTTTCCCCCGGGCTCGTCGCCCAGGCGGGCCCCGCGCGATTCCTCGGCACCTTTTCGCGCGTCACACGATTCGCAGCGCAATTC
>JANMAY010000044.1:0-1988 GCA_031360095.1 Gemmatimonadaceae bacterium
GCCCGACGAACACGTCCGCGCCGACGAATGCGTCGGCGAGGGAGCGCGCGCGCGTGTGGCGAACGAAACGCGCCTTGTACGGGTCGAGGTCGGTGTCGCCTCGCTCGTCGTGGATGACGCCGGCGCGGTCGCACATCACGATATTCTCACGCTTGACACCGAGGCGGACGTAGTGCTCCGCAGTGCTGATCGCGGCGGCGCCGGCGCCCGAGAAGACGACTTTCACCTGCTCGATGTTCTTGCCGACGATCTCGAGGGCGTTGAGCAGTGCGGCACCGGAGATGATCGCGGTGCCGTGCTGATCGTCGTGAAACACCGGAATGCCCATCGTCTGCCGCAGCGTCTGCTCGATGTAGAAGCAGTCGGGCGCCTTGATGTCCTCGAGATTGATCCCGCCGACGGTGGGCTCGAGCAGCTGGCAGAACTTGATCATGTCGTCCGCCGACTCCGATCCAACCTCGAGATCGAACACGTCGATGTCGGCGAACTGCTTGAAGAGATTGCCCTTGCCTTCCATGACGGGTTTGCCGGCCAACGCGCCGATGTTGCCGAGCCCGAGCACGGCCGTGCCGTTGGTGACGACGGCCACGAGGTTGCCGCGGGCAGTGTACTTGTAGACGTCGTCCGGATTGTCCCTGATCGCGAGGCAGGGTTCTGCCACGCCGGGCGAATACGCGAGCGCGAGATCGCGCTGGTTGTTCAGCGGCTTGGTGGGGACGACGGCGATTTTGCCGGGCCGTCCACGCGCGTGATAGTCGAGTGCGTCTTCGCGTTTGGTCATGGCAGGCCCGTAAGATAGTCGCCAGGACCTCCGGCTTGCAGGGCTGTTTCGGCCTCGAACCCGTGCGAGAGCGGCTTCAACGGGGATGCGAAGAGACAGCGCGCATCCCCGTCGAGACGAACGTCAGCCCTCTGGTACGGTGACGGTCGAGCGATGTCCGCGCAGCGTCGTGACCACACTGACCAATACCAGAAGAACGCCGCATGCCACGACGATCGCTGCGCCCGTCGGTAGGTCGAACTTGTAGGACGCCCACAGTCCGCCGAGACTCGCGATCGCTGCGATGACCCACCCCACCACCAGTCTCGTCTTCCACCGATCGACCAGCATGACCGCGCATACCGCGGGCACGATCAGGTAGGCGAAGGTGAGCAGCACGCCCGCGATGCGGACGAAGCTCACGACCACCAAAGAGAACGCCGCATAGAACAGAAAATCCCAGAGCCTCACGAACATTCCCGTTGCGAGTGCCTGCGAGAAGTTCTCCGAGATCAGCGCGAAGCGCTTGTGAAAGACGGCGTAGAACGCACCGAGAACAACAAACGTGCCCGCGCGCTTTCCTACATCCCCCATCGTCACGTTGAGAATATCGCCGGTGAGCAGGTGTTCCAGCTCTTCCTTGCCGCCAGCGACGCGGCTCAATAGGAGAATCACCGCAGCGGCCGCGACCACGAACGTGATGCCAATGATCGCCTCCTGCGGAACCTCGTGCTTTTCCACGCTGCGCGACCAGCTGAAGAGTCCCGCCGCGAGGAACGTGACGCCGAGCGAGATCCAGAACGTCGTGAGATCACCGAAATGGAAGCCGAGAATCAAGGCGACGCAGGTTCCCATGGTGGCCACCTGCGCCAGCGCGAGATCAACGAATATGACCTCGCGCTTCACCACGTGCAGTCCGAGATAAACGAGCAATGGAGGGAGGACGAGACAGGCGGCGAGAGGCCATTTCATCACTGCCCATGCGATACTCAACTCCGCGCTCATGGCTTGTTCTGGAATGCGCTGGCCACCGATCGCACCAAGTTGTCCATGAGGGCCACGTACGTATCGGTATTCTTGAGGGCACCGGGCTGCTGCGACACGTCGAGCACAATGCCGTCGGTCTGCCGAGCGACCGTTTCCGCCGTCTTCCGATTTTGATACGGCTGTACGAGGATGATATGCGCGTTCTGGGCCTTCATCGTCGCGATGACTTTCGCGAGATGGG
>JANMAY010000048.1:0-2981 GCA_031360095.1 Gemmatimonadaceae bacterium
CGGGTTCGACCTCCAAGACCAGCGGCGCAGCGGAGAAACTGGAATCGCTGCTCACCCTCGATGCCTTTCAGATCGAACTGGGCTATGCCCTGGTGAGTCTCGCCGATGTGCTGAGCGTGCTCGGGTTCCAGGATGGCAGTCTGGAACGGACGTTCTGGAGCGCGCTCACGTACATGTTCGTGCATTTCGGCGTGTGGCATTTTGCGCTGAACATGTACGCGCTGCTTTCGTTTGGTCCGCGGCTCGAGAGTGTGATGGGGACGCGTGCCTTTACGTTGTATTTCTTGTGGTGCGGCTTAGGTGGCGCAATGGCGCATCTGCTCTTTGTGCGCTCCGGGCTGCTGGTTGGCGCGTCGGCTGCCGTGCTTGGGATCATGTTTGCGTATGCGCAGCAGTGGCCGCACGACGAAGTCGCGCTGTTCGGCGCCATCCCGATGCGTGCGTGGACGCTGGTCCTGCTGTTGAGCGCGGCCAATTTGGCGCTTGGGATGTCAGATGCCGCGGACCCCACAGTGGGCGGCAACCGGCTCGCATATCTGGCGCATTTGGGCGGACTCGCATTTGGATGGCTGTATTTCCGCACGCCTCCGGCGGCCAGCCTCGATCGATTCCGGCAGCGGATCGCATCGGCGCCGGACTATCCGGAGGAATTGCCACCGCGGGCCATTCCGCGCACCCTTCCTCGGGCTCGTGCGCAGCGCGACGAGGTGGACGAGATCGTGGCCAAAAGCAAGGCCGTTGCGGCTCAAAAACGTCCGTCAGCCAGAGCCGTGGTGACGCCGGTGCGCACCTCACTCGAGGTGCGGGCAGCCGAGCTGGACCGTGTGCTGGACAAGATCTCATCGAGCGGGCTGGAGAGCCTCTCGAGCGACGAGCGGGCGGTGCTGGACGAAATTGCTCGCCGGCTACGGGGCGAGGGATAAAAAAGAGCCCCCTGGACTTGCCAGGGGGCAGTACCGCCAGGCCGTTCTCCCGGCGGCAACGGCCGGCCCAGAGGGGACCGGCACTCTCTTCAATTACAACAATATGATCTCGATCCCACCGACCGCCAGAGCGGATCGGGAAGAAAAGCATTCTATTCCGGGAAACCGTCCGTCGTGCGCTGCCTGCACGCTCCACAGCCTGCACTCTCTGGTCCATGCCACGCCCTGAGCTGTTAGAAACGTTCCCCAATCCCTGTCCGGGTCGGGCCTACGAGATCGCGATGGAATGCCCGGAATTCACATCGCTCTGCCCGCTCGGCGGAATAGAGGCGGATGCGGCAGAGCTCAAGCAACTGGAGGGTGGGGCTCCCGACTTCGCCACGATGCACATCCGGTATGTGCCTGCTGCCGTGTGTGTGGAGCTCAAGAGTCTCAAGCTGTATCTCTGGAGCTTCCGCAACGATGGCATTTTTTACGAGCGGGCCGTCAACCGGATTCTGGACGACCTCGCCGCGGCGGTGCAGCCGGCGTGGATGGAGGTGGTGGGCGACTTCAATATCCGGGGCGGGATCAAGAGCGTGATCACGGCACGGGTCGGGTCTGCGACTCCCGGATCGAGTCCGTGACAATGTCGTAGCCTTGGAGGTCACTGGAGGAGGGAAGCAACGGGTCCCCCGAAGTGCCTCTCAGCGAGTGTGACCGTGTGGTTACAGCGCTCTCTTGCTCGACAGGGTTCCGACGTCCTATTCTTCGTGTCTTCCCACCGAACTTTCTGTCAGCACGCACCGGCTCCGCTGACGGCGCGCCCGAGGTCTGTACAAGCTCCAGTCGACCTCCGTGTATTCTCACTTTTTCCAGTTTCTCATGATGAAGATCCGTGAAGTGTTGGCGTGCGTCGCGTTTCTGACGCTCGCAGGTGGCGGATTCACTGTTGTCGCTGCCCAGGGTGTCACCACCGGAGCGGTCCGTGCGACGGTCAAGGATGCGAGCGGAAACCCTCGTCCGGACGTCCGCATATCGGCCCTCCATGCGCCGTCTGGAACGCGGTACGAAGGCAGTACGCGTGCGGACGGTCGTGCACTGATCCCGGGCATGCGTGTGGGTGGTCCGTATCGCGTGACCGCGTCCGCGATTGGCTACGAGCGCCAGGTGCGAGACAGTGTCTACGTCAGGCTCGGCGAAGCGACCGATCTCGACTTCGTGACGCGTCCAGTGGCTGTTCAACTTGGCGAGGTCACCATCACCGCGACGAACGAGTCGATCATCAGCTCCGCGCGCACCGGTGCCGCAACGCAGGTCAGCCGCGAGGCGCTGGCCACGTTGCCGACCATCAACGGCCGGCTCGAGTCGATCGTGCGCCTGACGCCGCAATCGAGCGGTGGAATGTCGTTCGCGGGCCAGGACAGCCGGCTCAACAACATCACGGTGGACGGCTCTTACTTCAACAACTCGTTCGGCTTGGGAAACACGCCGGGCGATCGCACCGGTGTCGCGCCGATCTCGCTGAACGCCATCGAGGCGGTGCAGGTGAACATCGCGCCGTACGACGTGCGCCAGGGCAACTTCGTCGGCGCGGCGGTGAACAGCGTCACGCGAAGCGGCACCAACGAGTTCTCGGGGTCGCTCTACTACCAGCGCCGCAATCAGAGCCTGGTGGGTACGAAGGCGGGGTCGCTCGATTTCAACCCGGGCACCTTCAACTTTGGGAATCTTGGCGGCTACGTGAGCGGTCCGATCATCAAGGACAAGCTGTTCTTCTTCTTCAACTATGAAGACGAAGCACTCACCGAGCCCGGCACCACGTTCCGGGCGAACACCGGCGCCCAGACCGCGGGCGGAAGCATCACGCGCGTCAAGGCGGCTGACCTGGACGCGCTGAGCGCGTTCATGCAGTCGAAATTCAACTACGTGACCGGTCCTTATCAGGACTACGACCACCGGACACCGGCGCTTCGCAAGCTCGCCAAGTTCGACTACAACGTGAACGACCGAAACAAGCTGACGTTCCGGTACAACCAGCTCGACTCCAAGACGGATGTCTTGGTGTCGAATTCGACG
>JANMAY010000071.1:0-60361 GCA_031360095.1 Gemmatimonadaceae bacterium
CGTGAGCGGACGGAACGGCAACCGGTACGATGGGCGGTCGGTTGCCGCGAGCGTTGCGAACAGGCGTCCATGGAACGCGCCGCGCAGTGCGAGGATCTCGTGCTTTGCCTCGCCAAGCGTCCGCGCCCACCGGCGCGCGAACTTGAATGCGCCTTCGTTGGCCTCTGCACCCGAGTTGCAGAAGAACACCTTGTCGGCGAATGATTTCGCGACGAGCTGCGCCGCGAGGCGCTCGCCCGGAGAGGTGTGATAGAGGTTCGACGTGTGCACCAGTCCATCCGCCGCCGCGTGTAGCGCCGCCTTGAGTCCCGGGTCGTCGTAGCCGAGCGCATTCACGGCAATGCCGCTCACGAAATCGAGATAGGACTTCCCCTCAGCGTCGAAGAGGTGCACACCGCGTCCGCGCACGAATTCGACAGGCGCGCGCTTGTACGTGCCCAGGATCGGACTCACGAGCGGCGCGGGAACACCGCCACTCGGCGGCGTGAGGTCGGCTGCGGCGGACTTGGTCGCTGGCGTTTCTGTTGGTGCCGTCATGCGCACGCGCTCCCTACTCGGGTCAGTACTGTCCCGCGACCGAGCTGTTCGATCGCGGCTACATCGGATATGCGAACTCTCTCCACACCACCTTCGAGCGCCGCGAGTGCCGCTTGAAGTTTTGCGCCCATGCCACCATGCGCGGTTCCATCCTCGATCAGACGCTGCGCGTCATCGACGCCAAGCGCGCCGATGGGAACCCCGTTCACGACGACGCCGGCGACGTCGGCGACGAGGAGCAGTTCCTCCGCGCCGAGGGCAATGGCGATGGCGCTTGCAGCGTCATCGCCATTCACGTTCAGCGGAAGGAGCGCGCCCGCCTCGCTCGAGCGACTCACCGGAGAGAGAACAGGCAGGTACCCTCCCACGAGCAGGTGATGCAGGAGCGCATCGTTCACCGTGCGGGGTACCCCGACGTATCCGAAGTTGGCCGAATCCAGCGGCGCGGCAGTCAGCAGGCCGGCGTCCTCACCCGAGATGCCGACCGCAGGAACTCCTTCGGCGACGAGCGCGGAAACGAGACGCTTGTTGGCCGAGCCGGACAGCGCCATCCGAATGATCTCGAGGTCGAGCACGCTGGTCACTCGCCGCCCGCCGACGAATTGCGCGTCGGCGCCATACAAACGCTGGAGCGTGGATACCTCGTCGCCGCCACCGTGGACGACGACCAGCGAGCCCGGCGCGGCGCGGTGCGCGCTGGCGAGGATGCCGGGGAGGAGCGCATCACGCTGTGGGCGGCCGCCGATCTTGATCACGCGCGTCATGTGGGCAGCCCCACGCATTCGTCGATTCGCAGCATGAGGTTCGCGTTCTGGATCGCCTGCCCGGCAGCGCCCTTCATCAGATTGTCGATTGCCGACGTGACGAGCACCATCGGGGTGCGCGTGGACGCTATCATCGTGGCCGTCAGGCGAAGCACGTTGCGTCGGACAACATCGCGCAGCATCGGCTGCTCCATCACCACTTCGATGAACGGCTCATTCTGATACGCATCACGAAAGACCGCGAGCACGTCTGCAACGGGCCTGGCGAGTGGCACCGTGATACTGGCGAGAATACCGCGGGCAACCGGCAGCAGGTGCGGTGTGAACACCAGATCCGCGTCGGTGCCAAGTGCTGCCATGGTTGCGGTCATCTCCTTGAGATGCCGGTGCACGTTGCCCACACCGTACGCGCGGTAGTCTTCGGCGACTTCGGCAAAGAGCAATTCCCGCTTGGGCGAATTTCCTGCCCCGCTCACACCGCTTGCGGCATTCGCAACGATCGTAGCGCCAGGCGCGATGAGTTCCGCCGTCGCGAGCGGGGCGAGGGCGAGGAGAATGGACGTCGGATAACACCCCGGATTGGCGACGACGTCTGCAGCACGAATTGCCGCGCGAGTGGATGCGCCGAGCTCGGGCATGCCGTAGGGCGCTCCGAATTGATCGTTGCCGCTCCCGGGACGCAAATCGTTGGAAAGGTCCACGACCCGCGCCCCCGCTGCGCGCGCGCGCGCGACCCAGGACAGGGACGCACCGTGTGGCAGCGCGGAAAAGACCAACTCTGCCTGCTCGAGCGGTGCGTCGTCGGTGGCAATGAACTGCACATCCGTGCGTCCCAACCGCACGACCTGTCCCCTCTGCTCGTTCGCCGTGGCAAACGCGAGCGACAATCGCGGGTGCTGCGCGACGAGCGCGCAGAGCTCGCGACCGGCATATCCGCTGGCGCCAAGGACTCCCACGGGAACTTTATTCACGTTATAATGCATAATCATGCATGTTCGTTTGGTCAATCCCTGCTTCCCTGGGCGAGGTGCCCGTGGTACACTCGTGGCACGCCCTGGAGGGTAGATGACGAAAAAACGGTTGCGTCAGGCTGCGATTTTAGACCTCATTTCGCTGTATGTGATCGGCAGCCAGGAGGAGCTTCGGCGTCGCCTGGGGGAGCGTGAGATGGACGTCACCCAGGCCACCCTGTCTCGCGATCTAAGGGATCTTGGTTTGGCTCGAATCTCGACCGAGGACGGTGGGCGGTATGTACTCCCGTCCTCCCTCGCGCAGCATGAGGGCAAGCCTCTACTGGGCAATTTGTTACCACAACTTTTCGATCGCATCGACGGCGTCGGTGAAATGATCGTTCTGCACACGCTTCGCAGTGGCGCGCAGCCGATCGCCGAGGCCATCGACCTGGAAGAGTTTCCCGAGGTGCTCGGCACCATTGCCGGCGACGATACGATCCTGATCGTGACGAGGTCGGTGGAGGCACGCGCGACCCTCACGCAGCGTCTCCTCGAGCTCGCTGGTTCCCACTGAGGGAGCGGGCCGACAAGGCGGCGGATCTCCATGGGTTGACTCTGATAGACTTCCTGTGTAAATATGCAGTGAGACTGCATAATCTTATTTCAGGAGCAGCCATGCCCCGCACCATCGTTCTCGCCTATTCCGGCGGCCTCGATACCTCGATCATCGTTCCCTGGCTGCGCGAGCACTATGACGCGCGCGTGATCTGCGTCGCCGCCGACATCGGCCAGGGAGGCGACGAGCTCCGTGGGGTACGCGAGAAGGCGCTCGCATCGGGCGCCGAGGAGTGTTACGTCGAGGATTTGCGCGAGGAGTTCGTGCGGGATTTCATTTTCCCTACGCTACGCGCCGGCGCTGTCTACAACCGGAAGTATCTCCTTGGTACCGCCACGGCGCGGCCGCTCATCGCCAAGCGTCAGGTGGAGATTGCGCGGCGCGTGGGTGCCGACGCGCTCGCGCACGGGTGCACCGGAAAGGGAAACGATCAGGTGCGGTTCGAGATGACGTTCGCCACGCTCGCGCCCGACCTTCCCGTCATCGCGCCCTGGCGTGAGTGGGACATTCGAAGCCGTGAGGATGCGATCGACTACGCAACGGCGAAGGGCATCCCGATTGCGGCGACGAAAGAGAAGATCTACTCACGCGACGCCAACCTCTGGCACCTCTCGCACGAGGGTGGCGTGCTGGAAGATCCAAACGCGGCGCCGCCCGCGGATCTGTTCATGCTCACGACCAATCCAGCCGATGCGCCAGACGAGGCGGAAGATGTCGTCATCGGCTTCGATCAGGGCACGCCGGTGTCCGTGAACGGGCGGCTGCTCGGACCCGTGGCACTCGTCGCGACGCTCAATTCCATCGGTGGAAAGCACGGTGTGGGACGCATCGATCTCGTTGAGGACCGCATGGTCGGTATGAAGTCTCGCGGCGTCTACGAGACCCCGGGCGGCACGCTGCTGTACGCCGCGCACTCCGAGCTCGAGCAGCTCGTGCTCGATCGTAAGACGCTGTCGGCGAAGGACCTCATCGCGCCACGGTACGCAGACCTGGTGTACGAGGGCCGCTGGTGGACGACGGAGCGGGAAGCGTACGACGCATTCGTGGACGTCACGCAGCAACGCATCACCGGATCAGTGACACTGCGACTCTTCAAGGGCTCGGTGAACATCGTGGGCCGCGAGAGCGAGTTCGCGCTTTATGACGAGCGCTTCGTGACCTTTGGCGAAGATGATGTCTATCAGCAGAGCGATGCGGCCGGATTCATTCGGCTGTTCGCGTTGCCTGCGCGCGTCCGCGCGATCAAGGATCGTGAGCGCGCGGCCGGTTCGGCGCTCGTGCAGGAACCGGCAGGCGAGCTCGCTGCCGTCTGACTCCACCACTCATCACACAGATGCCTCCGATGAGCGACGCACCACCCAGCACCATCGCGCCCGCGAAATCCCACAAGCTGTGGGGCGGGCGCTTCGGCGCGGGGCCGACGGCGGCATTCGATGCGCTCAACAACTCGATCGGTGTCGACTTTCGGCTGTGGCCGTACGACATCCGCCCCTCCAAGGCGTGGGCCGTGGCCCTGTGGGGCGCGAACGTCCTGACGCTCGAAGAGAGCAAAGCATTGGAGCGTGGCCTGGACGCCGTCGCGGGTCGTCTCGAGCGCGGCGAGCAGCCAACGCCTTCCGACGAAGACGTCCATACACTGATCGATCGTCTGCTCCACGACGAAATGGGCGATGTCGCGTCCAAGCTGCACACCGGTCGCAGCCGCAACGACCAGGTGGCCACGGCAACGCGCCTGTGGACCATGGACGTGTGCCAGCGCCTGGACAGCGCCGTGCGCATGCTGCAGCAGGCAATGCTCGAACAAGCGTCGACGCTCGAAGCGACGCTCATGCCGTCGTACACGCACCTTCAGCGAGCGATTCCAGTATCCGGCACACACTGGATGCTCTCGCATTTCTGGCCGCTCGAGCGCGATCGTGCGCGGATCAAGGCAGCGCACCGATCCACCGCGGTGCTTCCCCTTGGATCAGGCGCGGTGGCTGGCTGCGCCTACCCGATCTCCCGGGTGCTACTGCAAGGCACGCTTGGCTTCGAAGCCATTTCTCCGAATTCCATCGATGCCGTCAGCGATCGCGATTTCATCGCCGAGGTGCTCTTTGCCGCGGCCATGGTCGGGATGCACCTCTCCCGTCTCGCCGAGGATCTGATCATCTACGGCTCGAGCGAGTTTGGGTTTGTGCAGTTCGGCGAGGGGTACACGTCGGGCTCGAGCATGATGCCGCAGAAGCGGAATCCCGACGCGCTCGAGCTCGCGCGCGGCTCTGCGGCCCGAATGCTGGGGAATCTCACCGCGCTCCTCGCTACGCTGAAGGGTTTGCCCAGCAGCTACAACAAGGATCTTCAGGACGACAAGCGCACCCTGTTCGACGCAGCGGACACCCTGCTCCTGGTGCTGCCCGCGGTGGCTGGCGCTCTCGCCGAGTGCACATTCCGCGCGGACCGCATGCAGGCTGCGCTTTCGAGCTCGATGATGGCAACTGACCTCGCCGACTACCTCGTGCGCAAAGGTGCGACATTTCGCGAGGCGCACGGCGCGGTTGGCCGTCTCGTGCGCGAAAGCGAGGCGTCTGGTGTCGAAATGCATGCGTTACCCTTCGCGTCGTTCTCGGCGGCACATGCGCGCTTTGAAGCCGATGTGATCGATGCATTGAGCGCTACGCGGTCCGTCGCCCATCGCGAGGTTGAGGGGGGAACCGGACCAGCGGCCGTACGTGCGCAACTCGACGCGGCGCGTCTTGCGTTGGATCCGCCACTCACACCGCGATCGACGAACGCGGTTGGATGATGCGGCAGATCGGTCGAGCGGTTCAGGCCACCGCGTTCGAATGCTCGTCCTGATCCATGATCACGTCCGACAGCTCGCAGAATATTTCGCGCATGTGGGCGTCCGGTTCCGCGGGTTCCGGAGGGGATGACAGGCGAGAAACGAAGCGCTCGGCGATGGATCGAGCTCTACTGAAGTGCGCGCGTTAGCGGCCCAGTCGCACGTCCGTCAATGTCAGCGAGAGGGTGAAGCCCGCGAACTTGCTTTTCATCTGCACGAGCATGCGATGCGCGTCGTCGCTGAACCACAGCTCTGCTTCGCCGTCTTCCGCCCAGAGACCGCCGGCGCGAATGACCGGACGCACGACGACGGTCGGGTACCGCCCGGACGGCACCTCGACCGTGTCGCGCCGGAGTGCCCGAATGACTACCGGGTTCCGATCGGGCTTGAAGTACTGATGAAACTCGCGCGTCTGCCCGACGGAAACGCGCACCGTTCTGAGGAAATAGATGAACGACCCTTCGTCCAGCGGTGCATCAACACTTGCCTGCAGCGTATCGTCGTTCTCCCGATACTGCCGTTGTTCAGGATAAATCTCGTATCGGCTATCTCGACGATATCGGCCTTCGCGAATCTCTTGCACGTAACGCCGCGAAGCAAGCGTCAATGTATCGATCCAACTTTCGTAGCGATCGTGCACACGGAACCATGGAATGCCGCCGTCGAGCGTGAACACCAGATGATACGTCGATCGACCACGGATCTCTTCGAGCCCAACGACACTCATTCGGGCTTTGCCCACGGGCAATTTTCCAAAGTGCACACGGTACACCAGTTCCTCACCCACCTTGAAGGGCCGCGGCTCGTGTTGCGCGATCGATGCCACTCCCTGCGACAGCACCCCCTGTGCGTGTCCTCTCCGCGGTCCGTCTACGGCCATCGCCACGATCGTTGCGAACACCGCGAGGGCGACACGCATCGCACGCGGTAGCGAATTCACCGTGAAACGTACCGCATCTTCACCGCATCATCCGTGTTTCGCGTACACGTGCGTCGTGCCTCGCGCCGTAAATGCCATGACGTCGTAGCGATCCGTTCGTCCCCTTTGCTCCATTCCCGGCGAGCCGACAGGCATCCCGGGAACAGCAAGTCCGATGACGCTCTTTGGAGGTGCGGAGAGAAACCGTTTCACGTCGGCTGCGGGTACGTGTCCTTCGATCACGTACTTCCCCGCGACTGCCGTGTGACATGAACGCAGGGGACCCGGAATACCGAGGCTGTCCTTGAACGCATCCATGTCCGTCCGGTCTTTCACCGCGGGGGCCAGGCCATTGGCTCGCAGATGCTCGACCCACTTGGTGCAACACCCACACGACGGATCTTTGAACACTGTCAGCACGGGCGGCTTGGCCGCGTGCGCGGCAGGTGCGGCAATCAGACCCATACCAAACGCCGCGCCGCCAGCGCGCAGCATCATTACCAACCACGTCCGTCGGTTCAGTGTTGGTTCGAGCGACATGTCCGATCTCCTCTTCCAGTGCATCGTGTGACGCGCAGATCCTGTACTCGAAGCTAGCGTGATCACGTGATGGCGTCGATGCCGGGCGGCGAATGGCGCGTCGTGCTCCGTCGGCCGCGCTTCTTCTCAGCGTAGAGTTTGGCGTCCGCGCGGTCCATTGCGTCGCGCAGTGAGAGTGCCGGATCGAGCGGGTTTGCTCCAACGCTCGCTGTCACCACGTACGGTTGATTTGCCGGTGACTGCGTTGCGATGGCGGCGTCGAGCCGCGCGCCAATTTCCTGGGCAGCCTCTTCGCTCCCTTCCCCCATCAGCGCGACGAATTCGTCGCCGCTCCAACGCGCGACGATGTCCGCCTCGCGCAGAATGCTCTTGAGTGCACTTGCGACCAGTCGAATTGCCGCGTCACCGGCGGCATGTCCGTGCTCGTCGTTGATCTGCTTGAGGCCATCCAGATCGGCGAACACGAGCATCGGCGTTCGCCCGCTGCGCCGCGCACGTGCCAGCTCCTGCTCGGCGAACAGCGAGAAGGCGCGCCGGTTCGCGAGTCCCGTGAGCTCGTCGACCAGGGCGAGCGCGTGCAGGTCGCGCTCGTGCCGCAGCTGGGCCGAGATGTCGCGCGCGAGTAAAATCGTTGCCGGTTGGTCGCGATACGTGCACGCGCTCGCGGTAATGTCCACGTCCACGATCGTTCCGGACTCGGCAACAAGACGCGCGCGGATGCGTTGCGTCGCGTCGGCCAATGTATCCGTTCGGTCAGTGACCGCCGTGCCCGTCGTGATCACTTGCTGGGAGTCCGCGTGCACGAACTCAGCGAGCGGACGGCCGACGAGCGCTTCCGGCGTGGACAGGCCGAGTAGCGTGGCCGACGCCGGATTGGCGAACAGGATGCGGCCTCCGCCATGCACGACGACGGCGTCGGGAAGCAGCGCGAGCAACTGGTTGTAGCGGGTGTCGGTCTCCTTGAGCGCATGCAGTTGCCGGCGCGCGTTGATTCGACTGACCGACAGCGCGATGCCAATGATGATCGCACCGGCGAGCGCCGCCCAGAGGAACCACTCTGGAATGCCACCGCGAGCGGCAATCCGCTGCACGTCCGCCGCGTCGCGCGGGACGAGCTGCCACACCATCGGATCGTCGGCGTTGTCCTGATAGGACGTCACGACGCCTGTGACCACGAGACTGTCGCCCACGCGCACCTTCGTCAGGTCGACGGGAGCCCCGTGGTTTGCCGGAACCCAGATCGTGAGCGTTCCTTCGGAAGCTGGTTGCAGATTTTGAAGGCGAGCCCATTGTCCGCCTTCGCTGATTCCCGTCCCCGCCACGTGGCCGTGCACACGGACGACTCTGCCCGCGTGTCGCGAGAGAATCGACGTGTCGATTGGCAAATCGCGCGGCGTATGGGGTCGGCGCGGCACTTTCACGACTTGTACGCTCGTCGCCACGAGCTCGAGATTGCCACGGTATCGCTTGATCGCGCCTGTCGCCGCAACGCTGTCGCCCTCTTTGACATCGGGCTGGGGCGCTCGAGAAAAGATTCGAATCGCGCCCGACGTGTCCTCGATCGCAACGTCGAACGCAGTCGACTGAAGCTGGCCGGCGCTGACGAGTGCGCGCCCGCCTACGGTCACTTCGCGATCTCCCTCGCGGTGCGCAATCGCCTCGGCAATGGTGCGCACTGGCGTCGACGACACCGCCTTGCGCTGCGCTGCGGATTCGGCAGGACGCAGAACCAGGAGACCAACAGCATATGCTGCCGCAGCAAGAAACCGTACGGGCATCAAAAGGGCACGAGGGGAAACGGGCCGGTTTGGGGCGTGCGTCACGAGACGCGCGCGCGGCACTGCACGCAGATGGTCGCGGCGCCAATGTCGGCCACCAAGCGGCGCCACCACGACCCGTGGAGATGCCGGTAGCAGAGAATGCGCCGGCACCGCTCGCACACACCGCCCTTGAGCAAGTCCACGCGACCACCGCACTGATCACAATCGGTGGAGATCTGCGAGCTGCGAAAAATCTCGAACGGCGGCATTGGTTCATACAAGATGGAGAATACGGCGGGCCGCGCAACCGGGGCGCTACATTCTTCACCCGATGGTGACTGTGTCTCCTGAATTCGCAGATCTGCCGATCGAGCGCGCGCTCCCTGCGCTGCGACGAGCGCTCAGCGAGTCGCCGTGCGTCGTGCTGCAAGCGCCACCTGGCGCCGGCAAAACCACGCGCGTTCCGCTCGCTCTGCTCGGGGAATCATGGCTCGGCCACGCTCGCATTCTCATGCTCGAGCCACGCCGCCTCGCGGCGCGCGCCGCGGCGCGGCGCATGGCTGCCTCGCGAGGCGAACTTGTCGGCGCGACAGTCGGTTTCCGTGTGCGTGGAGAGACGCGCGTCGGCTCGTCGACGAGAATCGAGGTCGTCACCGAAGGCGTACTCACCCGGCTGCTCCTCCGTGATCCAACGCTCGACGGCACCGGACTCGTCGTGTTCGACGAGTTTCACGAGCGCAGCCTGCACGCTGATCTTGGTCTTGCGCTGACACTGCGGACGCAGGAGCTGCTCCGGCCGGACCTGCGTGTCCTGATCATGTCGGCTACCCTCGAGAGCTCCGCTGTCGCGCGTCTGCTCGGCGACTGCCCCGTTGTCACCAGTGATGCGCGCAGCTATCCGATCGAGGTTCGCTATGCTCCGGATCGTCACCCCAGGAGCGTCGAGCAGGCGGTGGCAACCGCCGTTCACGTCGCCCTTCGCGAGGCCGATGGCGGCGTTCTGGCATTTCTCCCGGGTGCGGGTGAAATCCGGCGTTGCATGACGTCGCTCGGTCAGCAGCAACTTCCTCCTGATGTCACGCTGCTTCCTCTATACGGCGACCTGCCGGCGCATGCACAGGATCTTGCGATCGCACCGGCACCCAGCGGTGTACGCAAGGTGGTACTCGCCACCTCGATTGCCGAGACGAGTCTCACGATCGAGGGGGTGCGGGTGGTCGTCGATTGCGGCTATGCGCGAGTGCCGCGCTTTTCGCCACGCACGGGAATGTCGCGCCTCGAAACGGTCCGCGTTTCCCGTGCGGCCGCCAACCAACGCTGCGGGCGTGCTGGACGCACGGCGCCCGGAGTGTGCTATCGGCTGTGGTCGGCGGAAGAGAACGCGCAGCTCCTCGAGTACACGACGCCGGAAATCCGGGAGGCGGATCTGGCGTCGTTCGCGCTCGACCTTGCCGCAGCCGGCGTTGGAGAACCGAGTGAGCTGCGATGGCTCGATCCTCCCCCTTCGGCTTCGCTTGCGCATGGTCGAGAGCTGTTGCGCGAGCTTGGAGCGCTCGATGCGTTGCATCGCATCACGCCCCACGGTGTTCACGTCTCAGCCTTCGGATTGCATCCACGGCTCGCGCACATGCTTCTCGCCGCGAAGTCGGGCGGCACGGGCGCGAGCGGGTGCGTGATCGCTGCCTTGGTCGAAGAGCGCGACATCCTGCGTCGCGACGCTGTGCTCCGCGATGCCGACGTGCGCACCCGGGTCGCAATCGTCGCCGGCGGCGAGCGCGAGCGTATTTCCAAGGTGGATCGCGATGGCCTTCGCCGAGTCGAGCGGCATCGGCAGGCGCTCGTGCGACTACTCGGCGTCTCACGCAGTGAGGTTGTCGACGTGGACGCGACGGGCCGTTTGCTGGCGCTCGCGTATCCGGATCGAGTGGCTCAGCGTCGCGCCGGAGGTCATTTCCTTCTTCGCAACGGGACTGGCGCGGAGCTCGTCGACGAGGGCGGACTCGCGACCGCCGAGTATCTCGCGATCGCGGAGCTGGACGGTCGCGTTCCACGCGCGCGTATTTTTCTTGCCGCACCATTGAGCGCTGAAGACCTACACGAGTTATTCGGCCCAGACATCGAACGCGAGCACCTCGTGCGCTGGAGCGCTCAGGATGGCTCCGTCGTCGCCGTGCAGCGTGATCGACTTGGGGCGATCGTGTTGCACGAGTGTTCGCTGCACAACGTCGACGCCGATCTCGTCGTCGATACACTGATCGACGCGCTCGTGCGCGGGGATGGACTTGCCCTCACGTGGGGCGAGTCAGCGACAGCAATCCGCTCGCGCATTGTGTTTGCGCGCGCGATCGACTCATCGCTGCCCGATGTGCGCGAGAGCGCGATACTCGCCAATGCAAATACATGGCTGCGTCCGCATCTCGTGGGCGCGCGGCGAAGGGCGGATGTCGAGCGCCTTCCCCTGGCGGACATTCTCGCTGCGCAGCTGAGCTGGGAACAGCGGCGCGCACTGGAGCAGCTTGCTCCCACGCATATCGTGGTTCCGTCCGGGAGTCGCATTCCTGTGGACTACACGGATCCGGCGATGCCAGTGCTGTCGGTGCGGGTTCAAGAAATGTTCGGGCTCGCGGAGACTCCCACCGTTGGCGGAGGGCGCATCCCGCTCACGCTGCATCTGCTATCGCCCGCACGTCGGCCAGTGCAGGTAACCCGCGACCTGCGAGGCTTTTGGCAGTCGTCGTATTATGCCGTGCGCGCCGAACTGCGGGGCCGCTATCCGAAACACGAGTGGCCCGACGACCCGATGCAGGCCACACCGACGCGGCGCGCGAAGCCGCGCCGTACATGAGCGCGAAGCACATGCAGTGCTGGGCAAAACGGGAGCGACGATCCGACGAGCCGTCGCCGCTCCCTCCGTTCGCCTAGAACATGATGCCGAACGTAATGGGAATGAACTGGTAGTTCGTGGCGTCCTGGGCGTTGCCGAGCATGATGTGGTATCGCGCTTCGAAAAACGTGCTCAGCCCCGTCAGTGGAAATCGCAGTCCACCACCGCCATTGATGCCGACGGCGGTTTTGGAGTCTGAGTAGCCGAACGCCCGATTGCTGAAGTTGCGGTTGTAGGCGCCAAGTCCGGCAATCAAGTATGGCGCATCCGAGGTCTTGCCAAGATTGAAAATGGCATTGGCGGTTCCCGTAATGATGCGTAGGTCACCGGCGCCACTCTTGAGGCCAAGCCCGTTGTACGCGCCCTCGAAGCGCAGTCCGACCGGAAGCGCAATTGCGCCAAGATTCACCCCTGCGGCAACGTTGTAACCAAGATCTGCAATGTCGCCCAGTCGGCTGACCGGAGCGTTGACTCCTCCTGCAACGACAAAGGACGTACTGGTTTGCGCGTGGAGTGCCTGCAGAGAGGTGGCAAGGGCACCCGCGAGGGCCAGCATCCGTAGCGGTTGTATCATGGAAATCTCCGTTCTAAAGGTGGTTCGCATGTACGCGAACCGTCGATAATTGTGCCAGCGTTCGCCAAGAGCGCAGGATTGGTGTCTGGGATTTGTTCGTAGGGCAAAGAGTGGTTGACGTACTGAGATTGTTACTTAATTTATAGGAATATAATTGACTGTTGTCTTTTGATTTTAACGCTCCTTTTTAAGGAACATTACGTGAGATCGTACACCGTTGCCATTGCATCACTTGCCATAGGCGCACCACAAAAATGGACGGACAATCTTATCTCTCTCCACGCCGTTTTGGGCATCCGTTCGGCAAAACGTGGTGTGGCGCGCAGGATATCACATCCGGCCCTCATCCGGCTCGCGATCGTCCGACAGCTTCATACCGAATTGCGGCTCGGCGTGGCCGATGCGCTCAAATTTGCCGATCAAATGCTGGACAGTTCTGACTCGCCGAACGTCTTCACCTGTGGACACATTCGGGTATCGCTCGATCGGCTCGGCATCGAGCGCACACTCGAAAAGTGCCTGCGCGACGCCCTCGAGTCCGCGCCAGCACCCCGCCGCGGTCGGCCGCCGCGACGTCCAACAACGTGAAGCGGGGCGGAGAATCCACCTGGATCCTCCGCCCCGCCCCGGTATTCGACGATCACTCGCGGCTCACGCCTTCGACACGTTCTCGGCCGCTGGACCCTTGGCGCCCTGCACGATGTCGAATTCGACAGGATCACCCTCGGCCAGCGACTTGAATCCATTGCCCTGGATCGCGCTGTAGTGCACGAAGCAATCCTTTTCCCCATTGTCCGGGGTGATGAACCCAAAACCCTTCGCGTCGTTGAACCACTTCACTTTGCCCGTCGTGCGCATGTCCCACCCCTGAGGTTGCTGATTGTCGAGGGAGCGGAACGCGCCGTACCCTGACAATACTCCCACTCCGCGGGCCCACCGATGTCCCGCCGCATTTGACTGCTGAACGTCCAAAGGGCGCGCAGCGGCGGCAAACGTAGCAAAGCAAAAAACGGTGGTCAATGGTTGGGGCCGCACCCCTGACCCGCGCGTGTCACCAATCGGTTGCGACCGACCCCGTCAGGGCACCGCCTTTACGGCGGTCACGTAGTAGTCGGTGTCTCCGAAACACGAACCGGGCACGCCGCGGTGCTCCTCGTAGTGGAGTGAGACGCGCGACCCCATGGCCTGCGTGATCTGGCTCGCGACACTGTCGTTTCGCACGGTGAAGGGGAAAATCTGCTGCGACGCGCCCGGCATGTTCACCATTGCCAGCTCGCCTTCCCACGTTTTACAGATCCACCCCTTCTGCGAAAACTTCTGGATGAAACCGGCGCGATCGCCGCGCGAGTAGGACCAGTTCAGCGCCACGGCACTCCACGCCGCGAAGAGCAGGAAGGGCAGCAGCACGACGCCGAGCAGCACGAGGCGCCACCGCTTGCGCTGAGGAGTGGGGCGAATAGGCCGCCTGTCTGCTTTCGCATCCTCGTTCACATCTGCGGCGGCGCGATCCTCGTCCATGGCGTCCTCGTTTGGCTGGGTCCTGTCGTGGTGCTGTCACTCACACAAGATCGATCGCGGAAGTTATGCCGCTCGCATGTCCCACGCACGGGTGATACGAGTAGATTTCATCGTCTCCTCAGCCTTCGCGTATCGTGCCATTCGCGTCCCGTAGACCGACCGTCACTGCTCAGATCGGATCCGTGCCCGTCGGCTCGGCGCATCCGATCGTCGTGCAGTCCATGACGAATACAGACACAGCGGACGTAGCGGGAACGGTGGAACAGGTGGCTGCACTGGCCGCGGCGGGCTCGCAGCTCGTGCGGGTAACGGTGAACAACGACCACGCCGCACGGTCGGTTCTCGAGATCGTCAGCCGCCTCGCCGACCGTGGCGTCGTCGTTCCGATCGTCGGCGACTTTCACTACAACGGCCACCTCCTCCTCACGAAATACCCGGAGTGCGCACGCGCACTCGCGAAATACCGCATCAATCCTGGCAACGTCGGCGGAAAGCGTCGCGACGAAAATTTCCGCACGATCATTCGCGTCGCGATCGAACACGACAAACCCGTTCGGATCGGAGTAAACTGGGGATCGCTCGACCAGGATCTTCTCACGGAGATGATGGACGAAAACGCTCGCGCGAGTGCGCCGCGCGCCGCGAAGGACGTGTACATCGAAGCCATGCTCGCCTCGGCGCTTCGGTCCGCGGAGCTCGCGGAAGAATCGGGGCTCGGGCACGACCGCATTCTCATCTCAGCCAAGGTTTCCCAGGTCGCCGACCTCGCTGAGGTGTACGAGCGCCTCGGTTCACGCTGCGACTACCCACTGCATCTGGGCTTGACCGAAGCGGGAATGGGAATGAAGGGGCAGGTGGCCAGTGCTGCGGCGCTCTCGATTCTCCTCGCGAAAGGCATCGGTGACACGATACGCGTGTCGCTCACCCCGAAACCGAACGGCGATCGCACCGAAGAGGTACTCGTCGCGCAGCAGATCCTGCAGTCGCTGGGCCTTCGCAGCTTCGCCCCCCAAGTCACCGCCTGTCCGGGCTGTGGAAGAACGACGTCGACGTTCTTTCAGCACATGGCTGAGGACATCCAGACCTACCTGCGCGAGCAGATGCCCGCGTGGCGAGTGAGCCGGCCTGGGGTCGAGACCATGCACGTCGCCGTAATGGGATGCGTCGTGAACGGTCCCGGTGAGTCGAAGCACGCCAACCTCGGCATATCGCTCCCGGGCACGTTCGAAGAACCAAAGGCGCCGGTTTACATGGACGGGAAACTTCTCACAACGCTCAAGGGCGACCGCATCGTCGAAGAGTTTCTCGTAATTCTCGAGGACTACGTCGCGCGCACCTATCCCGCGACGCCGCTTCTGGCGGGCGTGTAGCGCTCGAGGATTAGCCCGTCTTGCGCTCGAGCTGCTCCGCGACCTCGCGCAGCTCATCCATGATTGGCGCCGCGAACCCAAGCTCACGCAATCGATCGTGCACGCGGCGATACCAGCGAATCGTTCCCAGCCGGCCAACCTGAAAGCGAGACCAGACCGTGTCGGGATCGAGCGTGCGGTTGAGATCCGCGAGGATGCTGCTGCCGTTATGGATTTTATCTGCCGCGCACACCCATCTCGCCTTTTCCGAAGCGGCGGCAAGTCGCGCCAGGTAGTCGTCCTTTCGCTCCTCGGCAGACAACTGAATTCCCTCCTCATCCACCTGGCGGTGGGTCACGGCAAGGATCGTGTCGAGCACGTCCGGTCCGAACTTGTCTCCGATCCGCTGCTCGAGCATGTCGCGAGTGAAGCCGTCACGCACACAATCTTCGATGACATCGTGAAGAATGCCGGCGATGACCGTCTGCTCGTCCTGGCCGTACCGCGAAAGAATGACCGCCACATTTGCCGGATGCGTGAGGTAAGGCAGGCGTGTCCCTTTCCGAACTTGCCGGTCGTGATGTTTCGCGGCAAACGCGAATGCGTGGTTGATGCGATCGGAATAGCCACGAATCGTCATTGCATCACACGAGGCGGCAGGAGCTGGCGCAGGTCGGGAATGGAAACATAGGGCTGTCTCGGAGCGGTCGCACGACGGCCGTGGTCATTCGCTCAAAGCCGCGGTTGGCACTCATCATCGCGAGAGTTGCGCGGCGAGCGCGAGATGCAGGGTCGCGAGCGCTGCTCCCTGGAGAGCAATGGCGCCCCCGGTGCCAACCAGCTCCGCGCGCTGTGCTCGCGATCCGCTCCAAACCAAGGCAACGCCGACGAACACCAGACCTATTTCCAGGCCGACGCTCAGCCACACCATTCGGTCCAAACGAATCGCGCCAGCGAGGTCGCGAAGGCTGAGCTGCGTGAGCAGCAGCAGCGCAAGCACGCTCTCCAAGACTCCCCATAGTGCCGTGTGCAGGGAAAACTGCTGCAGGAGAACAGTCTGCCAGTTTCGGTGCTTGATCCATGCGAGCGTGACCGTCCCGATGAGCACGCTCGCCATGGCCCACGCCAACAATTGAAGAAGGTAGGAGCGCTCCAGCGACTGAAGCGTGTCGGCCCACATGGAAGGCATGCGTTACGGTAGTTCGCATACGCGAGCTTCGGCAATCGGGGAATGACTGACTCTCGACCCCGCCCAACGCTGCAACGCTGCGCAGCCCAGCGACCCGTATCTCGAACCGTCCGGTTGAACGCATCCAGAAATGTGTAGCTCTCGCGTTTATGGCATCTTTGTGTCTTATTTGTGGCGCTATAATCGCCGACATTATGCCACGGATGACGTTGCCCGCTCCAGCTCTTCCGTGGGCCGGAGTTGAGCGAGCACGGGATCGATGGCGTTCCACAGTACGATTCCTCGCGTTCGCGCGCCTGTCTGTTCGATTGCTTCGACGGCTTTCTTCAAGTCGGCGATCGGCGTCTGTCCCGTCCGAACGCAGTAGAGCACATCCGGAATCGGCAATGCGGTGGGCAGTCCTGCAGTCACCTGCTCGAATGAGCTCACGAGCACGATGGCGTCGTATTGGCGCGCGAGGCGTGCAGAGTCCTTTTTGAGCAACGCGATGAGCGGTTCCGGGTCCGGTGTGCTTTCGCCGCTCGGGACGACGTCAATCACTCGGTCGCGGCCCAACTGCGCCGCGCGGGTGACTTCGCCCCACATCGCCGACCCGCGCGCCACTTCGTAGATGCCTGCGCCGGTGCGCAGGCGAAGTGCCGCCGTGACACTCGAAGCGATCGGATCCGAATCGATGAGCAACGTCGATCTTGCCTCGTCGGAGGCGATGGCTGCAAAGTTGATGGCAACGACGGCAGATACCCCGGGACTATCGCCCGTGATCGTGAGCATGACGGTGCCCGCGCCGGCGGTCGCGATCGTCTGGTAAATGAGCTGATGCCCATCGGCTCCAGGGTCGATGTACGAGGGGCTCGATCGGTCGATGTCGCGTCGCCCCCGTTCCGGAGAGGGCGGAAGCGGTCGAATGACGCCAAGTACGCGAAGACCGGTGGCGCGCTCGGCCTCGAACGCATCGGCGATGCGCGGACGACGGACTTCGTCGAACAAGGCTACGCCAAATCCAAGCACAGTGCCGAAAACCAGTGCGGCTGCGAGCATTGCTGGTGGAGATGCGCCGACGTTCGCCAGCTCACGCGCTCGTCCTTCCCGCGCGTCCAGGCGCACGAGCTCGGCACGCTCACGAGCGAGACGGGTCGCGACACCGGCCGATGCCGCCCGCGATGCCTCCAGTGCTTGCGCCCGTGCGATCGTGTCGGGAAGTGGGCGCGCGGCGATCGCGGCGGGCAGCACCGGCGCGGGAGGCGCCAGCGCACTCGCCTCCGTCTTGAGCGCACTCCGCCGAGTGTTCGCAAGCGCTTCGATGCTGCGGCCAAGTTGGTTCGCGCGCGCCGTGAGCGCGACGAAGACAGGATCGACTCCGCCAACAGCGTTGTAGCTCTCACGCTCCCGCTCGATCTCGACCAGGGAATCGAGCAATTGTTTCACTCGAGGATCTCCCTGCATGGGACCTGCCTGCGCGAGCGCTCGATATGACCCGAGCAGCGGTGCATTCTCCGAGCGGGCAATGAGGCGTCCGAGCAGTGCTACCTGACTCGTGAGGGAGTCCCTTCGGTCGCGCAATACGGAAGTGAGGGTATCTCCGCTCACCGTTGTATCGGACGCCGTGGCCGTAGCGGTGGCGGCAACGAGTTGGGATAGCTCCGTGCGGGTCGCCTGGAGCGACGCTTCCGCGGCAGCCACCTGACGCTCCGCTTCCGCCAGGGCCGAAGCTGTGGGTTCTGTGTCGGGACGCGCGCTTGCCGGCGGACGCAGCGTCGCTGCTGCCTTCCGGGCCTGCTGCGGAACAATTACCAACGCGAGAAGCGCGGCCGCAAAGGTGACGACGCTGACCGCAGTGATGAACACCGGACGCCGGAGCGCATTGCGTGCGCGGGCCGCCATCCATGCCGCGGGGGTGGGGGATGGTTGGCTGGTGCGGCGGCGGGTGGAGCGTTGTCGCGGACTCATTCAGCGGATGAGGGAAGCAGGGCACTTTCAGTCAAACGCCACGTCCTCATGCACGTCGTACACCATCACGGAAAGTACCGGGGCAAACGCACGACGGGGCAGGTGCTCTGTGCACCCGCCCCGTTGGTGGAGATTGCTCTCCGGACGTCGGAACTATTGCACCGTGACGGTAGCCTTCATGTTCATTGCCACGTGCGGCGTGCACTGATAGTCGTACTTGCCTGCTGGGACTTTGGCAAACGAGATGGTATACGCCTCGTTCGGCTGCATCAGCATGGGGCTCGAGAGCTCGCCCATCTTGGCGCCGCTCATGTTGGCATCGAGCTGCGTCTTGGTCGCCGGATCAGTGACGTTGAGGAACGCAACGTTGTGTGGTCCGCCTGACACCATGATCCACTTGATGGCATCACCCTGCTTGATCGTGATGTTGGCGGGCTCGAACTTATAGCCGCTGGCATCGCCGATCATCTTGACTTCGTGGGTCTTGCCGGTGGCGGGGACGGCAGTCGCTGCTCCCGCCGGTGCCGCGGGCGTAGCCGGTGCAGCCGCGTCAGGTGTCGGGGTTGCCGCCGGAGTCGCCGGCGCCATTGCCGCGCTATCCGTGGCGGGTTGCTTCTCGCCGCCGCAGGCGCCGAGGACCGCCGCGCTCGCCAGGAGCGCAATACCATAGAACCGCATTTCTTGAAGCCTCCACAAACGTGATCGTGAGTGTCGCCTCGCGGGGCCCCGCGAAGTATTGTGAATTTATTCACAAGCGCCCGCGCGCGCAATTCGAGCCTTCGCTCAATTCCGCCGAGGGCGCTGAATCCTGGCGCATACACTAGGCCGTTGGGTTGACCGCACCCTCGGTTCCGGGTAGCTTCACACCAACATGACCACCCTCCGCAACCTCCACCACGGGCACCATCACCACGGCCAAACGGGCCGAGGCGACGCACGCGTGCGGGGGTAGGCGACCAGCTTTCCCATTCGGCACAACTGTCGGTCAGCTCTCGGCCCGTCCTCTCTCGGACGGGCTTTTTTGTTGACATCCATCCATCTGACTCTCTGACCACCCATGCTACGCATCGCACTGCCCAATAAAGGCCGCCTCTCCCAGGATGCACGGGAGCTGTTCACCGACGCGGGCCTTGAAATTCGTAGCGCTGGCCCACGCGCTCTCACGGCGTCGCTCGGCGGTGAGTTTCAAGCGCTCTTCGTCCGCGCACAGGACATTCCCGAGTTCGTTGCGGATGGGGCCGCTGATGCGGGCGTCACGGGCTTGGATTTGATCCGAGAGTCGGGCCGGCAACTCGAGGAGCTCGCGGATCTCGAGTTCGGACGATGTCGGCTGGTCGTGGCAGCGCGGGAGGACAGCGGCATCACCGGGCTCGACGCAATCGCAGCCGGAACTCGGGTGGCCACCGTGTTCCCTCGCATTACCAAGCGTTTTTTCGAGGAGCGCAGCCAGGCGGTGGAAATCGTGCCGGTGTCGGGCGCGGCGGAGATTGCTCCTCACATTGGGATCGCTGACGTGATCGTCGACCTCGTATCCACCGGCTCCACGCTCCGCGTGAATGGACTCACGGAAATCGCAACCGTCCTCGAGTCGACTAGCCGGTTGATCTCCACGCCCGCGGCGCGCGCGGATGCGAGCCGGGCACGCGCACTCGATGAGTTGGTAGGTGCGCTGGCCAGCGTGCTCGCCGCCCGGGGAAAGCGATACGTCATGGCGAACGTGCCACGCTCGCGTCTCGAAGAAGTGAAGCGCGTCGTTCCGGGACTCAACGGCCCAACGGTGATCGACATCCTGAATGGGGGCGAGCATGTCGCCGTACACTCGGTCGTCGCCGCCGCGACGATCTATCGCACGATCGCCGATCTCAAGGCGCTCGGCGCCGAGGGGATTCTCGTGACGCGGATCGAGAGGCTGATGCCATGATCGGCAACTCGTCGCTGTTACGCTGGACTGGATCGTACGCGGCACTCTCAGCTGAAGATCAAGTCGCACTGTTTGATCGAAGTTCGTCAATCAACACCGAAATTCGTGAACGCGTGGGTGAAATAATTGGACAGGTGCGAGGCAGCGGAGATGTCGCGCTGCGATCGCTCGCCCAACAGCTCGACGGCGTGACGCTCGACGCGCTCGAGGTGCCAGCAGAGGAGTGGAATGTGGCGTTGGCCGCACTCGATCCCGGCCTGCGTTCCGCCATGGAGCGCTCGGCGCGCAACATCAGACGCGTGCATGAGGCATTCCGACCGGCCGCACACGAGTGTGAAAGCGAGCCGGGCATCGTAATTGGACGGCGTCCAGACGCGCTCGATCGCGTGGGTGTGTATGCGCCAGGTGGTCGCGCTGCATATCCAAGCAGCGTGCTGATGGGCGCCATTCCCGCGCGCGTCGCCGGCGTGAAAGAGATCGTGCTGTGCTCTCCGCCGCTGCGCGCGACGGGCGCGCCTTCGCACCTCGTGCTCGCGGCGGCGGCTCTGGCGGGTGTCGATCGCGTGTTCGCATTGGGCGGAGCCGGTGCAATTGCCGCAATGGCGTTTGGGACGAAAAGTATTCTGCGCGTGGATCGTATCGTCGGACCCGGCAATGCGTATGTTGCCGAGGCTAAGATGCAGGTGAGCAGCGTGGTCGCGATCGACTCGCCTGCCGGCCCGAGCGAATTGCTGGTGCTCGCGGATGACACCGCCGATCCAATGCTGATCGCGCGCGAGATGCTGGCTCAAGCCGAGCATGATCCGCTCGCGGTAGTGGTGGCGGTGACAATCGGTGAAGCCACCGCGAGGGCTGTGCTGCGCGCGCTCGATACGCTTCTTCCAACGCAGCCGCGCTTCGATGTTGTGCGCGCGGCGCTTTCGGGGCAGAGCGCCGTGCTGTGGGTAGACACGCTGGATGCCGCACTAGAGGCGGCATCTCGGTTTGCCGCAGAGCATCTACTGCTGCTCGTTGCGCTGCCCGACGCGGTGCTACCGCGGTTGCGCAGCGCCGGCACCGTGTTCGTGGGACCGCATGCATCGGTCGCATTTGGTGACTACATGACGGGAGCCAACCATGTCCTGCCCACGGGCGGGCTCGCGCGCTCGTACTCCGGCCTGTCGACGATCGACTTCGTGCGCTGGACGACGTATCAACGCGTGACGCCTTCGGCCGCGGCGAGCTTGGCGGAAGACGTTGCGGCGTTCGCCGATGCGGAAGGTCTACCAGGTCATGCCATCGCAGCGCGCGCATTTCGCGACGTGGTGCTCGCATGACTATGATCACACTGCCCCAGCTCGCGCGGGCGTCGGTGTCGTCCCTGCCGTTGTACGCGCCGGATCTCACCGCGTGTGCGATTGACCTCAGCGATAACACCAACCTGTGGGGCGCTCCACCCGCTGCGATGCGCGCAATTCGCGATGTAACGGCTGGGATGATTGCGCGCTATCCCTCGATCTACTCAGCCGATCTCGGTGGTGCGTATCTTCGCTATCTCGGGCTCGGTTCTGCTGGTGTCGGCATTGCAACCGGCTGCGGGTCCGACGACGTGCTCGACTCCACGATGCGAGCGTTCGGATCGCCCGGGGATGCGATTGCGTTCTCGACGCCCACCTTCTCGATGATCCCCACGTTCGCGCAGTTGAACGACTTAAGGCCAATCACCATTCCGCTCACCGCCCAGTTCGACGTCGATGCCCAGCGGTTGGTCGATGCGCGCGCGAAGATCACGTATCTGTGCGCACCCAACAATCCGACCAGCACAGCGCTGTCCCGAGCTGCCGTGGAGTACGTGGTTGATCACGCGCATGGCATCGTGGTGATCGACGGCGCATACGAGGAATTCGCCGCGGAATCGTTTGTTGGTCAGGTCGAGCGGTCGGACAGGGTCATTGTCACACGCACGATGTCAAAAGCGTTTGGGCTCGCCGGGCTGCGCGTTGGCTTTGGAATTGGCTCGGTCGCGTTGGTACGATTGATCGAGCGTGCCCGTGGACCGTACAAGGTGAACGCATTGGCCGAGTGTGCGTCGGTCGCCGCGCTGGACGATAGTGCGGATGGGTTGGATTGGGTGAAGGCGCACGTGCAACTCGCAATCGAAAACCGTGTGAAGCTCGACGTCGCGCTTCGATCGCTCGCGCTCGTCGCGTTGGCGTCCGAGGCAAATTTTCTGCTCGTGCCCAGCGCGAGGGCCGTCGAACTTACGGAACGTCTCAAAAGTCGAGGTATTCTGGTGCGTTCGTTCGCGAACCTTGGGGTCGATGTGCCGCTCCTCGCGGAGAGCGGCGGGGCTGCACTGCGCATCGGAGTTGGTCCGTGGCCGATGCTGCAATCCCTTCTCGACGCGCTCGCACCGGAGATCGAATGCGAGTAACGCTCTTCGACTATGGCGCGGGCAACCTCCATTCGCTCGCGAAAGCGCTCGAGTACAACGCCTCGATGGTGCACGTCGAGATCGATCCGAGACGCGCTGTAGAGACCGATGTGCTGGTGCTTCCGGGCGTTGGGGCATTCGGCGCGGCGGTGGAACGGCTCGCGCCCGGTCGCGAGCAAATGCGCGATGCAATTCGCACTGGTCTTCCTACCATCGGCATCTGTCTTGGCATGCAGCTTCTGTTCGACGACAGCGAAGAAGGTGGCGGCTTGGGTCTTGGTATTATCCCTGGAACGGTCACGCGCCTCCGGGCCAAGCGCGTTCCGCAGATCGGGTGGAACGAGGTTGAGCCTGAGCGCGGCAACCCGCTGTTCGCAGCTGCCCCCCTCCGTGTGGCGTACTATGCGAACAGCTTCGTGTGCCGGCCCGCAATGAACGATAGTGTGATCGCATGGACGACACACGAGGGCGATCGGTTTCCCGCGGCCGTGCGCGCAGGGCGGACGATCGGCGTGCAGTTTCATCCGGAAAAAAGCTCGCGCGACGGCGTGACGTTTCTTCACGCGTGTCTCGACGCCGTCACGAATGGAGGAACAGCGTGATTGCGATTCCCGCCGTGGATCTCCGAGATGGGGCGTGCGTCCAACTCGTTGGCGGCTCGTTCTCGGACGAACGCGTCCGCCTCGACAATCCGTTGGAGGTCGCGCGCTCATGGGAGCACTATGGCTTTCACCGCCTGCATGTGGTTGATCTGGACGCCGCAACCGGGCGTGGATCCAACCTTCCGATGGTGCGGTCGCTGTTGTCAGACTGCTCTGTACCGGTGCAGGTTGGCGGCGGCGTACGCTCGAGTGAAGCCGTTTTGGATCTGCTCGATGCCGGCGCCTCACGCGTCATCGTCGGCACGCGTGCCATCGAAGAGCCGGACTGGATTGCCGACCTTGCCGCACGTCATCCGGGAGAAATCATCGTCGCGTGCGACGTGCGCGAGCGCCGAGTGACGACGCGTGGATGGGTGCATACGCTTCCCATCGACATTCTCGATCTGGTGGAAGAGCTGAACAGCCTTCCACTTGGCGGGCTTCTTGTGACCGCGGTGCATCGCGAGGGACAGATGCAGGGAACCGACCTCCCGTTGATGGAGGATGTCGCCGAGGCATCGAACTTTCCGGTGTTCGCGTCGGGAGGAGTGGCGTCGATGCAGGATCTTCGTGCCTTGGAGCATCGCGGATTGGCCGGCGTCGTGATCGGCATGGCGCTGTACACCGGTGCCTTGGATCCCGTCGTCGTTGCGGGTGAGTTCGGCGAGTGAGCGCAGCATCACCAGTTGACATCGTTCGAGGCATTCGATGACCGTCGTCGTTCGCGACACCAAGGAGACCGCGATCCGCTGTGAGCTCACACGAGGGCACGGCGTCGCGACCGTTGCAACACGCATTCCCTTTCTCGACCACATGCTCGTGGCGTTCGCGCGATATAGCGGACTCGATCTCTCGCTCGAAGCCACGGGCGACCTGCGGCACCACACGATCGAAGACGTGGCAATATGCTTGGGCGCAGCGGTTTCCGGATTGCTGCCGGCGACCGCCGCGCGCTATGGCGACCGCACGATTCCCATGGACGACGCGCTCGTGCAGTGCGCGATCGATCTCGGCGGGCGCCCCTACTATCGTGGACCGCTGCCAACCGCGCTGTACGATCACTTCATGCGTTCGTTCAGCGATAACGCACGGGCAACCGTTCATATTCGAGTTCTCCGCGGGCACGATCGTCATCACGTCATCGAGGCGGCGTTCAAGGCCCTCGGGCTCGCAGTTCGTGACGCCTTTGTCGATACCGGCACGGTGTTCAGCACGAAGGGTGGAGTTGCGCTGCACGTCGAGGGCACCGTCTGATGCTGGCACGCCGAGTCGTCGTCTGCCTGGACGTGAAGGATGGCCGCGTCGTGAAGGGGACGCGCTTCGTCGAGCTCCGCGACGTCGGGGATCCGGTCGCGCTCGCGTCGCGGTACGAGTTGGAAGGCGCGGACGAGATCGTATTTCTGGACATCTCGGCGAGCGCCGAGGCACGTGCAACGTTATTGGACGTCGCGCGGCGCACCGCGGAGCGGCTGTTCATTCCACTCACCATTGGCGGTGGAGTGCGGTCCGCAGACGATGTGGGACTTGCGTTGCGCGCTGGTGCCGACAAGGTGAGCATCAATTCCGCGGCGGTGGCTCGACCGGGCGTGCTGACGGAAGCCGCTCAGCGGTTTGGCGCGCAGTGCATTGTCGCCAGTATCGACGCAAAACAGGAGGGGGACATGTACCGGGTATACGTGAAGGGCGGGCGAGAGCGGACGGAGCTCAACGCGGTGGCGTGGGCACAAGAGTGTGTGCGCCGCGGCGCCGGAGAAATCCTGTTGACCAGCATCGATCGCGATGGCATGCGGACGGGCTACGACATCGCGCTGACACGTGCCATTGCCGATGCGGTAGCAGTTCCAGTCGTCGCGTCGGGAGGTGCTGGAACCGCGGCGGATGTGTGCGACGTGCTTGTTCAGGCCGGCGCCGACGCCGCGCTCGTTGCCGGCATTCTTCACGACGGCATCACCACGGTGCGAGCGATCAAACAGGGAATGCGCGACGCAAATATTTTGGTGCGCGCCGCATGAGTAACCAGGACGGGGCACTCGATGCCGCGATCGCCCCGGCGGCAGAGCTTGCGCGCCTCACGGGCGATATTGCGATGCGCCACTATCACTCCCGCCTCGATGTCGAGACGAAAGCCGACGGCTCGCCCGTGACCATCGCGGACCGAGCCGCCGAGACGGCAGCGCGCGAGTGGGTGAATCGGCTCTTTCCTGAGGACGGCGTGCTCGGCGAAGAGTTCGGAATAGAGCGACCCAATGCGCGCCGACGCTGGATCATCGATCCCATCGACGGGACCAAATCCTTCGTGCACGGGGCACCGTTGTGGGGATCGCTCGTCGCCCTGTGTGAAGGCGAGCGAGTGCTTGCGGGAGCCGCATACTTTCCCGCTATCGATGAGCTCATCGCAGCCGCACCTGGTGCGGGCTGCTGGTGGAACGGATCGCGATGCGCCGTCTCCTCGATCGACACACTGGCACAAGCAACCGTGCTGACCACGGACGAGCGATTCCGCGAACATCCCGAGGTGCGCGCAGGGTGGGACCGCATCGCGAGCGCCGCGGCCATCAGTCGCACGTGGGGCGATTGCTTCGGCTACTTCCTCGTCGCCACCGGACGTGCCGAGCTGATGCTCGATGCGGTCATGTCCCCTTGGGACGCGGCGGCTCTGCAACCCATCATCGAAGAATCCGGCGGGGTCTTCACGGACCTGCGTGGACGCGCGACGGCATTTGGCGGGAGCGCCATCGCGACGAATGGTGCGCTCGCCCAGTCAATTCGCGCTCAGTTGGTGGATTCCGATGCGCGCTGATTTTGACGTCGCGGCACTCGACTTTGCGAAAGGCGGCGGACTCGTCACCGTCGTCGCACAGGATGTGGAGTCCGGCATGGTGCTGATGGTTGCTCACGCGAATGCCGATGCGATTACACAAACCATGGCGAGTGGGGAGATGCACTATACGTCGCGAACGCGCGGTCCTTGGCACAAGGGTGCGACGAGCGGCAACATTCAGCGCGTCGTGAGCCTGCACGCGGACTGTGACGGCGACGTGGTGCTCGCGCGCGTGACGTCGGCAGGGCCCGCATGTCACACCAGCGCGCGTTCGTGTTTTGGAGAGACCGGGGTGACCGTCAACGCAACCGATGCGCTCGACTCGCTCGACGCGACGATTGCCGAACGTGCCGCCGACGCCGATACGGAAAGTCAGACACCCAGCTACACGCGCCGGCTACTCTCCGATCGCAACCTACGCCTGAAGAAAATCGGCGAAGAGGCCGCCGAGCTCGTTGCCGCCTGCGCCGATGGAGATGCGTCACGCGCGACAGAGGAGGTTGCCGATCTCGTATATCATGCACTCGTTGCACTGCGTGCAACGGGCGGAACGCTTGCTGGCGTGCGCGCCGTTCTCGCCGCGCGGCATCTGAAACCGCGCAGCTGAAATACGATCAGAACTGGTCGAGCAGCGAGCGATCCAGCTTGCCCGTATCCCCAACGTAGGCGACTCGAAAGTTCTTGAGATAGTTCCGTGCGACTCGGCGGACGTCATCCGGCGTCACTCGCCGGAGGGCCGCCATGAATTGGTCGGCCGCGCGATAGTTTCCCTGGTAGAGTTCCGCACGCGCCAGCACGTTCGCCTGATCCGCGTTGGTTTCGTTCTTCAGGTAGAACTCCGTGATGAACTGCTGCTCGAGGCGCTTGAGGCCTGTCGGGTCAACGGATTCCGTCTGCAGCGTGGTGAGCTCGCGCCGCATGATGCGGAGCACCTGGTTCGGATCGACCGTGGTGACGTATAGGCCGGCCACGGCGTGTGCGCGCTCGAGAAACGGCGCTTCGACCGCGTACGACAGATTGCGGCGCGACCGAACTTCGGTGAAAAGACGGCCGGACAGCACCGCCGTCGCGACGCGAAGCGCCGTGTAGTCCTGGTCGGTTGCCGGAGGACCAGCCACGTAACCCAGGAGGTAGTTGGTCGGGAGCGGACGACTATCGGTGGCCAGCGCGCGACCGCGCACGGAGGTGGGTGGTGGCGGCGTCCATGTGTAGCTCCCACGAGGCATCGTCGCGAGCGTCGCGCGAACAAGCCGCTCGATTTGCGCCCGATCCACGTTGCCCACGACCACCAACAACATGCGCGACGTGACGAACTGTTGTGTGTGATACTGCCTGAGCTGCGCCGCGGTCATTGCACCGATCGACAACGGCGTGCCCATGGTCGAGACCGCGTTCGGATGATCGATGTACAGCAGGCTATCGGCAAGGTGCGTGGCCGCGTCATCCGGCTGGGTCATCTGCTCTCGTGCGACGGTCAGGAGTTGATCGCGAACAATGGCGACTTCCGAGGGGTCGAGGGTCGGCGCCATGATGCGATCGGCGAAGATGGCCCACGACGAATCGAACGTCGTACGAATGGCGTGGAGACTGACGGAACTCCAGTCATCGTTGGGATCAATGCTGATTGTGCTGCCGAGCCGCGCGAGCCGTTGACGAACCGACGCGCCAGGAAAACGCTTCGTTCCCCGCTCGCTCGCCGCGAGGAGCAGTGTTTCGATTCCCGCCGTCGACGGCGTGAGCTGCCGCGTCCCCCCCAAGAGATATAGGTTGGCCGCGATCACTTCGTTGGCCGTGTTGCGGCGCAGGATGACCGGCACACCGCCCACGTCGAACTTGATTGTCGTCGCGGTATCGGGGGCGGCCGCCACCCGCAGGAGCGGCTTCGCACGGCCACTCTGCAGCGGGACGCCAAGGCCCAGCATCGCCATGCCACCGGCCAGCGTAGCGCGGCGCACGCGTCGTGCGCACGAGCGCATCACGGCGTGCCTCCTATCAGCTCGCTCTCGGTGAGCCTGAGCGCGCGCCGTGTGTCTGGTGAGAGCAACACGCCCGTCACCCGCGGCTGACCCACGATGTAGCGCGTCGCGTATCGTCGCAAATCCTCTGCCGTCTGCTTCCCCATCATGTCCACATAGCCGAAAAAATAGTCGAGTCCAGTCACCGCCCACCAAAATCCGAGCTGGTGCGCGAACCCTGACGCGCGCTCGAGACTCTCCATGGTTCCCACGATGCGCTTGCGTTTCACACCATCGAGCACATCGGCGGTGATGTAGCCGGGCTTCACGACTTCAGCGAGCTCCTTGTCCAGCGCGGCGAGTGCTTCGCGCAGCTTCTCCGGCGCGACCTCGCCGCTGATCGTAATGGGTCCGACTTGATTGAGCGTGTAGTAGTTCACACCGAGCGATTGCCACAAGCCGCTGTCCACCAGCTTTCGCTGGAAGCGCGAGCCGGGCTGGTTCAACACGTCGGAGAACACGTCGGCGGCATAGGTTGCCGGCACGTCCGTGTGCGCACCGGGTCCGTGCCATTGGAGCATCATCAGCACGGAGTTCACCGGCTGCTCGACGATCACACCGATGTTTTGCGTCAACGGTGGCACGATCGGAATGGGATCGGCCGTGAACGGATCCTCCGCGCGCGGCCACGACCCGAACAGTTGTCGCGCGGCGGCAAAGATCGAATCGGCGTTCACATCGCCCGTGACGATCAGCGCGGTGTTGTTGGGCACGTAGTATTTGCGCTGGATGGTGCGCATTTGATCCGGCGTCGTGGCCAGAATCACGTTGCGTTCGCCCAGCGGATTTTTGCGGCTCCACGCCTTGCCCCACAATGCGCGCCCCGTCGCAGTGCGCAGCGCGTAGAACGGGTCCGACTCGGCGCGATCATATTCTCCGATCACCACCGCGCGTTCGCGTTCCAGCTCGTCGCCGAGAAAGAGTGGCGTACGAAGCGCCGAGGCGAGAAGCGCGAGCGCTGGGAGCGTGCTGTCCGACGGTACCGTGAGGTAGTAGTTGACCTGCTCTTCCTGCGTCGTGCCGTTGAACACGGCACCCAGCTCCGATGCGCGGTTCACGAATGCGTCGGGCTGCGAAAAGCTCGCATTCGCCTTGAAGAACATGTGCTCGTAGAGGTGTGACAACCCCTCGTACGTCGCCGATTGCGTAAACGATCCGTTCTTCGCGTCCGCTTCGATCGTCGTAAGCGGCACGCCGTGGTTTTCCACGACGATAACCTCGAGCCCATTCGGCAACACTTCTCGTCGAATGCGGCGCTCGAGCTCGGCTCGCTGCGCACTTGCGGACGCGGCGCACAGCACGAGTCCCACCAGCGCGGCCAGCGTCGTGCGTATGACGTGGCGACGCCGTAGCGATTGCACTGCGTTCATGGTTTCTTTCCCTGGCCAATGTCCAAACTTCCCACATCCGACTCCATTTCTGCGCCGGTTTCGCCTGCCGCACTCGCCGCCGTGGCGTCTGCGCTGGCCGGCGAGCAGCTCCGCTCCGGCGTGCCACTCGCTCCGTATACGACCTTCAAGATCGGCGGGCCGGCAGATCTGCTGTATGAGGCGAGAAGTGCGGATGATCTCGCCGCTGCCATCTTAACCGCGCGCCGAGCCGAGGTTCCGTACTTTGTGCTCGGGCTCGGCGCCAACGTTCTGGTTGCCGACAAAGGCATTCGGGGCTTGGTCATCCGCAATGCGGCCTCGCATTTCAGCTTTGGCGACGACGGCCGCCTGTGGGTCGAGAGCGGAGCAGTGATGTCGAAGATCATCCCGGAAGCGGTTCGGCGAGGCTGGTCGGGACTCGAACATTACGTCGGCATCCCGAGCACCGTTGGCGGTGCCATTTGGCAAAATCTGCATTTTCTCTCCCCCGCACCCGAGCGGGAGCGCACGATGTTCATCGCGGAAGTGTTCGAGTCCGCCGAGCTGCTCACCGAAGAGAACGACCGCCGTACCGTCGACGCCGCCTACATGAGCTTCGGCTACGACGACACCGTACTTCACCACCGCGCCGACTACGTCCTCGCCGCCACATTCGCGCTCGAGCGCAAAGACTCCGACGTCATGCATCGCATCATGCAGGAAAACCTGAGCTGGCGCGGCGGCAAGCATCCGTGGTTGGAGTGGCATCCGAGCGCCGGCTCCATTTTCAAGAAGATCGAAGGAATTGGCGCGGGACGTCTGGTCGATCAATGTGGGCTCAAGGGCTTTCACGTCGGCGATGCGCAAATCTCTCATATCCACGCCAATATCATGGTCAATCTCGGGCGCGCAACGAGCGCCGAGGTGATCGCGCTCATTCGCCATGCGCAAGGCGCTGTGCGCGAGAAGTTCGGCCATGCGCTGGAACCCGAAATCAATTTCGTTGGCGAGTTCTGATCGCGTCAGCTCGGCGGAATTTTGCGATCGTCCGGTGGCACGAAGTTGGAGAGAAAGAGACGCTCCTGCGGCGTGAGCGTGCTGAGGCCGGACGCGCTGATCTTATCGAGGATGCGGTTTACTTCGTCTCTGTTCACGGAATGAACGTTGTCGCGATTGACGCTGCGCCAGTTGCCCAGGAGCTTGTCGGTCGCTGGCGCCGCGGTCGCCTGGCGCTTGAAGCGCGTGGCGCCGTGCTGGCGCTCCAGGAACTTGAGATACAGAAATCCACCCAGGAATCCGCCGAGGTGTGCGAAGTGCGCGACACCATCGCCTCCGCTGCGAGCGCCAAACATCGCCATCAGCGTTAGGATCGCAACGAGCCAGCGCGCTTCGATGGGAATGACCCCCCAAATGTAAATCTGGTCGCGCGGCCAGAATCGCGCGAAGGCGAGCATGACGCCGAACACCGCGCCGGACGCGCCGAGGACTGCGCCGTACCGTGCGAATACGAGCGACAACAGTGCGCCCGCAATGCCGCTCAAGAAATACAGCGAAAAGAATCGCTCGGGTCCGAGACGTTCCTCCACCCGCGAACCGAAGAAATACAGACCGAGCATGTTGAACAGCAGATGCGTGATGCTGCCGTGCAGAAACATGTACGTGATGATCGTCCACGGCCGCATGAGGACGAGTCCGGGCACGAACACAAAGAGCTCCGTGACACCGCGCGCCGTTTGCTGAAGAAAAAAAATCAGCACGTTTGCAATGATGAGACGCTGGACCCAGGCGGTCACGGGAATTCCTCGCTCATGAGATGCTCGTCGTGCGTTCCAGCGCTTCGAGCGCCGCAGTTTCTCGCTCCCAACGCTCGAGCGCAGCGTCCAGACGCGCACGCGCGTCATCCAAGGCGGCGCCGAGCGTGCGGGCTTCGTCGCGCCCGTTCGGGCGCAGGTACAGCTCGGGGTCGTCCAACTTGCTCGTGAGCGCCGACACCTCGATCTCGAGGACTGCAACGGCCTGCTCGGCTTCGGCAGCGCGCTCCCGCGCGGAGCGAACCTGCCGCCGTGGATCCGGCGTCAGATCGCGCTCGTCCCGCCGCGACGTGCGCTTCTTCTCCTGCACGCGCCGCAGCGCCACTTCTTCCGACGCGCGCACCGATGCTGCATGCGCGCGCTCCTCGCTCACGACCTCCCACTCTTCGAACGAACCGTCGAACTCCGTAATGTGCCGGTCGTGCAGCACCCAGACTTTCGTGGTGAGCGCGCGGAGCATTGCACGATCGTGACTCACGAGAATGACCGTGCCCTCGTAGTCGTCGATCGCATCTTCGAGCACCTCGATCGTCTCGACGTCGAGGTGGTTTGTCGGCTCGTCGAGCACCAGCACGTTGGCGCGCGTGAGCATCAGCATCGCCAGCGCGACGCGCGCCCGCTCACCACCGGAGAGCGTCGATGCGCGGCGATTCGCTTCGTCACCGGAAAACCCAAACCGGCCGAGGTGGCCTTGAACCATGCGGCGCTCCCATTGCGGACGGAGCTCGTTGATCGCCTCGTACAGTGTCTTCTCGAGTGGGACCTGGCCAAGCTGCTGGTCGTAGTACGCAATGCGGATCGAGTTGCCGACGCGCAGCTCGCCCGCCTGCGGCGCGCGCTCCCCCACGAGCGTTTTCAGGAGCGTCGATTTCCCGGAACCGTTGGGACCCAACACACCAAGCCGGTCTCCGCGCATCACTCGGCCACTGAATCGTTCGACCAACGCCCTGTCGTCCACCGCGATTGTTACCTTGTCGGCCACCGCGACCTGATCGCCTCCACGTTCGGCGACCTCGAGACGCAGCGCCATGGTGCCGTCCGAGCCGACGGGCGCGCCCAGTCGGGGCAGTCGTGCCAGCTTTTTCCTTCGGCCTTTGGCTTGTTTTGTGTTTTGGCCAGCGAGGTTACGCGCGATGTAGTCCACTTCACTCGCGATCACTTTCTGCTGCTTGTCGAACGCGCGCTGCTGCGCTAGGCGACGCTCGATCCGCTGCTGCACGAAGGCCTCGTATCCACCGGAGTACGCCGTCGCAGTTTCACCTTCGAAATGGAGCACGTGGTCGACGACCGCCGCGAGAAACGCGCGATCGTGGCTCACGAGCACGACCGTTCGATCGGTCTCACCGAGGTATTGCTCGAGCCACCGCGTCGTCTCGAGGTCGAGATGGTTCGTCGGCTCGTCGAGCAGGAGGATGTCCGACGGCGCGACGAGCTGCCGGGCGAGCCCCACCCGGCCACGCTCTCCACCGCTCAACTGAACCAGTGGCTGCGTCCGCGCTTTCGTGGCGTCGAATCCCAATCCCTCCAGTACCGCGTCCACCCGGGGGGCGATCGTATACCCGCCTTCTCGCTCGAAGCGCTCGAGGTCGCGTCCATATCGCGTCAGCGCCTGCTCGTCATGGACGTCGGCAAGCGCATGCGCTTGCTCGGCAAGCGACTGCTCCAGCGCAAGGAGGTCGGCGAAGGGGCCCGCCGCCGCTTCCCACACGGTAGTGGCCGTCCCGAAGTCGCGATGCTGCCCCAGCAGCGAAACCGTGAGTCCGCTCTGGCGGGCCACGGTCCCCTTTGAAGGCGCGAGCTCTCCCGTCATTAATTTGAAGAGTGTCGTCTTGCCCGTCCCATTTCGGCCGACCACGCCCCAGCGCTCCCGAGCACTGATGGTGAGCGTGACGTCACGAAATAATGTCGTCGCCCCAAACTCCACGGAGACATTTCCCACGGCGAGCTGCGTCACGCCGGCCCCCGCGAATGTGCTGAGATCATGATTGTGCGAGCCAGGTTTTCCACGTCGGCTCAGCCGCGCCGATCGTCAGCGCATTGCCGTGTCGAACAAGCGGCATCCTGAGAAGCAATGGCTCGTCCACCAGAATCTGCATCCATCGTTCATCGCTATATCTCGCCGTACGCAGACCCAGCTCGGCAAACCGTCGCGATGATTCGTTGACGAGCGACGCAATGCCGAAACGCTGGAGGAAGCGCGTGAGTTCGCCTCGTGAAGCCGCACGCTCGTTCAAATCCACGAAGTGCGTTTTCATGCGGCGCTCAGCGAAAAACCGCAGTGCTTTTCTCGTCTCCGCGTCTTTTCGCGTCCCGAAGATCTGAACATCCATGCGCCATACGCTGATATAATGAAACGGCACGGATGGACCACCGCATCGATCGCGTTCTCGTGAGCCGTATGAGCGAACTTACCTATACCCCCGCATGGTGGGTACCGGGCGGACACCTTCAGACACTCTGGGGAAAGCTCGTGCGTCGCACCCCAGAGGTCGCGACTCGTGTCGAGCGCTGGCCAACCCCCGACGATGACGAGATCGAGCTGCACCGGCTCGACCCTCCACCCGGGGCGGGACCTCGCGTGCCTCGGCTGCTCATCCTGCATGGACTCGAGGGCACAATTCGTTCGCACTACGTGCGGGGTATTCTCGTCGCCGCTCGCACGTACGGGTGGGCGGCTGATGTGCTGGTTTTCCGCGGCTGCGGTACCGAGATGAACCGGGCGGCCCGAATGTACCACTCCGGTGAGACGACCGACCTGGACGATGTCGTTCGGCGTCTCGCGCGCGACAACCCCGAGCAACCGATCGTCGCTGTCGGCTTCTCTCTTGGCGGCAACGTCCTCCTCAAATGGCTGGGCGAACTGGGATCCAGCGTCCCCGCGCAGTTTCTGGCGGCAGCCGCCGTTTCCGTTCCCTACGACCTCGAACGAGGTTCACGGCATCTCGAGCACGGTCTTTCGCGCATCTACGCACGGAGCTTTCTGCGCAGCCTGCGAAAAAAGGCGGCTATCAAACATTCTCAATATCCGAACTTGTTCGACATGTCCCGCCTGGCGCTGGCTGGAACGCTGTACGATTTCGACGACGCCGTCACGGCACCGATGCATGGGTTTGCCAGCGCCCATGACTACTATCATCGCTCCAGCTCTATCCACTTTCTCGGACGCATCGCGCGTCCTACGCTGTTGCTGAGTGCGTACAACGACCCGTTTCTGCCGCGTGAAGTGCTCGATGATGTCGCTAAACTGTCACGGTCAAATCACCATCTTACAGTAGAGTTCCAGGACAATGGAGGGCATGTCGGGTTCGTCGAAGGGCGAGTGCCTCTCCTTGCACGATACTTCGCTGAGCAGCGCTCCATGGATTTTTTATCGCGGCAGGTGGCGTTACAGAAGAACGGGCGTCCCCGCTTCTCCGTGACCGCACGCCAGCGCCCACAGATCCCAGACCGCGCCGGTCACAGGGATTGATGCGTCCTCAACTGACAGTCTACGTATACTTGGCTGCATTTCTGATCGGCCTTCTGCTTGCTGTCCGACTCATGTTTTTTGGGGCGGAGCGGCGAAAACGCTGGAGCGGGGCGACTCCACTGCGACGGTCGGAACTAGCTGTCGTCGCTTTCTTGGTCATGTTCGGCATTTCAGGCTACCTGCTCGCGCGACGCAGCACGTTGTCGCCGCCGCTTACCCTTTCCGCGTCCGCGCTGCTGTCGCTCGCTTGGGCGGCGATCGTCACTCGCCTCGCCATTGCCACCGCTCAAATCCAACCGAGCCACGATCCCGATGACCCGAGACATGCCCTCCAGGGCCGCGTGGGCGCCCTGACAATCGCGATTCCGGAGCAGGGTGAAGGAATGCTTCGGCTTCAGGAGGAAAGCACGTTCCGCACGATGCCCGCCCGGTCGCTCCACGGTGGCGCGATCGCTCTGCACGAGGAGGTCTGCATCGAGCGCATCGAGGGCGACGTGGCGTTCGTCGAGCTCTGGTCGCTCGTGGAGCAGCGCCTCTAACGCGTTGTGACACGAGGCAGGCATGTTGTGTGGCGAGCGATTGTGTACCGAGGTCCGTGCTATGTCGAGAGAGCGAGGTCGCAATGTCCGACGCGGTGATGTTCACGGTGATCTTTGGCGGTTTTTTCGTGCTTCGCGCGATTGCCGCGACCGTGTTTTTCTACTGCATCCTGCCTGAGGGCGACCGCTGCCCCAACTGCGATGCCGTCACGCTCCGGGTGCAATCACGCGGATGGAACGCACTCGCTCCGTGGATGCGCACGAGTTGGTGCTACGAATGCAATTGGCATGGCTTGCTTCGCCATGGTCCTTTGACTCCAGCGCCACAGTCGCTCGCGCTTACGAAAACGCCGTAATCGGCTTGCCGTCGCTCTGTCCCGCATGACGGACGAGGACATCCAACCATTCCGGCCAACTGCCGCTCAACTCGAAAAAATCGTCGTGGTAGGTGAGCCCCAGCGTCTCCAGTTCGTCGACGAGCGCACCGAGCGCGTCTGCGTCGTAGATGGGGCCGAGTGCGACCAAATCGCCCTCGACGCGAAACTCCGCGTCTGTGAGTCCGAGCCGTGCGTCGAGCGCCGCCCGCGTGAGCTGCGCCCGTTCATACGCTTCGCGCCGAAAAAACAGCGTGGGAACTCCTTGTGCGACAGGGAATGACATCGGCTCCTCCAGTGGGCATTGGCTGACTGTAACGGTACGCTCGCTCGGCACTTCGCACTACCTTTCGGCATGGCGCGCTTGCCGTTGGACACTGAAGCGAACTTCGACGTTATCGTCATTGGCGCCGGCCACGCGGGGGCCGAAGCCGCAGTCGCCGCGGCACGGCGAGGCGCACGGACGGCGCTCGTGACCAGCGCGCTCGAAACTATTGGCCAAATGTCGTGCAACCCGGCCATTGGTGGAGTCGCCAAGGGTACGGTCGTACGCGAAGTCGACGCACTCGGCGGAATCATGGGCCGAGCCACTGATCTGGCAACCCTGCAGTTTCGGATGCTCAACCGCAGCAAGGGTCCCGCGGTGTGGGCGCCGCGCGCGCAGTGCGATCGCGGCCTCTACCGGCGTGCCGTACGAACACTGCTCGAAGCGCATCCCAATCTCGAGACCATCCAAGGGACGGTTGCGCGCCTGCTGTTGGAGGAAGGTCGGGTGGTGGGCGTCGAGCTTCTCGAAGGCCGGCGGTTCGGTGCCGCCTCCGTTGTCGTCACCGCCGGCACGTTCTTGCGCGGCCGTATTCATATCGGTACGACAACTTCCATTCAGGGTGGACGGGCAGGGGAGAACGCGTCGACGCATCTTGCCGAGCAGCTCGAGCTCGCCGGGCTGGAGGTTGCGCGCTTCAAGACCGGCACTCCTCCGCGCATTGATGGACGTTCGGTCGACTGGCCTGCACTCCAGCTGCAGGAAAGTGAGATTGAGCAGTTTGACTACAGTTGGTCCCACTTCTGGACGTCTCCTCGGCGCAGTGCCAACGGAACGACGCGACATCCGGATCAACTGCCCTGCCTCATCACGTTCCTCGAGGCCAACGGCAAGCGGCTGATCGCCGAACATATCGGGGAGTCGGCTATGTACGGTGGTGCCATTGCATCACGCGGTCCCCGCTACTGCCCGTCAGTCGAGGACAAGATCGTGAGATTTCCCGACGCAGATCGCCATCAGTTGTTCCTGGAGCCCGAGGGTCACGACACGCGTGAGCTCTACGTGAACGGGCTCTCCACGTCGCTTCCCGCTCCGATCCAGCTCGCGGTTCTGCGATCCATTCCTGGGCTCCAGAACGCGCGCATGACTCGGGCCGGATACGCGATCGAGTACGATTACTATCCGCCCACCCAGCTCGACGCGACGCTGCAGGTGCGCACGATTGCGGGGCTGTTTTTCGCTGGGCAGATCAACGGAACGACCGGATATGAGGAAGCCGCGGGGCAAGGTGTTGTCGCGGGGGCGAATGCTGCTGCGCTTGCACTCGAGCTTCCGCCGCTCATGCTCGGACGGGAGTCATCGTATATCGGAGTGCTGGTCGACGATCTCGTAACGCGCGGAGTGGATGAGCCGTATCGGCTCTTTACCTCCCGCTCCGAATTCCGCCTCACGGTCCGTCAGGACAATGCAATCCGCCGACTCGCACCGATTGCGTTGGAGCTGAGACTGTACGATTCGGCGGAGCAAGAGATCGTGGCGCGTCGCTTGGCCGCGGAGGACGAGGCGCGGTCACTTGCAGAACGGACGTCCATCGAACCTGAGGAGGCGGCTCGGGTTCTGTCCGCGGCGTCGAGTGCCGCGCTGGCGCATCCCGTCCGTCTCTCCGAACTGGCGCGTCGCCAGCACATCTCGTTGCAGGATCTTTTTCGCGCCAAGGGCGTCGGGTGTGATCTTCCGGCCGACGCCGTCGTGAGCACAGAGCTCGAGTTGAAGTATTCAGGGTACTTTGCCCGCGAGCGCAGCCAGGCCGACAAGCTGCGTCGCATGGGCGAACTGGCGCTCGATGCATCATTGCCGTACGAGCAGATGCGATCGCTGTCGTTGGAGGCGCGGCAGAAGCTCGCTCGGTTGCAGCCGCGTACGTTGGCGCAGGCCGCGGGCACTCCTGGCGTCAGCCCGAGCGACTTGCAGAATCTGGTAATTGAAATCGAGAAGCGGCGACGCGCTGGCGCGCCAACCCGCGGACGATCCAAGCGGCAATCATCCTGATGCGAGCCGGCGTGCTATCCCGCATGCTCGGCACAGGATAAGGTACGGGATGTGGCTCGTCGGATACCTCTACAACAACAACGGCATGGGCACATGGTGTTGGGAAGCTGCCCACGCGCTCGCTGCTGCGGGTGAGCAGGTAACCCTCGTCTGCTCTCCTTCGGTCGCGCTACCGGGTCCGACCGACCTGCGAATTCTTCGTGTTGCGCCACCCCCGCGTGCGCGCTCTGTGGCGGGCAAAGTGATCGGTGAACTCACGCAGCTCTCTGCACATGGACCGCTGGTCATGCGCGAAGCGGTACGTGAGCTCTCCGCTGCTGGCGTACCGGTTACTGCGATACTCCTTAACGCGACGGAGTTTTTCGACCCTTCCCTTCCGTGTCCGCAACTCGTCACCGCGTGGGCACGCGGCGTCACACTTCGCGAATACCTCGCACGACTCGGCGTTCAGCTTCGCGGCGTGTCGCGTCATTCCCTTCGCGCATTCCTCGGCACGCTCGGATGGTGGCGCAAGGACTGGTATGCGTTCCGGCGTGCGGGAGTGGTGCTCGCCGTAAGCACTCCGCTTCAGGACGAGTTGCAGTCACACGGCGTTCGTGCGGAATTGCTCCACCCGTGCACACACTCAGCGTCACTGCCTCCCCTGCCACGGGGTGCGGGCCAGCCCGTGCGTTTGTTGTCCGCAGCGGTTTCGCTCGACGAGCCACGTAAGCGCATAGAGTGGATGCTCGAGTCGCTACGTAAATGGCACGGCACGAATTGCACGCTGACGTTGATCGGAGCACCGAGTGCGCGAGTCCGTGCGGTCGCGGGAGCGCTGGACATGCCGGTGGAGTTTACCGGAGCGTTGTCACGGGATGCCGTGGTCGAGCGCATGCGGGAGCACGACGTTTTTTTATTCGCGTCGGTCCTCGATGACTGGGGCTACGTCATCACGGAAGCGATGTCGCAGGGCATGGCCGTCGTCGCACCGAATCTTTCCCCATTCGATGAAATCCTGGGCGACACCGGCGCGTTGTACGGTGCGCACGACGCGTCGGCATTCCGCGCAGCAGTTGATCGTGTGCTGGTCGATACAGAGGGCGCACGGCAGCGCTCGTGGGATCGTGCGCGTCGCCAGTTCTCGCGTGAATTGTTCGCCGCTCGTTTGTTCGCGGTCGTTGCGGAACGTTTCCCGCGTCATTGAGTGAGCATCCGGGAGCGTCGTGCCGGAATTGTCGCCGTCTGCGGGTACGTGTGTGTGCAACTTCGCGTGCGCTCGACGTCTCCGTTCAGGGGTGGGAAACCACCAGCCGCCCGGCACCTATTAGTAGCACTATCGTACTAATAGCATCAAGGATTGCCTTTCAACACATACTCACATGCGCTCATCATTTTGTCGTCGTGTTCCCCTGCGTGTTGCCATGCTGCTGGCGAGCGCCGTTTTGCCGATTCGCCATATCGAGGCGCAAGCACCGGCAGTCGCTCAGGTCCAGGGTCCCGTGTTGACGACGTCTGGCCAAGGTGAGGCCAAAGTCACGCCGGATCGCGCGTCGGTCCTGGTGCAAGTGCAAACACGCGCCACGACCGCGGCGGCGGCGGCGAATGAAAATGCGCAGCGAACACGCGCTGTCCTGGACGCCGTGGGCAAGCTGGGACTCTCTAAGGAGCAACTCTCAACCGAGGGGTACACTGTCTACCCGGAGATGCGATACGACAAGGATGGTGGCTCCCCTCGGGTCGTCGCCTACGTCGTCACCAACTCGGTGCGCGCAGAAACTCGCCGACCCGAGCAGGCAGGGGCGATTGTCGACGCTGCGTTGAACGCTGGCGCGAATCTAATCAACGGACTCAGCTTCTATGCGTCCTCAATCGACGAAGCTCGTCGCCAAGCTATCGGTGCGGCAGTGGCGAGCGCGCGCGCTGACGCCGAAGCCATGGCGAGGGCGGCCGGCGGGTCGCTTGGTGGACTCGTGGAAATGTCCACAGGCGGACCCACCATCCCTCCTCGGCCCATGTACGACATGGCCGTGCGCGGTAAGATGCTGCAAGCCGAAGCGACGCCGGTTAACCCGGGGCAGCAGACAGTGACAGTATTCGTGACCGCCAGGTGGCATTTCGTCCCTGCAAGCTGATTACATGCCTTGCGATGTTTCACGTGGCACGTTCTGATGAGTTCGCTTCTTCGCAATGTGCCACGTGGCACAAAATGGGATCGGCATTAGTTTCCTGCTACAGGAACCGTCCTCTCCCAGATATAGAGTCTCGTGGCCCGCATCATTGCGATCGCCAATCAAAAAGGTGGGGTCGGTAAAACCACCACGGCCGTCAATCTCGCCGCCAGCCTCGCGCTTGCCGAGCGAAGAACGTTGCTCGTTGACGGTGATCCGCAGGGTAACGCCACAAGTGGTGTGGGGGTTCCGCGAGAAAGCTTCGATCTCACCACGTACGACGTGCTGCTCGGGGGCGCGACCATCCGAGAGGCACGGCGGCGTGGCGTTCAGTTCCCGTTGCTCGATGTCCTGCCTGCCACCCCAGATCTCGCCGGTGCCGAGATCGAGCTCGTTGCGCTCGCCGGCCGGGAAACCCGTATGCGCGTGGCCATCGATCGTGTGCGCGAGGATTACGACTTCGTTCTCATCGACTGCCCGCCTTCACTCGGATTAATCACCCTCAACATGCTCGCGGCGGCCGACACGCTACTCATCCCTCTTCAATGCGAATATTACGCGTTGGAGGGTCTGAGCCAGCTCCTCAACACCGTTCATCTCATTCAGCGGGGAGTCAATCCCGCCCTCGGGATCTCCGGCGTGCTGCTCACTATGTATGACGCCAGGTTGAATCTCTCGCGGCAGGTCGCTGCGGATGCGCGAGAATATTTCGGCACCCAGGTCTTCGAGACGGTAGTACCAAGAAACGTGCGACTTGCCGAGGCGCCGAGCTTTGGCAAGCCAATCGTTCTGTATGATGTTCAGAGTGTGGGGGCACAAGCCTATATGACCGTAGCGCAGGAATTGATGACGCGTGAAGGCCAGCACGCGGTGGAAAGAGCGCGTCCAATTGATCACACGGACGGAGAAACCTCTGCTCGCGAGGCCTCTCTATGAGCGCGGATACTCCGCGCCGCCTGGGTAGAGGTCTCGAAGCGCTTATTTCTACCGCAAAGCAGCAACGCGAGTCGACCAGCGCGCAACATTCCACAGATCGTTCTGAAGCTGGCTTTCAGATGCTGGCAATTTCCGAGATCAGGCCAAACCAGTTCCAGCCTCGCCGATATTTTTCGGAAGCGGAGCTTGGGGAGTTGCAGGCCTCCATCAAAGCGAGTGGGTTGCTCCAGCCTATCACAGTGCGCCGAAGTGCTGAGCGTGGCTGGGAGCTCGTAACTGGGGAACGGCGACTACGCGCGGCAACCCGGATCGGCTGGACTGAAATACCAGCAATCGTGAGGGAATTCGATGATCGCGCAATGCTCACGCTTGCGCTTGTCGAGAACCTGCAGCGCGCCGACTTGAACGCTCTGGAGGAAGCGGAGGGGTACGAACGCCTCATCTCCGAATTTCACTTGAGCCAGCAGCAAGTTGCAGAAGCGGTAGGGAAAGACCGCACGACCATCACAAATCTGCTTCGACTGCTCACGCTTCCTTCCGCTGTCCGGAGCATGGTCGAGGATGGTCGGCTCACACCGGGACATGCGCGTGCGCTGCTCGCAGTGAAGGATCCTCGCACCCAGAGCTTGCTTGCCAATGAGATCGTCGCCCGTCAGTTGTCGGTGCGCGATGTCGAAGCACGCGCCCGCGAGATTGGTGAAGGAAAACAAACACCTACGAACAAGGCGGCACGCGCACCGCATCCACTGCCCAGCGCGAATCAGACTCCGGAAATACACCGGATCGAAGAAAGGCTGCGAAAACATCTGCAAACGGATGTTTCTATCCAGTCGACGGAGGGCGAGCGTGGCGCTGTTCGCATCGCATTTTACAGCAGCGACGACCTGGATCGCTTGCTCGATCTCATCCTACCACCCACGCGCTCTGATTTCGATTGATTCTCCCGCAGAGGCAGAGGTGTGAACGAATGTTTAGTGGCCCTTTCCACACCGTTGTTGATATGTCGCAAAATGCTGTATACCATATGGTTACACTGTGGCAGCTCCGACTAGTGCGTATGTTTTCCACAGTAGTCCGCTTGACGCCACTTGTGCTCGGGCTGGTTCTCGGACTGGTGCTCGGGTGCCGGAACGAAGGGGACGAGTCGCGTCAACCTGGTCGGTTGGACTCCGCAGCTGCGGCCACCCGCTTCCGAGTCGCACTTCTCACCCCCGGCCCCATTAGCGACCAATCCTGGAACGGGGGGGCCTACCAAGGCCTGATACGCATCAAGGACAGTCTCAACGCTTCCGTCAGCCACATTCAGACAAAAACACCAGCGGAATTCGAAGAGCAGTTCCGACAGTACGGAACGCAGGGCTATGATCTCGTGTTTGGCCACGGATTCGAGTTCCAGGATGCGGCCAGACGCGTCGCGCCGGATTTTCCTCGCACGGTCTTTGTCACCACCTCTGGCTCCACGAGCGGTGCCAATCTCGCCGGAATGGAGTTCGCATTCGCTGACGCATCGTACCTCGCCGGCATGCTCGCCGGCGCGATGACCAGGTCCAACACACTTGGCGTCATTGGTGGAACAGAACTGCCACCCGTCATCGAGAGTTTTGCGGCATTCAGCGCAGGAGCTCGCCGCGTGAATCCGCAAATCAAAATCTTGACCTCCTACATTGGCAACTGGGACGACGTGAGCGCCGGAAAGGAGCAGGCGCTCGCACAGATTGGCCGAGGTGCCGATGTCATATTCCAAAACGCGGACGCGGCGGGACTCGGCGTCTTTCAAGCAGCGCGCGAGACCAAGAAGACGCTCGTCATCGGCTCGAACTCCAACCAGAATGACGTCGCCCCGGAGATTACGATTGGGAGTGTCGTCATCGATCTGCCGCATGCATTCCTTACCGTGGCGCGCGAAGTCAAAGAGAAGCGCTTTCAACCACGCGTGATCCGACTCGGCACCGCCAGCAACGTCGTCTCGCTCGTTCTCAATCCGGCGCTCCAGCAGCGGGTGCCCGCTGCCACGCGACGCGCGGTGGATTCGATGCGGGTCGAGATGCATGAGGGCCGCTTCACGCCCCTGCCTGTGAAGAAGTAGTCAATGCCTGGCACGCAATGACATCCGCCCCACTCGATGCGATCGTCGCGCACTTGGATGCGGTGCTTCGCACCCACGACGTACCAGACTATCCTGGCGCGTTGAATGGTCTCCAGGTGCAGCATGTGGGGCCGGTGCGGCGGGTCGCGGTAGCGGTCGACGCGTCCATTCGAACGATCGCCGGAACGATTGACGCGGGCGCGAACCTGCTGATCGTACACCACGGATTGTTCTGGAACGGTGTCCAGCCCATGCGCGGACGCGTGTATGAGCGGATGCGCCATCTGCTCCTGAATGACATCGCAGTCTACAGCGCGCACCTTCCTCTCGACGTACACCCGACGCTCGGAAACAACGCACTGCTCGCGCGCGCGCTGGGTCTCGATCCCTCGGAAGGGTTCGCGCGCTTTCAGTCCATCGCGGTCGGCGTCATGGGCAATGCCGACGTGGCCACCTCAGCGCTCGCGGCGACCGCGGCGGAGATTGCGCGTGCCGAAGGGGGATCGCTCGTGAGTGTGGGAGTGTCTCCAGGTCGCCGCACGCGACGATGGGCGATCTGCACCGGTGCTGGCGCGTCGACGGACACGCTGCGCGAAGCAGCCGATGCAGGCGTCGATACGTTGATCGTGGGCGAAGGACCGCATCATACCGCCGTTGAAGCAGACGAGCTGGGGCTGGCCGTGCTGTATGCCGGCCACTACGCCACCGAGACCTTTGGTGTACGCGCGCTCGGTGAAGAGATTGAGGCTCGCTTCGAGCTCCCTTGGACCTTCATTGCCGGCCCAACAGGGTTGTGAACGCCCAGCACGCCGCGACGGCTTCGAACATCGTGCCGGCGTTCGAGTTGTCACGCATCGACAAGCGCTTCGGGTTCGTCGATGCGTTACAGGACGTAAGTCTCGTGGTGCGGGCGGGAACGGTACACGCGCTTCTGGGTGAGAATGGCGCTGGAAAAACGACACTCATGCACATCGCCTATGGAATGGTGAATGCAGACGCCGGCACCGTTCGGGTGGCCGGATCCACCGTTCGACTCGCCGCTCCTCTCGATGCGATCACGGCGGGGATTGGAATGGTGCACCAGCATTTTACGCTGGTACCGACCATGACAGTCGCTGAAAACCTCGCACTGGGAGGTCGAGGACGGTTGAGCAGGGGAACGATGGACGCAAGTGCACGCTCCATTGCGGATCGGCTTGGGTTCTCCTTGGATCCTAACATCGTGTCTGGTGAGCTTTCCGTTGGCGCGCAACAGCGCGCCGAGATTGCGAAGGCGCTGTCTCGCGACGCAACGATCTTGATTTTGGATGAGCCCACGGCGGTGCTCGCGCCGGGCGAGATTGACGAATTGCTGCGCTGGCTGCGCGGTTACGTCGCGCAGGGCAACGCGGCCATTCTCATCACGCACAAGTTACGAGAAGCAGTCACCGTGGCCGATGATGTGACTGTGCTGCGCCGCGGCCGCGTCGTGTTCGCCGGTCCCGTCGCCGCAACCTCTGTCGAATCACTGACGCGTGCGATGATCGGCACGACTGCGACGACATCACCCGATGAACCGATACGACCTGCGCCAGTCGGCGTCACGGAGGTGGTCCGTGCCGATCACATCACGGTGACGGATCGAGAAGGCCAGGTACGCCTCCGCGATGCGACGTTCCGCGTTCGCGCGGGAGAACTCGTTGGTATCGCGGGAGTCGAGGGTGCGGGACAGCGTGAATTGCTGCGCGCCCTTGCCGGACGCGCGCGAGTCAGCGTCGGCTCGCTGTCACGACCCACTCGAGTAGGATTTGTGCCCGAGGATCGGCATCGTGACGCGGTCTTGCTGAATCGCAGCCTGACCGAGAACGTCGCACTGGAAGGGGCGGGCAGGCGTCGCGGATGGATGGATTGGGGCGGGCTGCGCGCTCGAACGTCGGCGCTCATGCAGCGCTTCGACGTGCGCGCGATAGGCCCGCACACCGCGATGCGCGATCTTTCGGGTGGCAATCAACAGAAGTTGGTGCTGGCCCGCGAGCTGGCCTTCAGTGGAGGTGAGCAGCACCCGTTACTCGTCGTGGAGAATCCAACGCGTGGATTGGACGTGCGGGCGACGGGAGCGATCCATGAGTACCTGCGTCACGCATGCGCGACCGGTGCCGCAGTCGTGATGTACTCGAGCGATCTCGACGAGCTGCTCTCGCTCGCGTCCCGTGTGCTCGTCGTCTTCGGTGGCCGCGTGCACGAAGCGACGAACGATCGCGAGAGCATCGGGCGCGCCATGCTCGGCTTGCCAAACACGACATGATCTTTTCGGGCGCGTCGGACGCGACACGCGCGCCGTGGCGAGACATGCGCCATGTCAGGCGCCTGGCGCCTGTAGCCGTCGTCGTCGGTGCTCTGCTCGCAGCCATGGCGGCCTTCGTCGCCGCCGGTGGCTATTCGCCTGCGGCGGCGTTCGCAGCACTGTGGTCGGGATCCGTCGGGTCGTGGTACGCATTCACGTCTGCGACGCTCGTGCGGGCCGTGCCGCTGATGCTAGCCGGAGGGGCGGTCGCCGTCGCTTTTCGCGCCGGTGTCTTCAACATTGGCGCCGAAGGTCAACTGCTCGTGGGCGCGGCGGCGGCGGCGGCCGTCGCGCTCGCACTGCCGATGCTCGGGCCTGTTGCGATCATTCTCTCACTACTCGCCGGCGCAGCAGCCGGCGCGCTCTGGGCTGGAGTTGCGGCAATTTTGCGCACTCGCTTTGGCGTGCTCGAGGTGATCAGCACCATCATGTTGAATTTTGTGGCGCTTCACACCGTTTCCCTTCTGGTGCGTGGGCCGCTGCAGGAGCCCACGCACGTGTACCCACAAACGGCGACGCTCGTGGAGCGCGTTCAGCTTGCGCACGTTCCGGGGGCCGGGCGGCTGCACATTGGCATCTTCATCGCAATCGGCATCCTCCTCGGCTGTGGCTGGATCTTTCGTCATACGGCGAGTGGCTTTCGACTCCTCGCCGTCGGCGAGAGCGCGACAGCCGCGGAGATTGCGGGTCAGATCGACGTTGTGCGCACGATGCGACAGGCATTTGTGGCGAGCGGTGCGCTTGCTGGATTGGCTGGCGCGGTCGAAGTCCTTGGTGTGACGTACGCCTTGTACGAGAACATTTCGCCTGGGTATGGATATACCGCCATTGCCGTCGCGCTTCTGGCCAAGCTCGATCCATGGCGCGTGCTGCTGTCGGCACTGTTGTTCGCAGCGCTCGAAGCCGGTGCTGGGGCCATGCAGCGTGACGCGGGCGTACCATCGTCTGTGGTAACCATCATCGAGGCAATTCTTATTCTCGTTGTCATTGGCGTGCAGGCGCTCCGCGCACGTGAATCGCCGGTGATTTCGTCGCATGATCCCGCCAGAGCAGCGGAATGAGCGACATTCTCATTCTCTTCCTGGCGGCCACGATTCGGACGGCGACTCCGCTGGCCCTTGCCGCGTTCGGCGAAGTTGTGGTCGAGCGCGCCGGGATGATCAACATTGGGCTCGAAGGGGCAATTCTCGCCGGCGCATTCGGCGCCTTGATCGGCGCTTCTGCCGGTGGCGTTGCACTCGGCTATGCAGGTGCGGTCGTCGGAGGGCTGCTCGTTGCGGGGCTCTTTGCCGTTCTCGTGATTGGCTTGCGCGCAGATCAAATCATTACGGGAACGGCACTGACGCTGTTGAGCCTCGGCGTAACAGGTACGTTGTATCGCGTACTGTTCGGCAGCACCGGTGCCGCCCTGAGTCTGCCGACAAGCGCCTCGCTGCCACTTCCGGGTCTTTCGTCTATCCCGATTCTCGGACCATCTCTCTTCGCGCAGCCACCCATCACGTACGTCGCGTACGCACTCGCTCCTCTGCTGGGGTGGTGGGTGCGCGGTACACACGCAGGACTCGCCTTGCGGGCGGTGGGAGAACGACCTGAGTCGGCTCAGGTTGCAGGAGTGCGCGTCCATCGCGTACGTGTTGCGGCAGTCCTGTTTGGCGGTGCGCTCGGCGGGCTCTCGGGAGGTACGCTGGTACTCGCGCAAGTTGGCACGTTTGCCGAGGGGATGTCTGCCGGTCGTGGCTTCATTGCCATTGCCATCGTCGTTCTCGGGCGCTGGCACCCTCTTGGCGTCGCGCTTGCCGCTCTTGTATTCGGCGCCGCCAGTGCTTTGCAGTTTGCTCTTCAGGCCATGGGGTGGGAGCTACCGTATCAGCTCTTTCTCGTCGTGCCCTACCTGCTCACGCTCGCCGGGCTCGCCGGCATGGCCGGTCGCGTGCGTGCGCCGGCAGGCCTGGGAAAGGCCCTCTAGCACGGCTCAGTCACAGCGAGTCACGGCACTCGTCCACTTCACGCGCCATTGTCGGTTCCCGGTGCGCTGAACCAGGACATACGATACGCCGGCGGGCCCGTCACGGGCGATGATGAGCATTGGACGACCTGCAATTCGGACGGCGGCGATGACTTCGGGCGTGACCACCGCTTCCTCGAGCCCGTGTGAGCGTTCAGCGTATGCGAGCTGATATGGACCCGACGTGACTCCGCTGTCGCGCTCGGCGATGAGCAGTGTTTGCTCCTCTTGCGGATTGGCTTCTTGATTGACCTTTCGCACCACGTGCGCAACCACCGCGTGCACACCCGGAGCGACTTCGAGTCGCCGCATGTCATGTGCAGTAAACCGTAATCCCTGAAAGGAGGGCGGGGATTGCGCGGTCACTGCCGATGCGAGACGTGAGGCTTCTGCCGCCAGCGCCATGCTATCGCGTGACGACAGTAATTCGACGGAATCGAGCGGGATCGGTGTTACGTGCCCTCCCACAAAGCCCACCGCCCACGCTGTTGCCACACCGTCCGTTCGAACATCTTGCAGTGGCCATACGCGACAATCGGACTCACTCTCGTTGAGTGCGGCGCCGAGGCGACCGGTGAAGCGAGCGCCGCCACGCCCAAGGAGCACTGCACTTTCTGCCTGCGATCCGTATGAGCGAAGCGCTGCAGTTGCGACGGTATCACCTTCGAAGGGCAGCAGCACGATGGCTTCATCCCGTGTTTCTCCCTGGACGAGGAGCGCTGGCCCAGCGGCCGCATCCCAACCGGAACGGTCCGTCGTCGGGCGTGAGACGATGGCAGCAATCGGTGCGGGCGACGTGGCCGTGTCCCCTGGCTTCGGAGGCGCGTTTCGCTCACATCCGCCAGTTGCCGCAAATGCCAGCAGCACACTGCACGCTTGCACGGTCCGTTTGAAGCGGAGAAACACCATGCGCTGTAATTTGGGGGATTCAACAGAGCCGTCAATCGAGGAGACGTCGTAATGCACGACTCGCACCCGCATGCTGCCGCCGATTCCGAGGTAGTTCCCACCATGCGGGCGCCCTTGCGAGAGCGTGCCAGTTGGGCGCTGTACGACTTCGCGAACACGATTTTTTCGATGAACGTCGCGACGCTCTATTTCTCCGTTTGGCTCATTGCCGACATGGGCGCGTCGAATCTGATATATGCACTTGGCAACGGCATCTCGTCACTCCTGGTCGTCGCGTCAGTTCCGGTACTCGGCGCGCTGTCCGACGCACGGCGCCGCCGCATGCCATGGGTTGTCGGCTTCACGATTGCCGCGTGCATCGCATGTGCCGCGATCGGGGTTTTCGGGCAGACGACGCTTCCGCTGATGGGGGGCGAAATTATTGGAGGCGCTGCTCCTCCCGTAGGGTGGCATCCGTCGCTTGGTACCTTTGGCTGGGTGTTGCTCGCCTTCATCGTGTCCAACTACGCATATCAGGCCGCGCAGCCCTTCTACAATGCGATGATGCCCGAGCTCGTGCCGCCCGATGAGCGCGGCCGGCTCTCGGGGATTGGCACCGCGGTCGGCTATGTCGGAACCATCGTTGGACTGCTCCTCGTCGTGCCCTTCTTCAACGGGGCCTTTCCACTTCTTGGTGCGGTTCCGGCTGGCGCGCTTGAATCGCTGCGCTCGATTGTTCCGTTCACGGCGCACGCCGGTCGGGTCTCTACCTTTGTGCCGACGGCCATTCTGTTTTTCGTCTTTTCGCTGCCGCTTTTTCTTTTTTGTCGCGATCACTATCCACGCGTGGAAAAGCAGGCACTGCGGTGGCGCGAAGCCTTTCGCGAAGTTGGGCATACACTCCGCGACGCTCGCCGCTATCCCGGAGTAATGGCGTTCATCGTTGCCTCGTTTTTGTATCAGGACGCCATTGGAACCATCGTGTCGTTCATGGCCGTATACGCGGTGAAGGCAATGGGGTTCGCGCGGGGGACGGAAACGACCCTGTTCCTCGTTCTCACGATTCCGGCGATCTTCGGAAGCTACTTAGCTGGTGTTCTCGTGGATCGCGTCGGCGCGAAGCGCACATTGGTCATCACGATCGTCTGTTGGATCGTGTTGCTGGTCGCGATGGTCTTGGCTCCGAATCAGCCCGCGTTCTGGACGGTGGGGCTGGCGATTGGGCTGATCTTTGGTGGTGTGCCGACAGCGGAGCGTCCTCTGTTGCTTTCGCTCGTACCGGAATCGGAAGCGGGACGGTTTTTCAGCCTCATGCTCCTCTCGTCGCGTGCAGCGGCGATTGCCGGGCCGTTCGTGTGGGGATTTACCGTCGACGGACTGGAGCCATCGCGTGGAGCAGGGTTGGCCTATCGTGCCGCGGTGCTCACGGTCGCGCTCATGTTCGCTGCCTCCCTTCTTCTCCTGCGGCGCGTCCCAGCGGATAAGCGCGGTCGGTCCTGAGTGATGCTGTATGAGATCCTGCGCGAGGTCGCTCGCGTCGCGCTGCATTGGTATTACCGCGACATCCTCGTCCAGGGGGCGGAGCGTATCCCGCGTCGCGGACCGGTCCTCGTCGTTGCGAACCACCCGAATGCGCTGGTCGATGCGCTGTTGATCGGAACGTCGATTCCCCGCCGAGTCCTGCTCACCGCGAAGGCAACGTTGTTCGATCAGCCCTTGTTGGCGCCACTCTTGGAAGCTGTCGGAGTGGTCCCGTTGCGCCGGGCAAAGGATATGAGCCCCTCTGGAGTTGCCTCGACTCCAGCACGAAACGCAGAGGCGTTTCGGCGCGTCACCGACGCGCTCGTGCATGATCAGGTCGTGCTGGTATTCCCGGAAGGCGTTAGCCACGACGAACCCATGCTCGCGCCATTACGCACAGGCGCCGCCCGCATGGTGATGGCCGCTGATGAGGCTGGCGTACGCGGGCTCCGCGTTCTGCCGGTTGGTTTGGTCTTCGAGGCGAAGGAGCGTCCCCGCAGCAGGGTTCTTGTCCGGATCGGCGAGCCGCTCGACATCGATACGTGGCGGAAAGCGGAGGCATACGATGCTGCATCCTTGACGCAGGACATCGACGCGCGGCTTCGAATCGTGACTCTCAATTTTGCATCGGCTACGCGCGCTGAGCGGTCCGTGCGCCTCGCCGGGGCGTTGTCTGCGATTGCTCGTGAGCCGGAGTCGCTTGGCGAGTCGGTATCGCTCGCGTCGGAGGCCGCTGTGGCCGAACGTGTCGAGGCGGCGACCGACGCCTTGGAACGCGCACCTGTGGCACTCGTCGCTGCCACGGACTTCTTTATCGGCCGATTGACGGATTTCGAGAACCGGCTCGCGGCACAGGGGATCACACTCGCCGAAGCGAGGGTGTCGCCTCGGCTTCGACATGGTGCGCAATTCGTCGTCCGCGAAGGGTTGCTTGCACTGATAGCGCTTCCGATCGCATTGTTCGGTTGGGTGACGCACTGGTTGCCGGTTCGTCTCGCCCGCGGCCTCGCACTTCGCTCGCTCGGGAGTGACAGGTCACGTGACCAACCGGCTATGCGGACCATCGTATTCGGCGTATTCGCCGTCATCGTGTGGTATGTCGTCCAAGCCACGATCATGACACACTGGTTTGGCGCGTGGATGGCCGTGCTGTGGATCGTCGCTCTCTTCGTGGCAGCACGAATCGATCTCCTCTTAGGCGATCGCGTGTCACGCGCCCTTCGACGCGCGCAGACCTATCTCGCGCTTCGCAAGAATGCGGCGCTTCGAACCAGTGTGTCGAGGGAGCTCGATTCGCTCGTTCGTGAGGCACTCGACCTGGAGCGCGCCCTACAAACGTCGGCTCGAGACAGCGCGCCCTACTGAGCGCTCAACCGCGATCCTCAGTGGGCGGGGGAAGCAACGGCCCGCCAAGATCCCAGTGCCACGCCTCGCGTCGCTCGCCAGTCCGAGGATCCTTCAGCGGCTTGTATTGCAGCCGGTCGGCAGAGATGCCGCACGCCGTCCCGTATTCCAACAATAGATATTTATCAGTCGATACGAGGTGCGCCATTGGACGCCCTTTCCACACGTGACGGTGCAGCCACAGACCGCCGTTCATCGCGTGGATCATCCCTTCTCGTCGTGTCCTGAACTCCCGATATAAAGGCCGGCCCACAGCTACTCGCCTATGGCCCTACTACTGACAGCCTGGAACGCCTTCCAGCTGCGCAAGCGGTGGAGTCGGCGAAACGGCGCCAAAAAAGATCTGGCACTGAAGCGGATAAGAGAGCGGATGCGTTGCCGTCGCCGCCCATCCTCCGGTCGGCGGCACCACGATTGTGATGACTACGCCAGGGGATGGACGGAATTTCAGCGATGCTGTATCCGTCGAGTACTTCACCGAATCGTAGAAGATCGCCTCTTCGGCGACCGCCAGATTTCGCAGGTCGCTCCGAAGAGCAGCAGCGTTCGCCTTTCCCTTTGTGTTCTGAAATTTGGGAATTGCTATCGCCGCCAGAATTCCGATGATCACGACTACGATCAGCAGTTCGATCAGGGTGAAGGCCGCACGCGTTCGCGACATCGCGAGGTCCGGGGCTGACTGTGGAATTACTGCAGAAGGAGATCAAGACGCATTGCCAAGGATGGCAAGGCAGGTGCCTCAAAGCGCACGTGTGCTAAGTAATTGCCATTACGATGGTTACGTTACTGGCTGACACTGGATCGGTCATAATTACCTTTCGTAATGCCAAAAGAAGCGCACTCTGCAACGGATTGAGTACCGCGGCATGCAAGTGTCAATGCTTCGTTTCGACCCAGTTCACTCCGGTCCCGACGTCCACCAGCAACGGCACCGAGAGCTGCGCTGCGTTTTCCATCTCTTCTTTCACAAGGGTAGTGACGACACCTACTTCTGCTACTGGTACTTCTAGTACGAGCTCATCATGCACTTGTAACAGCATGCGACTACTCAGACGCTCGAGCACGAGTCGGTCGCGGATACGGATCATCGCAATTTTGATGAGGTCCGCTGCGGATCCCTGGATTGGAGAGTTTGCGGCAGTCCGTTCGCCGAATGCGCGGATGCTGAAGTTGCGCTCACGGAGCTCGGGAATGTAGCGACGTCGTTTGAAGATCGTTTCCACGTATCCGTGTTCGCGAGCAAATGCCACCATGGAATCCAGATACTCTCTGACCCGCTGAAAGCGTTGGAAGTAGCGCTCGATAAACTCCTTCGCTTCGCTGTGTGGAATCTTGAGTTGTCGCGAGAGTGCGTGGGCTCCTTGGCCGTAGATCGTTGCAAAGTTGATCGTCTTTGCCCGCGCCCTCATTTCAGGCGTCACGTCGGAGAGTGGAACATCGAAGATCGTGGCTGCCGTCTGTCGATGGATGTCGCCTCCGGACTTGAACGCATGCACGAATGCGGGATCGTCGGAAAGATGCGCAAGAAGTCGGAGCTCGATTTGTGAGTAGTCGGCAGACAGAAGGAGCCAGCCCGTTTTAGGAACAAACCCCCGGCGGATATCGCGTCCGAGTTCGCGCCGAATTGGGATGTTCTGCAGATTTGGCTCGCTCGACGAGAGCCGCCCGGTTGCGGCGACGGTCTGGTTGAACGAGGTGTGTAACCGCCCCGTACGAGGATTTACCAACACCGGCAGCGCATCGATATAGGTACTCTCGAGTTTGCTCAGCTCGCGGTACTCCATGAGCAGGACGGGCAGCTCGTGGCCCGCGTCAGCGAGCTCCTGAAGCACACTCGCATCGGTCGATGGACCGGTTGAAGTCTTTTTCGTCACCGGCAACCCGAGGCGATCGAAGAGGATCTCGCGGAGCTGGTTGTTGGAGTTGATGTTGAACTCACCGCCTGCCACGGCGTACACGGCTCGCTCTACCCGTTCGCGTTCGCGAGCGAATCGCTTCTTGAGCGCGGCGAACCATTTTCGGTCGATCTCGATTCCCGCCCATTCCAAATCGGCCAGAACACCAATCAAAGGAATTTCGATATCGCGATAGAGTCCAAGTATCTGTTGCGCTTCAAGGTGAGGTCGAAATCGCTGCTCCAGCTGCCACGTGACGTCTACTGCCTCACAGGAGTAGTCGCGTGCACAGTCGATCGGAACGACATCATACGGAAGCTCAGATTTGCCCTTCCCACAGAACTCCTCTTGGCTTGTCAGCGTGCGGTCGAGGAACTCGAGAGCCAGTACGTCGAGCCCGTGCGATCGCCGGCCCGGGTCGAGTACATAGCTTGCCAACATTGTGTCCGAAATGACTCCGCGGAGCACGACACCTTCTCGGCGTAACACCAGAAGATCGTACTTGACGTTCTGGCCGACCTTCGGCACCGCCTCGTCCTCGAGTAGTGCACGCAGCGAGGACATCGATGGGTCGTCGAGCGACGGGAGGTTTCGCACGAGGGGTGCCCCGTCTGCCAGCATCCGGGCGGCGATGCTCGTTGCCTCTTTGACCTTTGGTCCTTTCGTCGACCGGGCCTTTTTTGGCTGCGCGTCGTTCGCCGCGGCCGAGTCGCTTCCTGCTGAATCGACATCGTCCTCGAAGAGCAAATCTCCTTGAGGTGCTCGCACGGTTCGGTGACGCAATGGCAGGTAGTATGCTTCGCCCGCACCTGTTGCGATGGAGATGGCAACCAGTGTGCAGCGGAGCGGATCGACCTTCTGTGGGCTACCTGGCTCGATGACGGTTTGGGTATCGAACGCGATGAATGGAACTGCGCGCGCACGTGAGATCATCGACGCCAGCGCCGCGATTGAGTCGATCGTCACGTAGGACCCCGGCACACGTACGTCTCCGGTCGCCCGTTCTTCGACATTTGCTGTGGCAGTCGTTGACGATGTGGTGGTGTCTCCTACGGCGCGAGCGAGCGTATGGAATTCCAATTCCACGAAAAGCTGGCGGAGACGTGCGTTGTGCGGCTCGCGGAGCTTTAAATCGTCGAGCTGGAGGACGATGGGTAAATCTTTCCTGATTGTTACTAATTCTTTCGAAAGCCGCGCCAGTTCCGCGTGCTCGAGCAACGCTTCTCTCGGACGCTTCTTCGTCAGCGTCGGTGCTGCGGCAAGAATGGCTTCGAGGTCGCCGAATTCCGCTACGAGATCTCGCGCTGTTTTATCTCCAATCCCCTTCACGCCCGGCACGTTGTCGGATGAATCGCCGACCATGGCCAAGTAGTCGGTCACACGTGCGGGGGGAACACCAAGGCGTTCAGCACCATTCTCGATCGACACCCACTGCTCCTCGACACTCGCTGGCCCGCCTCTTCCCGGATTCAGTAACCACACGCCTGGCTCGACGAGCTGCTGGAAATCCTTGTCGCCCGAGACAATTATGACATCGACTCCTCGATCGACACCTTGGCGTGCCAGCGTGCCGATCACGTCATCGGCTTCGTAGCCCTTGAGCGAGAGAATTGGGATTTGGTACGCCTCGAGCAGTTGGCAGATTCGCTCCATTCCCATATCGAAGTCGCTCTGCAGCTCGTCCGTCAGCTTCTCTCGAGTAGCCTTGTAGCCGGGGTAGCGCTCGTTCCGAAAGCTGAGTCCGGAATCGTGCACCCAACCGAGATAGTCCGGATGGTGATTCGCTGCGAGTCGCTGGATGAAGTTGACGATACCCCAGGCAGCCGATGTATTCTCTCCACGTGCAGTGGTAAGCGGGCGCGCGATCAACGCGAAGAAGGCGCGATAGATGAGCGCGTATCCATCGATCAGGAAGAGGCGCTGCCCTCTAGGGCGAGTGGCGACGGGGCGCGACGACAGTGCTGGATCGGTCACAGTATCTGGCGGGGAGAAGCGACCGGGCATTTACGCCTACGACGCCGAATACGGCGCCCGGTCATCGGTTCCCCGAAGCATAGAACATGTGCGTCGGGCACAGTAGCGTCTTCCGCGCCAATCTCTCTCTGAAAACAGCGCCGCCTGCCACGAGGGGCAGGCGGGTTGGAACCATCTGCAACCACCAGCGCATCCACCTACGCGTTCAGCTGACTCGTTGCACATTGGCCGCGTGAAGGCCTTTAGCGCCGGCCTGGATCTCGAATTCGACTTCTTGACCCTCGGCCAGTGTCTTGAATCCGTCCATCGCAATTGCGGAGAAGTGTACGAAGACATCCTCTCCGCCCTCTTGCTCAATGAAGCCGTAACCTTTCGCGTCGTTGAACCATTTCACTTTCCCTCTGGCCATTGCGCGCTGCCTCCCAACGAGGTGGTCGCACTGCACTTACTGGTGCGGTATGTCAGGTGCCGTACGGCGCCTATATAGGAACGACAACTTCGTTTGTCAAGAAATCCGCCCCGGACCTTGCAGAACCCCGGAACCGGGCCGCTAGGGTCGTCGTCCGCCCTTTCACCGAATGACGCTTGCCGCGGACTGCGCGAAGACGTTAGGTTCGCCGCGTGCCAAAAGAGAGTCTCGTAGGTCGAACGTTCGCGGGTTATACCCTGCGTAATGAGGTTGGTGAGGGCGGCACGTCCGCGGTGTTTCGCGCGGAACATGCCGCCCACGGTATCGTTGCCGTGAAGGTGCTCCGCGAAAAGTTGCGGCAGGATAAGACCGCGGTCGCACGCTTTGTTCGAGAAGCCCGCTACGGAGAGCGAGTCAAGCACCCCAACGTCGTGCAGACGATCGAGGTCGGTGAAGCAATCCCTGGCATGCACTTCCTGGCAATCGAGTGGGCCTCGGGTGAGCTTCTCGAGCGGTACGCGAAGCAGCATGGTTCCCTGCCGGCCGATGAGGTGGCGGCGATCATTCATCAAATCGCCGATGCCGTTCACGCAGCCCACGCCGTAGGAATCGTGCATCGCGATCTGAAGCCCGATAATGTCATGTACGATCCCGCCACACGACTTGTAAAGCTGCTTGATTTTGGCATCGCCACGGACACGGATATGGCACCCGAACAGCGGCTCACCCGCGCCGGTTTTTTCGTGGGCACGCTGATGTACGTCGCCCCCGAGGCGCTCTCCGGAGAGCTCGTATCACCGGCTGCTGATCAATATAGCTTGGCGACCATTGCGTATTTGCTACTGACGGGCTGTCTCCCATTCACAGCGAAGACACCGCGAGAGATGTTCTCGCAATTGCTCTCGCAACCACCCATTCCGCTCAATGCCGCACGCCCCAATTTGCGGTTTCCGGCCAGTGTGGAGCATGTGATCATGCGCGCATTGAGCAAGGACCCACGGCAGCGATATCCAGATACGCTCACGTTTGCGCGTGAACTCGATACCGCCCTCGCCGGCACCGATGAGCCGGACAAGCCGGGTCTTCTCTCGCGCATGAAGGGCATGTTCAAGCGATAGGCGTCGACACCTGAGAGCTCAGCGGTGTGGCATCAATCGCCTCGCGAGCCAGGTCAGCCGGATTTACGGGCAGCCACACTGTGAATGTGGATCCTCGACCGAGCTCGCTTTCTACGCCGACTTCACCTCCAAGAAGTCGCGCCAGGCGTCGTGAGATCGCCAGACCGAGTCCGGTGCCTCGCTGCATCGAGTCCCCCCGAGGACCAGCATTGACTTGCTCGAATTCATCAAAAATTCGTTCGAGATCCTTTGGTGCTATTCCAACGCCCGTATCAACGATCTGCAGCGCGATCCAGGTTCCGTTGCGAGGTGCCCGTGCAAGCAGTTTTCCACTATCCTCGCCCACAGCCCCACTCGATCGTCGAACGCTCGAGGACGATGGTGCCCCGACCAACCGTGCGCGCACACTGACCGTTCCGGCAGGCGTGTATTTCACGGCGTTGCCAATCAAGTTGATCAAAATCTGCCGCAGATGCGTTGGATCTGTCCGAACACGAGGAAGTGATGCACCAATACCAATGGAAAATGCGAGTGCTTTCTCACTCACAAGCGATTCGAGCTCGCTTGCCACATTCAGAACAAATGAACGTAATACAAGCGTCTCTGCGTGAACTTCGAGACGACCTGCAGCGATCTTAGCGATGTCGAGGACCTGGTCGACGAGGTGTCGGAGATGTGTTGCCGACGCAGCAATTCGATCTACCGGCGGCACCTGGCGTGGGGAAAGGTCACCATAGAAGCCGTCACGAAGCAGTTCAACGAACCCGACAATTGCGTTAAGGGGTGTGCGCAACTCATGGGAAACATTCGCTAGAAACTCACTCTTTGCTTGATTGGCTCGCTTGACGTCGCTGTATAGTCGCTCGAGTTCGACCGATCGGTCCGCAACTTGGAGCGCGCGCCGCTGTTCGCGAAGCAGACCGACTGCAAGCAAAAGAATTCCGAGAACGCCGAGTGCCCAGAGTCCCCACCGGAGGGACCGTGTCGTCAAAGCATGGGTCGTCGTGACACGCCAAGTTCCACCAGTTGCCAACCGCACGATCGAATAGCCAGCCGCGAGCGCTTGCGCACTTCGCCGGGGATCCCCTATGACAGTGACTGTGTCAGGTCCTGACAGTACCACAAGGGCCAAGCGTGTATCCGGATTCGTTCGCTCCAGCCAAGCGCGCAACTCACTTCCGTCCACAATCAGACCGATTGTGCCCCTCCGTTGGGAATCACGCGCGCGGAGTAAGGTAATCGTCGAACGCCCAGATCCAGCTGACGCAACGATAATTGCGAGAGGCTGAATTGGCTGAATAGCTTGAAGGCGTTCAACTAGGCCGGCTGGAACTCGTTGGGCGAGCGTACCCTGGCTGACCTGTGCCTCTAGTTCACCATTCACTCCCCGTATCCACGCGTGGCGCACCACCGGCATTGCCGCAATTGTTTGCTCAAGTGCGATCCGTCTCGCCGTGGTGTCATTCACACTGCCGTCAACGGATGCAGTGAAGGCTAGACGATCCAGCAACGATATTTGCGCCGCAATGAAGGATTCGGTAATTAGTCCCGCCGACTGGGCATCAAGAGTCGCCTGATTGCGGTTCGCCCGCAACAAGGCACGATCGAGAAGCAGTAAACCTCCTAGAAGCACTAAAAAAACCGCACCCAGAAATCGAGATAGTAGACCGAGACCTACGCGTTCATCGGTCCCGTGATTAAATGATTGACCACTGCCTGTTCCAACAACGTCAGCCACTCGTATGCCCATTCGCGACAGTCTTATCGCCCTGCTTGCCGAGCGTTCTGCTCGGCGTGGACACTTCACGCTCGCGTCAGGGCGTCAGTCCACGTTATACATCGATGCACGTCTCACCACAATGAGTCCAGAGGGGTTGGCACTCATTGGACCGTTAGCCTTACAGCAGCTACGGAAAGCTGGTTGGGATGTCGACGCTATTGGTGGTCTCACCCTTGGTGCAGATCCCATTAGTTATGCAATCGCTTACGCCAGTGCATCAACTACAAAGCCACTCCGCGCCTTTACGGTCCGCAAGGAAGTAAAAATGCATGGGACTGGCCGCCTGATCGAGGGTCCCTTTCGCGAGGGTGATCGAGTTGCGGTAATTGAAGATGTAATTACGACGGGCGGATCAGCTTTACGAGCAGTCGAAGCGATACGCAGCGCCGGAGGCTTTGTCGTTGGTGTCTTGTCGCTAGTAGATCGGGAGGAGGGTGGACGAGAGGCTTTACACGAGGCGGGATTGCCCGTTTTGGCGCTGGTTCATGCGGCTGAGATTCTCGCCCGATTGCCATTTGGTTGATTACATGCTTGATGCTCTGCTGTTCTGATCCCGCATCATTCTCGCTGTACTTGAAGGAATACGAGTCCACCCTGGTGGAACTGAAAGAGGATGAAGCGCGCGCAACACTTCTGCATACGGCAGTACGAGTTCTTCACGAAACCGGGTGAACATTCCCGCGCCATCGTATCTTCGGCGAAAGTCCCCTGCCGTCATATGAAGCAGTGTCCGTATGTGTCGGCCAAAGCTTTGCGGTGAGCTGTACTCCAGATGGTTGGCAATGTTGGCAACGGAGAATCCTGAGTTTTCAAACAGTCGAGCTGCTCGAACAAATCTTGCCATTGCGAGGTAGCGTTTTGGTGCTGGAATACCAGCCCGGAAAAACCGACTCATAAGCGTACTCGGTAAGACCTCCAGTTGTCCTGCCAACTGACGAATATTGCCAATACGTGGAGAACAGGTAAACAGCACTTCGAAGAAGTGGTGACAGTCGTCTGGAGCACCAGAGAGATCCTCGACCAGCTGACTGAGAATATGCCGGTGCCCACTATCGCCGTTGTCCGCCATTAGCGCTCCACGCAACTCGCGCCACCCGGCTGGCGAACGAACATCAATCAGTCGACGAATTCCGCTTCGGCCGAGTGCAAGAACAGCCTGTGGGGTTTTGGGCTCGAACTCGCTCAGCAATGCAACTGCAGCTATACGTGGAAATTCGTGAACCAAGGAAGCCACACGCGCTGTTTGTGTACTGGCACAAGTGACAGAAACCAATACTGCACGCACATGTGTGGATTTGATGTCACGAATTACTTCGTCGACATTTTCTCGATGGAGGGTTCGATAATATCCCTCACCAGCAGCATCCACTCGTAGGCGTTCCGCTGCGGTCAAAAGCGTTGAGATTGAAACAAGTTCATTTTCATTTGATGACATTATTCTACCTCTTCGAGAAGGTATGTGCATGAAGCTTTGAGTGCGCCTGATTTCCGTACGGCAGAATGGTATTTGAGCGCGTCATTTTAACGTCATCGCGACCAATATGACGGCATATCCTTCAAGCATGTCCATTGTTCTCCGTGTGTGTTAACTTTGACACGAGGATACTGTTGGTCGGACGGTCGCGAATCGTAATTGTATTCGAGGAAAGTCCGGGCTCCACAGGGCACACTGCCAGGTAATTCCTGGGCAAAGGTGAGAGCCTTTGACGGATCAGTGCAACAGAAAGCAAACCGCCGATGGACCACCTTCACGGGATGGTCACAGGTCAGGGTGAAACGGTGCGGTAAGAGCGCACCAGCGTGTCGGAGCGATCCGCACGGCTCGGTCAAC
>JANMAY010000072.1:0-12558 GCA_031360095.1 Gemmatimonadaceae bacterium
GCAGTTTCCGGCAGCGTGTACGGATTGAGAATCATACCGCTCTCGCTGCGCTTCACGATGTCCACCTGCATGGCCTGCCGGTCGATGGACATGTTCTTGTGGAGCACGCCGATGCCACCCGCGCGCGCCATCGCGCTGGCCATCTCCGCATCTGTCACGGTGTCCCTCGCCGCGGAGACGAATGGGACGGTCAGATCGATCTTGCGGGTGAATCGCGAGCGCGTCGACACATCCTTGGGATGCGTGATCGAGTGGCGCGGCGCGAGGAGAACGTCGTCGAAGGTCAGCGCGACGTCATCTCGAACTCGGGCGGCACCGTTCGCGGCCTCGGAACTCGACGGCCCGCGCTCAGACGAAGGCTGAGTCACGGGCCGGGTTGGTGTCGTAGTGGAGCGGTTTCTGGTCGCCATGAGGAAACGTAACGGCCTCGTCGATCGCGCGCCAGCCCCGCGCGCCTACGAACGCCCCATCACGCGCAGCCGTTTGCGAACGCGCTTTGGGAGAAAGAACGCGGCCGCAGCAAGCGCTTCGCGGAGATTGAGATCCGCGAGGTCTTCCATCGCGCCAGTCCAGTGGGCGGCGAGCACCTGACGGCCGGCATTCGACACAAGCCGCTGCAACGCCAGCACCAGGATGAACACGTCATCCACTTCGCCGATGAACGGAATGAAGTCGGGGACGATGTCCAACGGCAACAGGATGTAAGCAATGGCGCCGGCGACCATGAGTTTGTCGACTGGCGCAACCCGTTTGTCGGAGATCAGTCCGCCGAGCAGCCGGAGATAGACCGGCAGCTGCTTCATGTAGTAGATGACGGTGCGCTTGGCGCCGGTCCGAGGCGCGGTATCGGATGCAGCGGGCACTGCCTTTCCACGCCCGGCGCTCGCGGACGCACCTGCGCGGGTCCCGCGGGCCTCTCCTCGTGGGGTCGGACTCACGTCTGCTCCGTTACGTGGGGTTGAAGCCTTCACCCGGCCCGGTGCCGGATGGTGGCGGCGCGCTTCCGGTCGAGCCGGGCGCTGCGGCATTAGTCGCACCAGTCGTGCCGGACGCGCCCGAGTCGCTCGTCGGTGCGCGCGGCGCTGCGGCCGCGGTCGCCGCATCGACCACGCCCTTCGTGACGGTCATGAAATCGTTCGCGACGGATTTCCCTGCGGCCGCGGCACCATTCAACACCCCCACGGCCTTGTTCATGAGGCTCATGGTCTCCGCGATCGTCGTCGCGCTCACCTTTCCGGCGCGCAGCTTCTCCTCGACGGCGTCGGCGAAACGACTGAGCGGATTTCCCGCTGCGGCCGTTCCCGCGGCGGGACGCTCGGCGTACTTCGACTCGAGAAACTCGACGTAATCGAGGACGTGATAGCCGCGCTCGTCCGACAGCGTGTCGAGCTTTTGAAGCAGCTTGTCGCGGAGGTAGGAATTCACGGATCACCCACAGGTGGAGGCTGACATGGAAGCTGTACGCGAGCCCCTCGCGCGTCCACCAGGAATCCGAGTTGGACCTTCCGCGTGTTTGGCGCTATCTGCTCCAGCGCGCTGCCATCATCCGCGCCAGCGCGACCGTTTTCCGCGGGCGTCGATGTGCACGTACGGATTGCGATACTGGCGGCTCATGTAGAGCCCCAATCCGCCCACGAGATCAGGGTGCTTGTCCTCGACCCGCTCGACGGCCAGCATTACCAGGAGCTCGTCGGTCATCGTGATCCGACCATCGCCGTCGGCATCGATCGCCACGTCAGCGGCGTCGCCGTACTGGTGCCGGCTGTCGCGCGCCGCATGGGGAACACGCGCATTGTGCGATGGTGAGCGAAACCCCGAGTGCACGTCGACCGCCAGGGCAGGCCGCACGCTCGCGCCGAGATCCGAGAACACCAGCTCGAGCTTATCGAGGAGACGCGGGTTCAGCGCGACGTATTTGGGCCAGACGTCGCCTTGATCGTCATGGGTGACGAAGTCCGCCAGCGTAAGGTGCGTGGTGACCTGGAGTCCGAGCTGTTCGGCCCGAACCTCGACAAAGCCCTCCGGCCGATCCAGCGACGGATGTCCAAACCGCTCCGCCAGATAGGTCCCGATGCGATAGCCGTTGAGTGTGCCGGCGATCTTCCGATTGAACGGGACGATTACGGCGAGCGTTGGCTCCGGCAGAATCTCACGCCCGCCATCGTGCACAAATGCGAGGCGGTAGAATCCCGGCCGTTGCGGCGCCACAGGCGTTGACGACGAGAGTCGACGCGCAGGTCCGTCGGATGCAGTGTCGCCCAGTGCGACCCACTGGTACAGCAGCGAGTCCGTGGAGCCGCCATCCCGAACTTCGAGAGGAAATCCAATCGCGGCTCCAGGGAGGGCGAAGCGCACTTTCACATTGCCACTCCGCCCGAACGCGTCGGCGGTCGCCGTGGCAGCAGGCGCTGGCGCAGGCGACTCCGCCGCCTCGGCCAGCCGCGCAAACGGCGCGGTGGTCATGGAGCCGGACGGGCGAAGAAACTGCACGGCGCCAATGGTGGCGACGCAGAACAGCAGCACGGCGCCGACCACGCCAAAGGCTCCGCGCGGCTCGCGCTCGTGGTGCTGACTCACCGGCAAACCAGAACCACGACGTGGCCAGAAACCTGGCCGCGATTTCGAATGCTCTTCATCTATTGAATTCCTCTCGGCAACTTTTCTCAGCGGAACCGTTGGACACCGCTGATCGGCCGAAGTGCCCTCGGGGACGTGGAGAGGGCTGAACCGACAACATGGCGCTTTACTCGGGAAGCGAGCGCACCAGTTGGAACGTGTGAAGTATAGTCACTGCAAAGACGCGCCGGTAGCAGGCGAGGTCAAATCTGCGCTTAAGACTGACTGACCGATCAGTCAGCAAGAGCAGGCGTACCGCGTTCTGGAGTCAGTACAGATACACCGGCGTTCCTACCGGCACGATCTCGTAGAGCTTCGCAATGTCCTCGTTCAGCACTCGAACGCATCCATGGCTCGCCGATCGTCCGATGCTCTCCGGTTGATTCGTCCCGTGGATTCCATAGCCGTCCCCCAGCACCAGGCGATGGGTTCCCAGGACCCCTTTGTACTTCCGCTGGTTGGTGCCAAACGGTGGAATCACGATGTTGCCACCGGCTGTGATCTCGCGGCCCTCGGTCCCCCCTTCCAGCGGTGTGACTCGCCCGTCTGGATATCGCTTCACAACCTCCGCACCCTCGACGGTGATCTGGCTCCCGTCACTCGCCTGGAGAGCCTGGCCGCGCGCGAGGCGCACGATTCCGAGCCCACGCTTTCTGGCTTGCTCGACGAAATGCCAGTCCGGTGGGACCCATGCAGGGTCCTGCTCCTTGGCCTGCACCACCAGTCGCCCTCGTGGAGTCTCGAACTTCCAGTGCGATTCCCCGCCACTTCCCTCGAGAACCCGGCCGCTCCCCGTTGCAACGCGCGTGGTGAAGAGCACGCTGTCGCCCTGCTTGAACCACAGGCGATGATCCTCGATGCTGATGACCAGGTACGGCTTATTCGCCGCCGACGGGTCCGCGCTCACACTCACCTTCGCGACACTGTCCTCGAGGGCGCCGGCACTCTTCCGCGCCTCGTCGAGCACCTGAAGGTTGTCGTTGAACACCATGCGACTCACGTCGCGCTCGTGGCGCACGAGCGCTGTGCGGGCGAACAGCGAGGTGCTCAACACCATCAACAGGAGCACCGCTCCGATGAGCCCCCACGCCAGCGCTCCGCCACGATGGAAAAAATTCGACAACCCCATGCCATGCCTCCGGAGGAACTGCTAGTAGAAGTACACTGCTACACCGGGACGCAGATTCGGTGCGATCGCCTTGAGATCCGAGGCTCGAACGCGAATGGCGCCAGGGAGCACATACGAGGAGTCGTTGAGCGGGCCCACACTCGGCAGCGAATAGATCACGGTGCCCCCATCGAGAAGAATCGCCGCCGGTCCGAGCGCCCCTTTGAGCTGCGTCTCGCCAATCGGGATCCCGCGATCGGGATAGATCCACGCCGGCAACTCCGCCACGGAGCTCTCGTCCAGCAGCCGCTCCACGATGCGCTTGCCGCGCGGGGCGGCGATGCGCAGCGTGTCCGAACCCGTGCCCACTCTGCGCTCCGGTCCGATCGTGATCGGCATCTCGCGAAGGAGGGCACCGTCGCGTTCGAGGTACATGACGCTGCTGTCGAGTGAGACGGAGAGATGCAGTGTCGCATCGACCTTCGCCTGCCGCTTGAACATCTCGACCATCACCTTCATCCGATTTTCGTTCTGCGCGAGAATCGCGTCGGTGCGCTTGCGCTCCACGTCGCTCATCGCGCCCCGCAGCTGTTCCGTCTCTCCTCGATAGCGCAGATAGCGCTTGAGCAGCCAGCCATCCACCGCGAGAAACATGATGAGCGCAATGGACATCGTCGCCACGATGCCGGGATAGCTGTGCCGAAACTCGCGCCACCCAACCCGACGCCGATCGGTGCGGTCTCGGCTTGCGTCTTTCCGGCGGCCGGGATTCCAGTCGTCCGGCGGCGGCGGTGCAGTGCTTGTCATAGCAAATGAGTAAGGCAAGGCGAATGCCGGGCCCAGCGGTTGGATGGGACGGAGTCGGTGGATAGATTCCCGCGCTGCGCAAGGCAGCCCTCGCTGCGCGTTGTCGCCATTGGCTCCCGACCACCGAACCATGTCCGTTCGCCCTGTTGTTCTCGTCGTGCTGGATGGTTGGGGCTATCGCGCCGAGCGTGAAGGCAACGCCATCGCCATGGCCAACGTCCCGACCTGGAATCGCCTCTGGGCGCGGGCTCCAAAGACGCTGCTTCACGCGTCGGGAGAAGCCGTCGGCCTTCCCCGCGGCCAGATCGGCAACAGCGAGGTGGGACACCTCAATCTCGGCGCAGGACGAGTGGTGCAGCAGGATCTCGTCCGCATCTCTGCGGCGATCGCGGACGGAAGCTTCTTCGAGAATCCCGTCTTCAAGGACGTGTGCCGGCAAGTGCGGGAGAACGGAGGCACGCTGCATCTCGTCGGTCTGATCGGATCCGGGGGTGTGCACGCAATCGACACCCACCTGCTCGCGCTCCTCGACTTGGCGGAGCGTGAACAGGTGCCGCGCGTAGCGATTCACGCCATGCTCGATGGCCGCGATACCATGCCGCGTTCGGGGTTGGGCTATCTCGAGGCGCTGCTCTCGCATGCGAAGGGGCGCGCGATGCTCGCCAGCATCGGCGGCCGCTACTTCGGCATGGATCGCGATCATCGGTGGGAGCGCATTGAAAAGTGGTATCGCGCAACCGTCGAGGGGACGGGGCCGAGCGCCGCTGATCCGCGCGCGAACGTCATGGAGGGGTACAACCGAGGCGAGACGGACGAGTTCCAGCCTCCGACGACCATCGCCGATGAACGGGGCGCTCCCGTCGCGCCAATGCGCGACGGCGATGCCGTGATCTGCTTCAACTATCGCTCCGATCGCATGCGGCAGATCGTCCGCGCCCTCACCGATCCGGGATTCGAGGGCTTCGACGTCGCTCGGCGACCGCGTGTGACAGTGGTAACGATGACCCTGTACGATCAGACGTTCGGCCTGCCGGTCGCCTTTCCGCCGCAGTCCATGGCGCGCATTGTCGGTGAGGTGGTGTCCGGCGCCGGAATGCGAATGTTGCGCACGGCGGAAACCGAGAAGTATGCGCATGTGACTTACTTCTTCAACGGCGGCATCGAGACGCCGTTCCCCGGTGAGGATCGCCAACTCGTGCCGAGTCAGAAGGTCGCAACGTATGATCTGGCGCCGGAGATGAGTGCGCACGGCATTACCGACGTCCTGTGCGCCGCGATCGAGGCCGGAGAGCACGAGTTCATTCTTTGCAACTACGCGAATGGCGACATGGTCGGACATACGGGCTCCATCCCGGCCACGCTGCGCGCGGTCGAAACGGTGGACGAGTGCATGGCACGCGTCGTCGCGGCGTCGACCGCAGCGGGTGCTCGGCTGCTCGTGACGGCCGATCATGGGAATTGTGAGATGATGATCGATCCGGAGACGGGGGGCCCGCACACCGCGCACACGACCAATCCGGTACCCTTCCTCGTCGTGGAGGACGGCGCTGCGCACGGTCTCCGAGAAGGAGGCGCGCTCTGTGACATTGGTCCGACGATATTGCGGTTGTTGAATCTCGAACAGCCTGCGGAAATGACGGGACGCGATCTGCGCGTCGGTTGATGCAGTTACCCTGGAAAACGAGTGAACGCGTGAAGGTTCCTTTTCTTGTTCTGTTGGGGTTGGTGTGCGCTGTGCCCTGTTCTGCGCAGGTCGGACACCCGCCGGAACGAAGCCCGTACGTCGATCTCGAGTACAGCCAGGAGCTCACGTTCTTTGGCGGCTATGTCCGCGCGCGGCACGATCCCGCCGGCGTAGCGCCAAAGAGTGCGCCCACGCTGGGAGTGCGATACGAGATCTCCCTCACCGGTCCGCTGGCATTGAGCTCCGAGCTCACTCGCACGCTCTCGTCGCGCGACGTCATCGATCCGCTCAAGCCCACCGGCAAGCGAGCGATGGGGACGCAGACGAGCGGCGTGTCCTCGGTGGATCTCGCGCTGGCAATGAATCTCACCGGACGAAAAAGCTGGCATTCGCTCGTCCCACAGGTCCGAGCCGGCGTCGGATTCGTGTCGAGCCGCGCCAGCGACGATTCATCGGGATTCGCGTTCGGCACCCCGTTTGCATTTGTGTTCGGCGGCGGGGTGAAGCTCGCGCCGGGTGGTCGCTTTCAGCTGCGGGCGGACGTGACGGACCGCATCTTCAAGCTTGGGTATCCCGATGCGTACTTCCGGCTCGCCAGCGACAACACGGCGGTGCTCGATGAGCGGACCGCGCGATCATTCTACACGCATCATACCGGCTTGACGGTAGGCGTGTCGTATTTGTTCTCGCGCTGATCCACGCGCGCCACTGGCGACCCTTTTCGACGGCGACATCATGGCGCATGACTATGAAGATCTGCATAACATCAGCGAGCTCGAGGACGTCGAGCTGCGCGACCTCGTGCGCGAACAGCTCCGGCAGCACACCGCGCTAGACATCGACGACATCACGGTGCTCGTCGCCGAGGGGCACGTGACGCTCTCCGGCCGTGTGGGGATCGACGGTGAGCGCCGAATCGCCGAGCACGTCCTCACCGATGTGCTTGGCGTGATGGAATTCACGAATGATCTCGTCATCGACCCACTCCGTCGTGCGGAGAGTCCGGTGGCCATCGATGAGCATCTTGCGGATGAAGAAGTGCGGAGCGGCACGCTGCTCGGCGACGTGGCGGTACCGCTCAGCCCCGAGGCCGAACATCTCGCCAGCGAGCGTGATGACGATCTCGAGGGCACCACGGACTATCAACAGATGATGGAAAGCGGCATGACCTGGAATCCGCCGACCGGTCCCACTCCCGAGGGGATGAGTGGAACTGACGCGCGGCCCGAGGATATGGGCGGCCAGCACTGACGCACGCCGCGATCTGCCCTGGCAGATCGTATATTCTCGGCATGCCGACTTTTCTCACGCGCCGCGTGACCTTCGCCGCGGCGCACCGTTATCGCATCGCGGAGTGGAGCGACGAGCGCAATGCGGCGACGTTCGGGCTGTGCGCCCGCCCGAGCTTCCACGGCCACAGCTACGTGTGCGATGTCACCGTCACGGGGCACGTCGACTCCGTGACGGGATTCGTGGTCGACCTGCCCGCGTTGGACGCCGCATTGCAGCGCGAGGTGCGCGAGCGCTTCGATCACAGAAACATCAATCTCGACATTCCGGAGTTCGGGGACGGCGGGCTCGTCCCCACGGGAGAGAACGTTGCGCGCTTCATCTGCGAGCGAGTTCAGGCGTCGTTGGAAGGGACCGCTCGCGTGGTGCGGGTCGTCGTTGCGGAAGACAGCACACTGAGCGCGACGTACGAGCCGGGCTGAGCCTGTCACGTGACGTTCGGCGTCGTTGGTCGTGCTTGAAGCAACACGCTGACGGAGCACGAATGCCCCGCGCAGCTCAGCCGATTGACGACTCGTGCCGACTCTCACACCTCCCCGCCCCGCGACCGTGCGCAGCACGATGGCGGAGCAATTCGCGCCAGTACTTCGCGTCCACTCCGATCTCATGGTGGACTGCACGCCGTTGGTCGACTCGTCGACGGCGGGTGCGCGCATTGCGGCAGGGCAACTGGGATATGATGCACTTCGCGCGCTCGGATCGTGTGGAGATTTGATGCCGCGATTCGTGCGTGTGCTCGACGCATTCGAGGTCGCGGGCCTGGTGTCGAACGAGGACCGCCGGTCTATCCTCGACGGCGAATTGGACGTCGACGATCTCGTATGCGGATGGTTCACAGGCGATCGCACGCCGCGCGATCCGCGGCGCCGTGCCGCACGGCAAGTCGCGATCGTGGTTGGCAACGCGCTCTTGCGCTCGGCGACCGGGCGCGTCGGCGCGCCGTCGGTGTGGCGGGGATGGTCGCGCGTCGTGTGCCCATGCTGCGGCGGTGCACCTGACATCGCGCTCACCGAGCGCGGCGCACAGCGTAGCCTCGTGTGCGCACGCTGCGACGCACAATGGCGTGCGCCGCGCGCCGGGTGTCTGGGCTGTGAGACCGTGGACGCGCCCGGCATCGCACGCATCAACAATCCCGCGCTGGGCTATGTGCTCGTGATCTGCAACGCGTGCGGGCGGTTTCTCAAGGAGCGGTCGCGGCGCGGGCTGGCGTCGCTCATCGTGGAGCGCGCTATCACGACCGAGCTGGACCTCGCGGCGGAGCAACGGGGACTCCGCATCTGAGACCAGGCTCGGCGCGAACGATGTGCGTCGGCGCGCTGCTCGCTGGAGGCCAGGCGCGGCGATTCGGCGGCCTTCCCAAAGGACTGGCAATCGTCAAGGAGATTCGCATCGCCGATCGCGCGCTCATCGCGCTGCGCGGTGCATCGGATTCGCAGATCGTGGTCAGCAACGACAGCCACGCTCCCCACTGGTTTCCGTCGATGCACATCGTAGCAGACGAAACGCCCGGCCTCGGACCCCTTGCCGGCATTGCGACCGCGCTTCGTGCCGCGAAAGGCGCAGCAATTCTCGTGATCGCCTGGGACATGCCGTTCGTTACGGCTCCGCTCATGCGCGGCTTGCGCGCTGTTGGTGAACTGGCCTCCGCCGCCGTCATTCCGTCTCATGGGGAAGCGCCGATCCACGAGCCGCTGTGCGCGTACTACCCCGCGACCACGCTCGTCGTGTGTGAGCAGCTCCTCGCCGCAGGTGAGCGCCGAGCGTCGGCACTGCGCGATGCGCTGCCGGGGGCGATGACGATTCCCGAGCGCGTGTTGATCGAGCACGGCGCGCCGGAGCGACTGTTTCTCAGCGTCGACTCGCCCGAGCAGTTGGAAGCCCTGGGCGGAATACTGCCCAACAAAGACGGCGCGCCTCGACGCTGATCGGCACCTCGACCATCTTTCAGCGACATGCGCCCCACCTCTTGTGTCCTCGCTCTCTCGTTGGCTGCCGCCTGCGCGACCACGTCGCGCGTCCCCGCGCCGCCCTCCGCGATTCGCACCAGCGTCTCGAGCGCGTCCCCATCGAGTCTGCGCAGTTTCGTCGACTCGATGATCGACGTTCCCGACTTTCGCAGCGCACACTGGGGAATACTGATCGTCGATCCAGGGCGCGGCGAAACGCTGTACAGCCGCAACGCCGACAAGCTGTTCATGCCGGCGAGCAACATGAAGCTCGTGACCGGTTCGGTGTCACTGGCCAACCTCGGACCTGAGTATCGCTGGTCGACGACGCTCCTGGCTCGCGGTCCGATTCGCGACGGAATGTTGGCCGGTGATCTCGTGATTCGCGGCAATGGGGATCCGTCGATCAGCAATTCCATGCAGAAAGGCGACGCGCTCGCCCCGTTGCGCGCGCTCGCCGATTCACTCCGCGCACACGGAATTACGCGGATTCGCGGCAACGTCGTCGCGGCACCCTCGCCCTTCACCGACGATCAGATCGGCTACGGGTGGTCGTGGGACGATCTCGAGTATGGGTATGGTGCCGGTGTGGATGCGCTGTATCTGAATGAGGGGTTCGCGGAGATCGTGATTCGCGGAGGCGCGCGCGAAGGTGATCCGGTACGCGCGACAACGCGTCCCGTCTCGGCCTACCCCGCCCTTCTCGTGCGGGCTCGCACTACTGCTCCGCTACGCGCCGATGCGACAGCAGTGGAGAGGGCGGCATCGCGAGCCATCAATGTCGCCTATGATTCATCGCACACTGGTGTTGCGGTCACGGGCAGCATCGCGGCAGGTGACAGCGTCGTTGAGGAGATCAGCTATCGCCATCTGACAGACGCGTATCTCGCGGCCATGCGCGAAGCGCTCACGACCCGGGGCGTCTCTTTCGACGGTGCGATGACCGATACCACGGCGCGCTCCGATTCGATTGCGACACTACGCTCGCCGACATTGCGCGAGGTGCTGCCATTTTTCGAGAAGCCGTCCCAGAATCAAATCGGCGAGCTGCTGCTGAAAACGATTGGCCTCGAGCGAGCAGGCGCGGGCCGCGCCGACAGCGCTGCGCGATTCGTGGAGCGACAACTCATCAGTTGGGGCGTGGCGGCGGACGCGTTCAAGATCCGGGATGGCAGCGGATTGTCACGCCACAGCTTCCTGTCGCCGCGTGCGATCGTGACCGTGCTCGACGTCATGCGGCGCCATCCGGAGTTCCGCACGTTCTACGACGCACTGCCCATCGCCGGCGTCGATGGTACCATCCGCAACCGCATGAAGGGCACGCCCGCGCAGGGCAACCTCCACGCGAAGACCGGCACCCTCGATCGCGCCCGGTCGCTCTCGGGGTACATAAACGCTGCCGATGGGCGTATGCTGCTTTTCAGCGCGCTCTGCAACAATTACAGCGTTCCGACTGCGCGTGTGGATCAGGTGACGGATGCCCTGGGCGTTCGCCTCGCGACGATGCGATTCGCTCCGTAAGTGACGACTACTCGGCTCGACGTAGCCGCCGCGAGCGCCCACACACTCGCCAACGTACGCGCGCTCGGCGAGGAGCAGGTGTCGCTGGTGCACGCACGAGGCAGAGTGCTGGCGCGTGATGTCGTGTCCTCCGTCTCGCTGCCCCCGTGGGACAACGCGAGCATGGACGGCTACGCCGTTCGCGCGGATGACGTACGCGGTGCGAGTGTGGCGCAGCCGGTGCGCCTTCAGGTCGTCGCGACGATCGCCGCCGGCACGCGCGCCGAGCGTGGCCTCGCCACGGGCGAAGCAATGCGCATCATGACGGGCGCACCCGTACCGGCGGGCGCGGATACCGTCATTCGGGTCGAGGACACCGACGGTGGCACCGCACACGTCGCCATCTCCGACGACCGCGATCTCGCACGCAACATTCGACTACGGGGTGAAGACGTCACTGTGGATCATCGAGTGATCGCGCGCGGCGTCCCATTGTCCGCCGCGCACATCGGCGTGCTGTCGTCGGTTGGGTGCGGGAACCCGTGGGTGCACCGGGCGCCGCGCGTTGCGATTCTCGCGACGGGCGACGAGATCGTGTCCCTGGACCAGTTCGATCGTGTGATGGCCGGCGATCGCATCGTGTCGTCCAACAGCTACTCGCTTGCCGCCGCCGTGCACGCCGCCGGGGGCGAGCCGGTCCAACTCGGTATCGCTCCAGACGACCCGGATCGCTTGGCCGAGTGCCTGCGCGGCGCAGAGGGGTGCGATCTCGTAGTGACGAGCGGCGGCGTGTCGGTCGGCGATTTCGATTACACCCGTCGCGTTGTTGCGCAGCTTGGCGGTGCGCTCACGATGTGGCGCGTCAAGATGCGGCCCGGTGCGCCACTGGGTTTCGGAAGCCTTTTTGGCGTCCCGTGGCTTGGGCTTCCCGGCAATCCTGTTTCCGCGCTCGTGACGTTCGAGCTGTTTGGCCGGCCACTTGTGCGTGCACTCAGCGGACACGTGCGCCCCCATCGTCGCACCATCTCGGTAGTGGTCGGTGAGCCAATCCTGCTCGGTGCACCGCTCACGCACTTTCTGCGCGTGGTGCTCGACGACGAACCCACCTCGGCGCTGCCCGTCGCCCGGCTCACCGGGGGCCAAAGCTCCGGTATGCTGACCTCGATGTCGGCGGCGGATGCGCTCCTTATCGTGCCGCCCGAGCCACAAACAGTCGAGGCGGGCGCAGTGCTGCGCGCCATTCCTCTGGACGGTGATGTGGGCGGAAGCGCGCACTTTCTCGCGTGACCACGGCACGGGCGGCCGCACGCGCGGCACGACGCGAGGAGCTGACGCGCCGCTTTCGGACCGTTGCGCGATCGATTCGCATCGCCGAGCGTGATGTGCATTTGCTCAGTCCCGCGAATGCGGACGATCTGATCAGCGAAGACGACTACGTGCGCGATGAACGGCTCCCATATTGGGCGGATGTGTGGCCGTCATCGCAGATACTCGCTGACGAAGTCGCCATCATGCGGCTAACGGGGCAGCGCGTGTTGGAGCTGGGGTGCGGCCTGGGTGTGGTCGCGACCGGAGCCGCGATGGCCGGCGCCGACGTGACGGCGACG
>JANMAY010000077.1:0-2903 GCA_031360095.1 Gemmatimonadaceae bacterium
ACGCCGGCCATGATGTCCTGATAGCCCTTGGTGAAGTAGTCGCCCTGACTTTCGATCTTGAACTTCTGGCCGTAGTTCGTCGAGTTGCGATAGTTGGGCTTGAGCGTGACGTAGCCCGCGCCCGCGTACACTTGTGCGGCGCCGCTGAAATTGAGGACGTCGGCGGCTGCCGGCCCGCCGTGAATGGAGACAACGAGCGGATAGCGCGTGCCAGCCTGATACCCCACCGGGAGCACGAGCACGCCGCCGACATCTCGTCCGTCGGCCGAGCGCCAGGTGATCTCGCGCTGTTCACCGAGGGCGAACCGCTTGGCGACCGGATTGGCGTCCGTCAGTTTGACCCACGCACCGCGTCTCCCGAGGTCGCCCTCGCTCGCGACGGTGAACAACGTGGGGGCGGTTTGCGGATCCGAGTAGGTGATGACGAAGCGGTCGGTTTCACTGTCCTGCGCGACGCTGACCGCGGCAGCTTCGTGAATGACGGGGCGTACGGCATTGGCGCTCACATCGAGCGCGAGAAGCTGAGTCGTCGCCCGCACGCCTTCATTGAAATAGATCGTCCGGCCGTCCGGCGACCAGAATCCGATCGACACGTCTCCGTCGAACGCAGTGCCAAGCTTCCTGAACGGACTTCCGCGGCTCGCCACGTCGCGCAGGTACACGCGATCGTTGTGCATGAATGTGAAGTCATCCGGTGCCGAGAATGCAACGGTGCGACTGTCGGGCGAGAAGGCGACGTTGCTCTCCGCTATCCCCGAGTTCTTCGTGAGCCGCTCGACTTGGGTGCTCGCGACATCGAGCAGATAGAGATCAGCGTTGATGTTCTGCTCGATGATGTTGCGCGCGTAGCGATTGGCCGAGATGCCACGAAAGCCGATCCACTTGCCGTCGTTCGATATGGTAAAATCACCGACGCTGAACGAGGTATCGCGGGTGAGCCGAGTCTCTCGCTTCGAATCGAGATCGAGCGCCCACAGGCTCGACACCGGCACCTCGGCGTTGCGAACGCGCACGTCGAACCGCTTTTCGAGGCGCAGCCGTTCGTCCGCGTCGACCGTATCGGCCGTCACGAAGTAGATGCGTCTGGAGTCGGGGGAAAACCGCCACAGCCCCACGCCAGCGGCATGGCGGCTGAGCTGTACGGGTCGCACGGAATCGTCGGACGCGAGCGCGCTCACCGGAATGGCGTACAACTGCTCCTGTGTCGGCTGTCCGGCGCGATACACGAGCCAGCGGCCATCCTTCGAGAACGCGAATGTCGAAACGCCCTCGCGGCTCTCGGTGATCTTTCGCGCCTCGCCACCGTCAGGGCGGATCACGTAGAGCTGATACGACGCACCACCGACGCCGCCACCAACCGCGGCGGGGAAGTACGGCGCGCCGGGACCGCTGGTCGGCAGCGAGGCTGCGCGCGCGGCGCTGTCGCGGGCCGCATCCCGATCCGAGAGGAAGACGATGCTCTGGCCGTCGCGCGACCACGCCGGCGCCGTCTCGTTTTTCGTCGCGGTGAACGTCAACCGCTTCGTGCTGGCAACTCCAGCGGTTGCCGAGACGAGATAGAGATCGCTCTGCCGGCGCATCTCCTTCCAGTCGGGGACCGTGACTGTGTACACGACCCATTTCCCATCCGGACTCGGTGCCGCGCCGCCGACCTGCCGCAGATTTTGCACATCCAGGAACGTCATTGGCCGCAGCGCCGTGGACTGCGCGGCGCTGCTCGGAATCCACACCGATGCCGATGCAGCGAAGAGAACGAGCGAGAGAAGGACGGCGCGCGTCGTGCGCGTCATTGAACGAAAAGGCATCATCGTGAGATCTCCTGAGCGGACCGCAGAGCGAGTGCGCAAAATGTAAGCGTGGCGTTCGCGCAGCTGGAGCTCACGCAGGTTGGTGCACCCACGACGAACAGGTTGTCGTGATCGTGTGATCGCCCCCAGCCGTCGACGACCGATGTTTCAGGATTCGCACCCATGCGACACCCTCCGGCGGGATGATCGAGAAATCCGCCGTCGTCTTCTTCCACGTGAATCACTTTCCCTCCGCCGGAGCGCGCCATGGTATCGAAGAGGGATTTCAATGTGGAATCCGAATACGATCGCAGGGCGGCAGATTCGGGCGCATCGCGAAATGCCAGCTTCGGCAGTGGATCGCCCCATGTATTGCGATGCGAGGCATCAAGCGAGAGCGAACTCTCCCGATCGGGAACGACGTCGTAGTAGGCGCGCAGGCGCGTAACGCCGGTCTTTGTCCGCGTCCGCCAGTCGTGCAGGATGTCGTCGCCGAGCATGATGCGATTGGCGTCGTCGCGAAGCCGAGGAGCGCGCGCGAAGCTCGACTCCCACACGCGGAGATCGTGTCGCAGGTATTTGTCGCTCGGCGGATTGCGCATGAACTGCTTGGACACCAGCGAGTGCTGGCCATTCATGCCGGGGTACAGGCGAAGTGGCAGCTCGATGAACGCCTGCTGGTTGCGATGGCCGCCCATGTATTTGCCAACCGTTCCGGATCGGTTCGCGACGCGCGAGAGCAGCAGGAGATGCGCGCTCCACACATAGCCGGCGGCGACGACGAACGTCTTCGCGCGAAACTCTACCGGCGTACCCATGCCGCGCCCGCGCTGCACCGCATCGGCGCTGACGATGCGCTTGGTGCGCGCATCCAGCACGAGCCGGCGGACGAGGGTACGCGGATACAGCGTGATGCGCTTCGCGGCGCGCAGCTTGTCCCATGTGAAATCGGGCGAGTACTTGGCGCCCACCGGGCAGATCGGCGTACAGGTATCGTTTCGGCAGCATTCGGCGCGTCCGTCGTAAGGACGTGAATTCTTCGCCGACGGCTGACTCCACATCGTGATGCCCGCCTTCGTTGCCCAGCTCTTGAGAAGGTCGAGGTTGTACGTGAGC
>JANMAY010000082.1:0-9183 GCA_031360095.1 Gemmatimonadaceae bacterium
CTTCGTGCATGCGCTCCAGTGGCCGGATGCCGAGTTGCACGTGCGACGCGGATCGGGCGGCGCAGCGCTGTTTCTGTCGGCGCCCGTGGACGTGCTTATGACCGCGACGGTGCTCAACGAGCAGGCGTGGGTCGCGGCCGAGTCACCGCTGCCGCGCCGTCCGGACGACGATTTCGTCGATTGGCTTCGCGCCGCGGCGGAGAGAGAGCGGCAGACGAGGCCCAATCTCTCGGATGTGTACGGCGAAGCGGTACGCCGCGGCTTCAATGTCACTTTCGACGACGAGATGCTGTCGGTTGGCAGCGGCATCGGCGCGTTGAGCTGGGCGCTCGATCAGGTGCCGGTGCTCTATGAGATTCCCTGGGCCGATGTGTACGACGTTCCGATCGCGCTGGTCACGGGCTCGAATGGAAAGACGACGACCGTGCGGCTCGTGGGAGCGATGTGGAGCGCGGCCGGCAAGTCGCCTGGCTGGAGTTGCAGCGACGGCGTCTGGGTGAACAACTTGCCGATCGAACTGGGCGACTACGCGGGTCCGGCTGGCGCACGCGTCGTGCTGCGCAATGCGAACGTCGAAGCAGCGGTGCTGGAGACGGCACGCGGCGGAATTTTGCGGCGAGGGCTCGCGGTCACGCGCGTGGATGCGGCGATCATCACGAACATCTCCGCCGATCATTTCGGGGAGTACGGCGTCGATACACTGCGTCATCTCACCGAAGCGAAGGGTGCGGTAGCGCGTGCCCTGACGGCGCACGGACAACTGGTTCTCAATGCGGACGACGCACAGCTCCGCGATCTCGCGCTCGAGGTCAAGGTGCCGTGCGCGTGGTTCTCCATTGCCCCGGTGCATCCCGAGCTCGACGCGCACGTCTCGATGGGCGGCGACGCGGCAATCGTGAACGACGGCAGCGTGATGCTGCGTCACCATCAGGCGTGGTACGACCTCGGCGCGGTGAACGACATGCCGATCACGCTGTACGGCGCCGCGCCGCACAACGTCGCGAACATTCTCGGCGCGTCGCTCGTTGCCGCGGCGATGGGCGTGCCCATCGATGCGATTCGTGACACGCTGCACACATTCGGCGCGTCGCCGCTGGACAATCCGGGCCGGCTCCAGGTGTACCGCTTCGGCGAAGTCACGTTGCTCGTCGACTACGCACACAATCCGGATGGGTTGGCCGCACTCTGTGAAACCGCGAGCTCCTTTCTCGCGAAGCGGCAGCTGCTGCTACTCGGTCAGGCTGGCAATCGCGACGACGAGCAGTTGCGCGAGCTTGCGCGTTCCGCGTGGAACGCGATGCACTTCGATCGCGTGATCATCAAGGAGATGCCGTCGATGCTGCGCGGCCGAGCGGCGGGTGAGGTGTCGCGAGTGCTGATGGACGAGCTGTTGGAGCTCGGTGCACCGCGCGAGCGGATGGACGTGATCGAGGGCGAGCTGTCGGCGATTCGGCGCGCGTTTGCGTGGGCGCGCGACGGCGACTTGCTCGTGTGCCCCGTGCACGTGGAGAAGGATGCGGTGCTCGCGTGGCTAGGGCGGTTGAGCGATGCGAAGTGGCGGCCGGGAGCTCTGCTGCCAGTCTGAGTGTGATGCGACGCATTGGGAGCGCGGCGATTCACGGAGCGATCCGTTCGATGTTGGAGCGGTTCTCATTCAGTTCCGCTTTTCCGTCGTTTCGATACGCCATTTTCAGAAGCGTACCACAGAACGGCAGAGACGGCGCAACGGCTAAGGGGAACTGCTCCAACATCCGGCGGATCGCTCCTCGCTCCGTCGTGTTCCGAATGGCCCGCCATGCAGGTGCGACCAGGCTGGCATCCATCCTTTACTTGCAACCATTGTCTGAGAGCCGACTTTAACATCTAATGATGCGGGCGAGCACAATTGGCTGCGCAGCTTCAACGCAGTGAAGATTCGTCCCTACAACAGCTGATAACAGTAAAGGAGCGATGTACGGGATGCCGTATGCAGCCTGGCGGGGCATTGGGAGGGCGGCGGTTCACGGAGCGATCCGTTCGATGTTACAGCAGTTCAAGTCTTGGGTTTGGGTTTCGCACGTGCCGACGTGATGTCGTGCTCTGCGAGCGTTTCCTCGATCTCCGCGCAAAGCGCACGCACTCCCGCCTCCGGAATAGCGCCGTCCGCGATGTCGCTTCGCGCCGCATGCAGCTGCGTCCACAACCCGCGCATCAAACCAAACAGCCTCGCTCGGCGTTGCGACATGAGCTCACACCCAACCCGCATTCGGCGCACCAGCTCGAGCTGTCGGCGCACGAGTTCCGTGAGTTCCTCGTGGTCCGGAGATTTGACCGGCTCACCTTCCCACGCACCGAGCTGGGCCGCCAGCCGATCGATCTCAGCGCCACTTGCCTTGTGGTTGAGTACCATCAACTCGGCATCGCAGCGCTCGATCGCATCGAAGAGATCATCCGACGCCCGACGCGTCTTCACCGCGAAATCGCCAGACGTGCTTGGAAGCAGGGCGACGATCTCCGCAATCGCGCGGCGATAGTCGCCGGGAATCTCCCGCTCCGGCGCTCGCACACCGTCCACGGGCGATGCGAGCAGTCGCGCCACCGCTGGGCTGTTCCACCCAGGAGATGGTGACGTGGATCCGAGCGAAAGCAGCAGTGATTCACTCAACGTCAGCCCCTTGTTGAGCGACCACGCGAGCACCGCGGCCGTGACGAGTGCGCCACCGACGACGAGCGCGACTTCGGTCGTCACGAACCATCCTTGACCCACGCCCGGCGGCGGTGCGCCGGCAATTGCCTCCACCCATTGCCGCGTGAGGATCATCATCGGCAGCGCGACGATGAACGCGCTGAGTGCAATCCGGATCCCGCGCGCCGGCCAGGGAAGGCGCGCCCACAGATCTTTGGGACGCCGCAGCGCACGCGGCCACCACATCCCCCACCACTCCGGTGGCCAGAATGCCACGCGCGCAAGCTCCGTTGGGCGAAGGGCATCGCCGCTGATGTTTTTCACGTGCAGCATCAACCCAACGGGCACGACGAGCGCGATGAGCAGGAGCAGCGCTCGATCGCCGACGGGCCGGAAGGGACGAGCGGCAAGTGCCGTCCAGATCCCCGCCCAGAGCAGCGCGTAGGGACCGAATGTCGGAAGCTCGCGCAGCGATTCAGGCAGTGATGCATCACCGCCCGCTCGCGCGAGTGCGTCGCGCATTGCTTTCGCCGTCGGCCACCGCATGTCGGGTAGGCGCGCGAGCGATCGCATCACGACGGCGGCGAGATCCTCCGGAACCGATGCCGCCACGGTCTTCAACGGCGCCGGCTCCTGGGCAAATCGGCGCACGGTCGTCACATCCGCGAACGGCGCCTTGCCGGCTAGCATCGCATAGCCAACGGCGCCCAGCGAATAGATGTCGCTCCGCTCGTCCACGTCGCGCGAACCGAGTGCCTGCTCGGGCGACATGTAGCTCGGCGTGCCAATCACGGCGCCGGTCGCCGTGAGACTCTCCTCGGAGCCCTGCACCTTCGAGATGCCGAAGTCGGCGAGCATCGCGCGGCCGGATTCCTCGTCGAGCAGAATGTTCGCCGGCTTGATGTCGCGATGAATGACTCCGCCTTTGTGCGCGCATTCGAGCGCATCGGCGAGCTCGATCAGAATGCGTTGCGATTCGGCACTCGGTAGTCTGCCTTCGATACGCAGCCGATCGGCGAGCGTGACGCCGCGGACGTAGCCCATGACGAAATACCAGAGGCCACCGACTTCACCAAAGGTGTGAAGGGGAAGAATGCTGGGATGAGAAAGCTGCGCCGCGATGCGTGCTTCGCGGCGAAATCGTTCGCGACTGTCCTGCGATTCAGCGAGGTCCGAGCGCAGCACCTTGATCGCGACGAACCGCTCCAGCGCGCGCTCGCGCGCGAGGTACACGACGCCCATGCCTCCTCTGCCCAACGGACGCACGATCTCGTACTGCTGGCCAAGTGCCGTCGCGAGCACGGACTGCAGTCCCGCGTCGGGGTCGATCACGTTCGTCGCACCGAATGCCTGCGCCGCGGCAACGGCAACCGCGGAGCGCAAGGCGGGCAGGCTATGCGTGCCTTCAGCAGCGGCGAGTAGCGACGATACCTCCTCGCACATCTCCGGATCGCCCTCGCACGCGCGTTCCACAAACGCGAGGCGGTCCGCGACCGGAAGCTCCATCGCCTCGGCGAACAGCGCCTTGATCTCGAGCCATCGCTCTGGTGTCACGCGGACGACAGCTCCCGTCGCAACCACGCGCGCGCCACTGCCCATTCCCGCTTCACGGTTGCCGGCGAGATGCCGAGCACGTCGGCGGTTTCTTCGATGTTCAATCCGCCGAAGTAGCGCAGCTCCACCAGTCGCGCCTGGTCGGGGTCGAGCTGCGCGAGGCGCTCGAGTGCGTCGTGCAATGCGAGGACGTCGACATCGGAGCCCGCGTCCGCCGCGGCGTGATCCGCGTTGCCCAAGGAGAGCTGACGCATTCCCCCACCACGCTTTTCCGCAAGCTGGGCGCGCGCGTGGTCGACGAGCACACGGCGCATCATCTCCGCCGCAATGCCGAAGAAGTGCGCCCGGTTGCGCCATTCGACGCGCCGTTGATCGACGAGTCGCAGATACGCCTCATGCACGAGCGCTGTGGCTTGCAGCGTGTGTTCTTCGTTTTCGCGACGCATAGCGCGCGCGGCCTGCGCATGCAGCTCCTTGTAGATCGCCGGCAACAGCTGCTCGGCGGCCGCTTTGTCGCCGTGCCCCCATGCCACGAGCAGCCCGGTGACGTCGGGCGGAGAGGCCTCGTGAGGGTCGGGAGACGTTGACATATGCCCTGGTGAGCCGATCGGCGGAGGATTTCCGCGTTGGGAGGTGAACGGCAATGTGAGGCGCGCGTGCACCTCCGGCTAGCCGTCAGGTCCTTCACCCGTGGAGCAAACATGCGGTCAACAGTCCGGCGACCCACTGCGGAGTATGCGCCGTTCGGCAATGTCGCGGCGCGGAATGATCTCCAGGCGCTGATCGAGGTGCCCGCACTCATCCGGGCGCTACGACTTCCGCGAGGCGGGCGCGTGCTCGAGATCGGCTGCGGACGCGGGATCGCGCTGCCCGTACTCGCCCAGCGGCTCTCGCCAGCGGATCTGGTGGGCGTGGACATCGACGGTGACCTCATCGCTGCCGCCCGGGAACATGTGCGACACAGCGGTGCGCGCGTCACGCTCATGACCGCCGATGTCCGCTCGATGCCGTTCGATGCCGGGCGGTTCGATCTCGTGATCGATTTCGGGACCTGCTACCACGTGAGCGGGGGCGAAACGGGTGCGCGCGCCGCGCTCGACGAGGTCGCCCGTGTGCTCAGTCCCGGCGGTCTCTTCGTTCACGAGACCCCGATCGCACAACATCTCGCCCATCCTGTGCGCTCGTTCGGTAAACGACTTCCCTGGACGTCCGCGCCATTGCTCGTGCGCGAACGGTCAGCCGTGTTGTGGTCTGCGCGGCGCAAGCACTGACCACGTCATCACTCATTCCCTGGAGAGACACTCATGCAGCCAGCCGTTGCGACAAAGGCGCGGTCCGGGATCGCGGATCTCCCGTCAGTTCATCCGCCACGTCTTCGACTCGACGCCGACGAGCCCCCGCATGCCGGCATCACCTATGACTCCGAGAATTACGCGCTGCTCAATCGTCCCATCGAAACCGGCCGGCACGCTCGGCGCATTCTGCGGTATCTGCGCCCCGCGCGCGAGGAGCGGTTGCTGGAAGTAGGTTGCGGGCGCGGTTGGCTCACGCAGCGCATGCAGGAGGAGTTTCCGTCGACGTACGGGATCGACGTCAATCCGAAATCGATTCAGTATGGTGTCGCGTCGAACCTCGCGGTCATGGACGCGGTCGCGCTGCGATTCGAAGACGAGCAGTTCGACCACGTGTACTCGTTTCATGCGATCGAGCACATTCCAGATGCCGAGGGTGCACTGGGTGAGATGAATCGCGTGGTCGTGCCTGGTGGCCGCATTCTGCTCGTGTATCCGGCGGAGCCCATTCGCGGCCTGTACGCGATGCCGGGAGCGTGGATCGGGTTCGGCAATCCGTTTCTCGCGCGAGAGCTTCACGTGCACAAGTTCACGCCCGCGAAGATTCGCCGATTGGCCGAGCGGATCGGGTTGCGGCATGTAGAAAGTGCGCTCGACTGGTTCATCACGCCGCAGTTCATGACCGTGCTCGAGAAATCTCCGATCGGCGAATGAGCGCGTCGGTGAGAATCGTCGCGCGCGTGGGGCTCGGCGTTGCCCTCATCGTGTTGCTTGTCGCGTTCGGGCGGCAAGTCGACTGGAACGCAGTGGCGGACGGTATGTGGAGTGCGAATCCGTGGCTGCTTCTTGCGGCGTTCGTCGTGAATCAGTTGTCGCTTGCACTCAAGGGTGTCCGATGGTGGGTCTTTCTCCGCCCGCTAGGTGTGCGCTCGTTGTGGTTGGTTCTTCGCGCGACGTTCGCCGGCGCATCGTTGAACAACCTCGTCGTGGCGCAGGGCGGCGAGGGCGCACGCGTGCTAATTGTGTCGCGTGCCACAGGTGTGTCGAGCGCGCGCGTGCTGTCCGCGCTCGCGCTCGAGCGAGTGCTGGATATGGTGAGCTATCTCGCGCTGCTCACGAGTGCGGCATGGCTGCTCGAGCTGCCTCAATCGATCGCGCGGTGGCGAAGCGTGGCGGGTGTCGCGCTCGCACTCGCGGTGGCCGGCCTGATTGCGATCGGCATCGCAGGCGAACGCGCCACGGTCGGCGACGAGCGTGTCTCGGACGGTAGACCGATCGGTCGCTTCCGCTCGTATGTGCGTCGCTTCATCCGTGGCGTTTCAGAAGTTGCCTCGCTCCCGAGGTTGAGCGCCGCGATGGGTTTGTCACTCGGTGCATGGGCGCTTCAGGTGGCGACGTATCACCTGGTCGCGCGCGCGGGACATTTGCCCGTGACGCTCGCGGGTTCTGTTTCCGCGATGCTGGCCGTCGGGATGAGTTTCTTGATTCGCGCGACGCCGGGTAACGTCGGCGTGTTTCAGGCGGTGTACGCGCTGACGCTGCGGTCATTCGGGATCGCGGAGGGGCCGGCGATCGCTGCGGCATTGCTGATTCAAACCGTGCAGATCATCCCGACGGTGATCATCGGCATGATTGCGGCGCCACGCCACAAACAATCTCCCTAACGTCCAACCGGGATGTTAGAGGGCCCTACCTACGGCACCAGTATTGGCCGACCCTCCACATCCAGCACCTGAATGGGCGCGATCCCCGTCGCCCGCAGCGGCGCTTCGATCGTCGCCCGATCGCCAACGATCACCATGTTCAGGTGGTCGATGTCGATGTACTTCTTCGCCACGCGAACAAGGTCGTCGCGCTTCACTGCATTGATCCTGTCGGCGAACTCCTTGAAGTAGTTCTCCGGTAGATCCTGCGTGTAGAGGCTCGACACCGCCGTCGCGATGCCGTTCACGGTCGAGAACCGGCTCGGCAACGACTGAATCAGCGACTCCTTCCCCTGCGTGATCTCGTCGTCGGTGAACGGGATGTCGCCCTGCACACCCTTGAAGTGCGTCATGAACCCGATCAGGGCGCTGTCACTCTTGGCACTCACGATGCCGCCGCCCGCGTTGAACGCGCCTGGGCCGCGACCGTACGCGAAGCTGGAGCGCACACCATAGCTGAAGCCCTTCACTTCGCGAATGTCATGATTCAATCGCGACTGAAAGAGGCCGCCGAGGAGGTGGTTCATCACCGCGAGCGGAAAGTAGTCGGGCGTGTTGCGTGCCGGTCCGGGCGTGCCGAACGAGAACACCGACTGCGCCGCCTTGGGCTTGTCGATCAGGTAAATGGTGCGCGACTTGGGCGCAGGGGGGGCGGGATACTGGAACGACGGACGCTCACCCCCCGCCGGCCACGCGGACAATGCTTTCTCCACCGCGCTCTTCACCGCCTTGGCATCGACGTCGCCTGACACGGTGATGATCGCGCGCCCCGGTTTGAAGTAGGCCTTGTGAAAGGCCAGCACATCGTCGCGCGTGATTGCTTTGACGGTGCTTTCGGACGTGACGCGGCCGTACGGGTGGTCATCGCCGTAGGTGATCTTCTGAAACACGTTCGACGCGATGGTGTTTGGCTGATCCTTCGCCTGCGTGAGCGCCACCAGCGTACGCCCACGAATGCGCTCGAGCGCCGGTTCGGGAAACGTGGAGTTCAACATCATGTCGGCGAGCAGCGCCAACGCCGGCTCGAGCTTGTCCTTCAGCGACGTAAAGCGAATCGAGCCGGATTCCTGGCTGACACTCGCATTGATCGACGTGCCGAGCAGCTGCTGCGCATCCGACAGCTCGTCTGCCGTCTTCGTTGCAGTGCCTTCGCTCAGCATCAGTCCCGTGAACTGCGCGACACCAAGCTTGTTGGCCGGTTCGAACGACGTTGCTCCGCCGACAAAGTCCACGTTCACCGCCACGAGCGGCAGGTCGTGCTTCTCCACGACGATGAGATCGGCCCCATTCGCGAGCTTCGTCTTGGTCCATGACGGCACTCGCAGCTTTGGCGACGCCGGCGGCTTTGGTGCGACGGTACGGTCGAACTTCGACTGCGCAGCGAGCGGCGCGACAGGCGCACTGACCGCCAGGCCGAGGGCGAGCGCGGCGTACGCGAACGACTTCACGATGCGGCTCGTCATCACTTGGTCCCCATGATGTAATGTCCGCCGTCTGGCGCGACGGTGACTTTCACGCTCTTCTCAGCCTGCGATGCCTGATCCGGCTTGCCCAGCGGCACGAAGCTCACCACCACGCGTCCGCTGCCGAGGTACTTGTTTGCGACGCGCTTCACGTCGGCGGCAGTGACGCTCTTGAGCCGCGTGTACGACTTCTTGTATTGGGCGGGATCGCCGTGGAAGACACTGCCGTCAAGGAGCGTCTCCGCCTTCCCGAGGTTGGACTGCAGGTTGCCGACGAATGCGAACTCGATGCCCGCAGCGGTCTTCGCGAGCTCCTCCTTCGTCGGACCGTCCTGCTTGAGGCGGGCGATGATCGAATCCGCCGACGCCTCGAGCTCCGTGAGCGTATGACCCGGCCTCGGCGTGATGAACACGACGAAGTTGCCCGCGTTCTCGTTGTTGTTGTTGAACGATGTCACAGACGTGGCGCTCTGCCTGTCGTAGACCAACGCTTTCGTGAGACGCGC
>JANMAY010000085.1:0-16228 GCA_031360095.1 Gemmatimonadaceae bacterium
CGCATGAGCGCTCCTGTCGTGGCACTCATTGGCCGTCCCAATGTGGGCAAGTCCGCGCTGTTCAATCGCATCATCGGCGACGACGAAGCGATCGTCTCGGAGGAAGCGGGAACCACTCGCGATCGTCACTTCTCGAAGGCGGAGTGGAATGGCCGGGCCTTTTGGCTGGTCGATACGGGGGGGCTGTCCGATGACCCCAACCTTCCAATGGACGCCGAGATCCGCGCGCAAGTGGCAACCGCGGTCGAGGAGGCGGATCTGTTTCTCTTCGTCGTCGACGCGCTGATCGGCGTCCATCCGAGCGACTCCAAGGTCGCGGAAATGCTTCGCGCGTCCGGCAAGCCCTGGCTCCTCGTCGCAAACAAGGTGGACGATCCCAGTCGCACCGACTTCTATGAGTTCTACCGCCTTGGCGCCGGTGATCCGTTTCCCGTGTCGGCGCAGAATGGAAAGAACTCGGGCGACCTGCTCGATGCGGTCATCGCAAAGCTCCCCGAGTCGCTGCCCGAAGATGAAACGGCATTGCGCGTTGCGGTCGTGGGTCGGCCCAACGTCGGCAAGTCGTCGTTCATCAACCGCCTGCTCGGAGAAGAGCGGCTCGTCGTCAGCGAGATCTCTGGCACGACGCGCGACGCCATCGACACGCCGATGACCTATCACGGACGCAAGCTGATCTTCGTGGACACCGCGGGACTTCGTCGCCAAACGAAGATCGACGACGGCATCGAGTTCTACTCGTCACTTCGCACACGCCGCGCCATCGAGCGCGCGAACATCTGCGTGCTGCTCATCGACGCCACGGAGGGAGAGTTCCACCACCAGGATCTCAAAATCGCGACCATGGCGTGGGACGCGGGCCGCGGACTCATCGTCATCGTGAACAAGTGGGATCTGGTCGAGAAGGACGACAAGGCGACGCACAAGTTCGAGAAGAAGGCGCACGAGAAAGCACCCTTCCTCAAGCATGTTCCGTTCATCTTCACGTCCGCACTCACGGGACAGCGCGTGAGCAAGGTGCTCGATGTCATCCAGATCGTCGACGAGGAATCGCTGAAGCGCATCAGCACCTCCCAGGTGAACGAGCGCCTTGCCGAGCTGCTCGCGAGACGTCAGCCCTCGCAGGCTGCGGGTCGCGAGGTCAAGCTCAATTACGCCACGCAGGTGAGCGTGTCGCCGCCCACGATTGCGGTGTTCGGCAATCATCCGGATCTCGTGGAAGAGCACTACGTTCGCTTCCTGCACAACGGTTTTCGCGAGGCGTGGCAGTTTACGGGGAACCCGCTTCGCATCCTTCTCCGCCGCAAGAGCGGTGGTGCCGCAGCATAGATGCATCCAGCCGCCGCACTCGCCATCGCCTACGTCGCCGGTTCCATTCCGTCGGCGCATCTCGCGGGGCGCGCGAAGGGAATCGACCTCCGCAAGCAGGGATCGGGAAACCTCGGCGCGACGAATGTCTTTCGTGTCATGGGATGGAAGATCGGGATCGTCGTGTTCCTCGCCGACGCGCTGAAAGGCGCGTTGCCCGTTCTCCTTTTGCCGCCCCGCATCGAGAGCACGCGGGAGCCGGTGATCTGGGCAATCGCCGTTGGCGTGGCCGCGATCGCCGGACACGTGCGACCGGTGTTTCTCAAGCTCCGCAAAGGAGGTAAGGGAGTGGCGACCGCCTCTGGCGTCTTCTTCGCGCTCGCTCCCATCCCCATGCTCGTCGCCTTCGCGGTGTTCGTCGCCTTGGTGCTCGCTACTGGTTATGTGTCGTTGGGAAGTCTCGTGTCCGCCGTGGTGCTGCCCGTGCTTCTTGGCGTGACACTCGGCATCTCTGCGCCTCTGTTCATCGTCAGTGTCGTCATCGCGGCATTCGTGTTCTGGACGCATCGCGCCAACATCGGTCGTCTGCGTCGCGGCGAAGAACATCGATTTGGAAAGCGAGGCCGAGCGTGATGCGCAGTACGGTCATCGGCGCGGGTGCGTGGGGCACGGCGCTCGCCGACGTGCTTGCACGCAACGGCCACGAGGTGGCGCTCTGGGCACTGGAATCCGATGTCGTGAACGCCATCAGTTCACGTCGGGAAAATCCGCGCTTTCTCGCTGGGGTCACACTCGACGGAGGAATTCGTGCGACCACGTCCCTCACGGATGCAGTGCGTGACGCCGAGCTGATTTGCATCGCGACTCCGTCGCAACACATGCGTTCCGTGCTCCACTCGGCGCATTCGTCGCTACCGCCGCGTGCGCTGCTGTGCGTTGCATCCAAGGGCATCGAGCGGGATACACTTGCCCTCATGAGCGAGGTCGTCGCGGAGGAGGCGCCGCGACACGCGGTCATCGCGCTCTCCGGTCCGAGCTTCGCCTTCGAGGTGGCAGCCCAGCAGCCGACGGCGATCGTGGCCGCGTCGGACGATCCGCTCGCCGCAGAAGCCGTTCAGGAGGCGTTGAGCAACAACCACCTTCGGATCTATACCCACGACGACGTCATCGGTGTCGAGCTCGGAGGCGCGCTCAAGAACGTCATGGCTGTCGCAAGCGGCATCGCCGAGGGGGTTGGTCTTGGCTTCAACTCTCGCGCGGCCCTGATCACTCGGGGGCTCGCGGAAATGACGCGCCTCGGCTCAGCGCTCGGTGCGCAGCCCGCGACGTTCGCCGGCTTGGCCGGCATCGGCGATCTCGTACTCACGTGTACTGGCTCGTTGAGTCGCAATCGCGCGGTCGGGATTGCGATCGGGAAGGGAGCAACGCTGGAACAGGCGTTGGCCGGAAAGGAGACGGTGGCCGAAGGAGTCGCCACGACTCGCAGCGCGCTCGCCCTGGCCTCGCGTGAACATGTCGAGATGCCCATCGTCGCCATGGTGCACCGCATTCTCTTTGATGGGTACCTCGCCGCGGAGGCCCTGACGGAGCTCATGTCACGCGAGCTACGATCGGAGCAAGACGCATGAGCGCCGCCGAACCCGTTCAGGAGTTCTTCAGCATCGGCGAGGTGTGCGAGCTGACGGATCTCAAGCCCCACGTCCTGCGCTACTGGGAAAGTCAGTTTCGGTTTCTCAGTCCCGCGAAGAACCGGTCAGGGAATCGCGTGTATCAGCGTCGCGAAATCGAGCTCATTCTGCTGGTGAAGCATCTGCTCTACACCGAGAAGTACACCATCGAGGGAGCACGCCAGAAAGTGGACGAGCACCGCAAAGGCGGCGAGCTGCGAGCCACCGCACGCGCGGCACTCACCGTCCAGACGCTGGACTCACTCGAAACGGAGCTGAGAGAGCTGCAGCGATTTCTCGCTCCCGACACCAGGTAGCATTCGTGCGCTTTCTGATCACCAACGACGATGGGATCCTCGCCCACGGCATCGAGTGTCTCATCGAAGCCGCGGAGCCACTGGGCGACGTGTATGTCGTGGCGCCCGACCGGGAGCAGAGCGCAACGAGTCACTCCCTTACGCTGCACCATCCGCTGCGACCCGTCCGCCGTGCGGAGCGCCGGTGGCAGATCGATGGCACGCCCACCGACTGTGTGATGATCGCCGTGGAAGCGCTCCTCGAGGAGCGGCCCGACTTCATCCTCAGCGGGATCAATCACGGGCAGAACATGGGCGAAGACGTGCTGTATTCCGGTACGGTTGCCGCGGCGATGGAGGGTCTCGCACTGGGGATTCCCTCCATCGCGTTTTCGTTCGCCGGCGGCGACTTGCGCGCGGATTTGACGCATCTCAAGGAGCAGGTGCGCGTGCTCACGCCACTGATCGCGCATCTCACGACGCTGCCCACGTTTCCCGCGCACACGCTGCTCAACGTGAATCTGCCCCCGGTGCCGGCAGACGGCGTGCGAGGCGCTCGGCTCACTCGGTTGGGCAGTCGCGTCTACTCCGGTTCATTGAAGCCGATGCGCGATCCGTGGGACCGTGACATCTTCTGGATCGGGGGAGGGTCCATCACGTGGACCGGGGAGCCCGACTCGGACTTTCAAGCCGTTCAGGAAGGCTATATCTCGATTACTCCACTCCACCTGGATCTCACGCACTACGGCATGCTCGAAACGGCAGGGACGTGGTGGCGGGAGCTGTAGAAGGACAAATGGGCGGCGCCCGCCGCCGCCTCGTCGAGTTGCTTCGCGAAAAAGGCATTCGCGATCTCGCGGTGCTGCGGGCATTCGATCTCACACCGCGGCATGCCTTCGTTCCCACTGGCGTGCGACATCGCGCCTACGAGGATAGTCCGCTGCCCATCGGCAGTGGTCAGACCATCTCACAGCCGAGCATCCACGCACGATACCTCGAACTGCTGGCGTTCAATGGGGCGGAGCGCGTGCTCGAGGTCGGGACCGGGTCGGGCTACCAGACCGTCTTGCTGTCGCATCTCGTCGCGCAGGTCTTTACCATCGAGCGCATTGCCGCCTTGTACACGATGGCGCGAGATGCCATCAACCGCGCCGGTGCGACGAACGTGTCGATGTTGCTGGGCGACGGGACAGTAGGATGGCGGGAGTACTCGCCGTACGACGCGATTCTGGTCAGTGCGGGCGGTCCGACCATTCCCAATGCGTTGGTCGAACAACTTTCCGACGGGGGCCGGATGATCGTCCCGATTGGCTCGAAGGATGAGCAGATGCTCAAGCTGATCATCAAGCGGAACGGCGCGATCGAGACGCGCGACATCGCGCCCGTGCGCTTCGTTCCCTTGTTCGGCACGCAGGGCTGGGAGCAGACATAGGTGCACCACCTTCACGTTCGCGTGGGAGGTCGCGTGCAGGGTGTCGGCTTTCGGTGGTTCGCGCGTGAGGAGGCTCGCCGCCTCGGCGTCAGTGGATGGGTCATCAATCTTCCATCGGGTGAGGTGGAAGTTGCAGCAGGTGGTGAGGCGGCGTCACTCGAGCGGTTGCGGCGCGCGCTGCATGTCGGCCCCACTGGCGCAACCGTATCCGAGCTGATCGACATCCCCGGTGACGTGGCAACGCCGCTGCCGTATCCGTTCATGATCCGCCGATGAATGATCTGCCGAGCCGGGTGGCGGCCGCGCTGCGCGATGTCCCCGATTTTCCCAAGCCCGGCATCACCTTCAAGGACATCACGCCGGTACTTGGCAACGCCGCGCTGTTGCGCGAAGTCGTCGACGCGATGGCGGACCCCTGGCGAGACGACGGAATCACGCACGTGGCCGGAATCGAGAGCCGAGGGTTCATCCTCGCGGCTCCTGTGGCGATTGCGTTGCGCGCAGGATTCGTTCCCATCCGGAAGCCAGGCAAGCTTCCGTGGACGCGGGCTGGCAAGGACTACGCGCTGGAATACGGCACCGATCGGCTCGAGATGCATGTGGACGCATGTCCTCCGCCAGCGCGCGTACTTCTCGTCGATGACGTGCTGGCAACGGGAGGTACGGCGGCCGCGGCGTGTTCGCTCGTTGAGCAGATTGGCGGTTCGGTCGTCGGCTGCGGATTTCTTCTCGCGATCGCAAAGCTTGAAGGATGCCAGCGACTCGAGCCGCTACGTCTCGAGGTGGTATTGCGCGTCTGACGCGTCTCGCCGCCTGAGAAATCCCTAAAGTGTGGCGTCGACGCAACGTTGCAACTGCGGGCCGGTCTGGCTATGCTGTGCCCGCGCGACGCGACGTGAGCGTCCCACCATTTCGCCGGACGTGATCGGCGAGGGCCTACCAGGTAGGAGATCGCCACACAATGAGGAAACACCTTGTACCCGCCGCGCTGCTTTGCGGGCTCGCTGCCTGCGCGGACGTCCCTTCGTCTCTCGCACCACCAGCGCAGTCGATCGACGTTCCGAGCGCGCCGAGCTTTGCGCGAAGCGATCCCATTCCCGGTGAGTACATCGTGCGGTTCAAAGACACCGAACGCGATGTCGACGCACGCATACGCTCCGTGGTTGCGCTCGAGGGCGCCCCGGTGCTCTACACATATCGGACTGCGATCAAGGGACTGGCCGTCAAGCTGACTGCGGGCCAACTCGCCGAGCTGCAGCTCGATCCCAATGTGATCTCGATCCAACAGAACCAGACGGTGTCGATCTCGACGACACAAACGAGTGCGACCTGGGGCCTCGATCGCATCGATCAGCGCAGCCTGCCGCTCTCCACTACGTATACGTATGTGCCCGACGGCACCGGTGTCACGGTGTACATCATCGACACCGGCATCAACTTTTCGCACAGTGAGTACACCGGTCGTGCCTTTTTCGGCGTTGATGAAATCAGTCCGTCCGGCGGGGCGGTGGACTGCAACGGGCACGGCTCGCATGTATCGGGTACGGTGGGCGGCACGACCTATGGCGTTGCGAAGAATGTGAGACTCGTTGCGGTGCGCGTGCTGGGGTGCAGCGGGTCCGGGAGCTCCGCCGGCGTGATCGCCGGCATCGATTGGGTCACCGCGAATCGCACGCTCCCCGCCGTCGCGAACATGAGTCTCGGCGGAGGTATAGATCCCGCGACCGACGCGGCCGTTCAGAACTCGATCGCGTCGGGAGTGACGTACGCCGTCGCCGCCGGAAACAGCACTGCCAATGCGTGCAATTCGTCTCCAGCGCGCGCGCCCAATGCCATCACGGTTGGCGCGACCGCCATCAACGACGGATTTGCCAGTTTCTCGAACTTTGGATCTTGCGTCGACATCAACGCACCGGGCGTGAACATCACGTCGGCCTGGTTGGGCACGGGTACCAACACCATCAGCGGTACCTCGATGGCCTCACCGCATGTGGCCGGTGCAGCGGCGCTCGTTCTCCAAACGAATCCCTCCGCCACGCCGGCGCAGGTGACGAGTGCGCTCATCAGCAACGCGACGTCCGGCGTGATCACGTCGGTTCCGGCGGGAACGGTGAATTTGCTGCTGTTCACCGGATTTCTGAATGCGGCGCAGCCGCCGGTGGCGAACTTCACGTTCACGTGCACCGGACTGGCCTGCAACTTCGACGCAAGCTCGTCGACGGCGCTGGCGGCGGCCACCTACTCCTGGGCGTTCGGCGATGCGACGACTGGCGCGGGCAAGACGACGTCGCATTCCTATGCAGCAAACGGAACGTACTCGGTGACGCTCACCGTGACCGACGCGAACGGCACGAGCAGCAAGACGCAGACGGTCACCGTGTCCGTCAATCAGGCACCGGTTGCGCGCTTCACCGCCAACTGCGTCGGACAGGCGAATCCGAATCAATGCGCCTTCGATGCATCAACGTCGACGGACGACGCCGGCATTGTCTCCTACAAGTGGGATTGGGGAAATGGCCGCACCGAAACGCGCACCGGTCCGACAGCCAGGAATACCTGGGTGCCAGGCACCTACACGGTGACATTGACCGTAACCGATGCTGGCGGACTCACGAACAGCACGAGCCAACAAATTACGGTTCCCGTTCCGCCGACAAATCAGCCGCCAACGGCCAGCATCACCGCACCCACGAATGGAGCGAGCTTCGTTCAGGGAGCGTCCGTCTCGTTCGCGGGAAGTGGTAGCGATCCGGAAGATGGGGCGTTGACCGGTGCGTCACTCGTCTGGAGCAGCAGCCGCGATGGTCAGATCGGGACGGGCACGTCGTTCTCGAAATCGAACCTCTCGGTTGGCTCGCATACCATCACCCTCACCGCAAAGGACGCGCAAGGGGCGACTGGCACAGCGACCATTAGCATCACGATCACGGCAACGCCAAATCAATCCCCCACCGCTACAATCACCGCACCCTCGAGTGGCGCGAGCTTCGTCCAAGGAGCAAGCGTGTCATTCGCGGGGAGCGGGAGTGATCCGGAAGACGGCGTGTTGACTGGCGCATCACTCGTCTGGACGAGCAGCCGCGATGGGCAGATCGGCACGGGGACGTCGTTCAGCAAGACCAATCTTTCGGTCGGGACGCACACCATCATACTGACGGCAAAGGACGCACAAAACGCGACGGGCACTGCAACGGTCAGCATCACGATCACCGCGGCGCCGTCGAACCAACCGCCGGTGGCGAACTTCACGTTCAACTGCGTCGGTCTGGCATTCCCGCATCAGTGTGCGTTCGACGCCTCGAGCTCATCGGACGACGTCGGCGTCACCTCCTACCGATGGGATTGGGGGAACGGCCGAATCGAGACAAAGCTCAGCGCGACAACGAAGAACACATGGGCCTCTGCGGGCACATTCAACGTGACGTTGACGGTCACGGACGCGGGCGGGCTCACGAACTCGATCACCAGGGCGGTGGCGGTTCCGTAGGCAATCGCCACACGTAGTGGAGTACTCGGGGCAGGGCGCGCAAGCGTTCTGCCCCGAGTTGCATGGCCACTTGCATGTGGCAACTCGCGTGGGCGAGTTGTACGAGCGCGGAAAGGCGGCCATATTACCTCGCTGCGGCTTATCGCAGAACGCCTTGCCCCTGTAGCTCAGGTGGATAGAGCAGCGGTTTCCTAAACCGTTGGCCGGGTGTTCGAGTCACCCCAGGGGCATTCCATCCGCCGTCCGGCGGCCTTCGATAACTTGTAAACCTATGACGACGCCAATCTCCGAGTCCCATCCGCCCACGCAGCCAAAAGCCGAGAGCTTCCTCGATTGGTTTCACATCAACCAGCGCTGGATCACTGTCGGCGCGATTGTCGTGGGTCTCGCGATCTTCGGCCTGTGGTTCGTGCAGCGCATGTCGCTGAACGAAACGATCAGCTCGGAGCGGCAGCTGGCGACCGCCAAGCAATCGCTCATGTCGGGGAATGCACCGCTTGCCGAGACGGACCTGAAAAAGGTCGTCGATAAGTACGCGGGGAAGCCGGCCGGTGCGGAAGCGGGGCTCTTGCTCGCCCAACTCAGGATGGACAAAGGTGACTATGCGGCGGCAGCGGGCGGGTTGCGCGACTTGGCAGCCAAAGTCACCTCCGGACCGAACGCCGCGCAGATCCGGAGCCTCCTCGGCGACGCCTTGGCGCAATCCGGCAAGCCTGCCGAAGCGGCAGTCGAGTATGAGCGCGCCTCCACGGTGACGACGCACCCGAACGAGAAAAATTGGCTTCTGGCCAAGGCCGCCAGATCCTACAACTCGGCCGGAAAGACTGCCGAAGCGCGGAAGCTCTACGAAGCGCTCGCGGCGCAGAACGAGAGTGAGGCAGTGTCATCCGAGGCCAAGGTTCGGCTCGGAGAGATGACCGTCGGCGCGGCGAAATAGCCTCTCAAGCCCATACATTCGCTCGCGCAGTCAGCGCGTCAACCGCACGCCGTACAACCGAGCGGGCGAGCCTCCAAAAGTCACGACATCAGGGCGCCAGTAACGTTCTCAGCGTTTGGTTTATAGTACGTATAAGATGTATTATGTAAACTACTCACTGTGGAGAATTGTGGAGAACCGGAGGTACGCTCGGCCATCCACAGCTCTAAGATTATTCTCCCATGTCACTTACGCGCCATACCTCAGCTAGCTTATGAGCGATGCACCGCTGAGGTGTGGAAGTGCTCGGCCGACCAGAGCCAATGGCATACACTGTCGCGTTCGCTGTCGCTTGTGGTGGCGATTCAGCAGCAAAAGTCCAAGGTCAGAGCTCGCCGAACCGCCCCTCGAACACCATCCGCGCCTCGCCGGACAACGATGGAATCCATCCGCGCGATGTCTCCTCCAAGCGGACGGTCAACACCCGGCCTGATCGGGTCGTGAATGCCACCCGTCGCTCGGCTTCACCTGCCACCGCGAGCACGATGGCAGAGGCGACCGCGCCCGTACCGCACGCCAGCGTCTCCCCTTCGACACCTCGTTCGAAGGTTCGTATCCGCCATCCTCCGGAGGCGTCGGGGGAGACGAAATTCACGTTTGCCCCTTCAGGGAGCGAGGGGTCGTTCCGAAGCGGGCGACCTCTACCCGCCACGTCTACCGTCGTCACGTCGCTCACCCGGACAACGAGGTGCGGGACCCCTGCCTGAGCAAAGCCGATCCAACGCTCTCCCGCTTCCAGCCGGAATGGCAGAGACGCGCGCACGTCAACCACCGGCTGAAGGTCGACCTCCGGCGCGCCGTCGACCAGTCTGGCGCTCAGGATCCCGGCATCGGTCTCGATACTGAACTCTCCGGGTGGGAGCATGCCGAGCTCTGATGCGAGACGCGCGGAACAGAGCGATGCGTTGCCGCACAAGTCGGCGCGCGACCCGTCGCTGTTCAGGTACGTCATCCGGAACGTCGCGTTGCGGGACGGCTGGAGGAGCACGAGACCGTCGGCGCCAATGCCGGTCGCCCGCGCGCAGATCGCCTGCACGGTCGGGGCTGCGGTGAGATCATCGGCAGCATCTCGAGTGGCGTCAATGACGACGAAGTCATTGCCGGAGCCGCTCATTTTATAGAAGGTTCGGCCAGCAGGAAGCATGATCTCGGCGGCAAGCAGTCTTTGCGGCAGTTCCCCGCGACCGACGTCGAGGGGCTCAGCATGACAAGAGAGGCGTCGAACGCCTAGATGGTTCCCCTCAGAGCCCACCAGCGCAGGCGCCAGACCATCCAGACGGCCTCGCGCACGATCCGCTGCGACATCTTGCTAGCGCCCTCTGAGCGGTCGACGAAGACGATCGGGATCTCGACGATGCGGAAGTGCCGCTTCCAGGCCCGAAAGTTCATCTCGATCTGGAAGGCATAACCGTTGGAGCGAACATTCTCGAGGTCAATGGCTTGCAGCACATGCCTGCGAAAGCACTTGAAGCCTCCGGTGGCGTCCCACAACGGCAGTCCCGTGTCCTTGCGTGCGTAGAGGTTCGCGCATTAGCTCAGGATCAATCGTCCGATGGGCCAGTTCACCACCGTCACACGCCCGTGTTGATACCTCGAGCCCAGGACGAGGTCGGCGTCCACCGCCGCCGCAAGGAACTGTGGGAGGTGTATTGGGTCATGGGAGAAATCGGCGTCCATCTCCATGATGAAGTCGTACTCGCGCTCGAGCGCCCAGCGGAAGCCCGCGATGTACGCTGTGCCCAGCCCCAACTTCTTTTCGCGGTGCAGCACATGAACGCGGGAGTTCATGCCCACGATCTGATCCACCAGCTTCCCCGTACCGTCGGGCGACCCGTCATCGACGACGAGAATCTCGATGCGACCGTCTTGAGCGAGCACACGGTCGACGAGGCGTTCAATGTTCTCCCGCTCATTGTACGTGGGAACGATTACCAGAACGCGCTCAGGCAAGGCGCCTCCGATCTTCTACAATTCCCCAGGCAAGTGCTGCCACCGCCAGGGCAATCGCGAACAGTGTAACCCCCTTCCCCGTGGCAATCGCCGGGTCGCGATACGAAAGCTCGATTGTTCGCGCGCCTGACGGCAGCGGCACTCCAATCAGATTGTAGTCGGCCCGATAGGCGGGTTGCGACTTTCCATCCACGAGCGCGCGCCAGCCAGGGTAGTAGTTCTCCGAGACGACGAGCACCGAGCCTGCCGGCGCGGCGCCGCTGAGCGTCACGGTCGCGTGTCCCGGAGCAACGGCCGATGTCGTGGTAGAGATGTCAAGTGGCGCAGGGAGCGTCGTGAGGGGCACCCCGGCCACGAGAGACGTGTCGGCAAAAACGGCCACTCGGCGCGGATCGAAGCGAGGATCAAGCACCGTAGGCTTCACTTGATCGTCGGGGCCCTTCGACAACCCTGGGGTCACCCACGCATAGGGATTGTCCCCGGGCAGGCGATAGAGATACACAGTGGAGCCGGCGGAATTCTTGACGGGTCCGGCGAGCAAGCGGAGCGCGGTATCCGGCACCGCTTCGTTCGTGTAGAGGTAGCGAGCGTTCTGGTGACGCCAGAACATGGGGGTCAAAGCCATCGGCGCGGCGCCAGGCGCAAACTCGAAGCGGCTGAGCTGCTGATACCGGCCAATTTCGTTCCCGTGATATCCCGTAAGCGAGCGAATCCCATGGGCCATGAGTCCGGTCCCTTTTCCCATTCCGTCGACGCCGTAGTACGGGTCCGGGCTCGCCAACCCCGCTCCTGGTCGGCCGAGTACCACGACGCGGCCCGGCTGCGGTTCTTTTTTGAGATATTCAATAACCGGGTCGCTCGCAAACAGCACTTTCGCGGGCGGAAGAAACAGCCAGTAGTTCCGCGCGATGGACCACAGGTCCGCAGCGATCAACACTGCCAGCGCGACGCCGAGTTCACGGACACCGAACTTTCCGCGTCGATATACCTCGATCGCCGCGCTCACCAGGAGAACGAACAGCAGGCTTCGCCACGCGCCCATCAGCATTGCGCTACGGTTTGAGGCAATCATCCTCTCCGCGAAAATCGACGCCTGCTGCGCATCGAAGCCCATCAACTGCTGCCCGACGGCCTCGATGTAGCCACGCGCGGTACCGGGGGCGACGCTCGCGAGCACACCCGATGTCGCGAGCAATGCGATCAGGGCGCCGAACGCGCACCACCCCAGGACGACGCTGCGTCTGATGTCGCGTGCAAGCACACGCTCGGTGCCGAGGGCCGCGAGAATGCTGAGCGAGAGGCCGAAGACATAAATGATGGTGCTGGGCGCACGAAAAAATTTCGTCCCAGGTATCAATGCGTAGACGAGTTTGAAGAAGGGTGTATTCCCGCCGAGCATCCAGAGCAAAGAGATCACAGCAACAGCGAGCCAAAAGCGACGGAACCTCTTGTGCGGCTGCCCGCCAATCGCCAGCGACGCGAGCAGGAGCACCGGGCCGCCGATGTATTCGCTATGCAGATGCAGTCCATTCGGTCCAAAGTATTTGTCGAGCATCCCCGTGAACTGCGGGAGATAGATGTTGACCAGCTCGACGAGCGGAAATGAGAACGATGTTGCCGCCGCGTAATCGATGCCCCCGGCGCGCGGCGACCATGCGACGTACTCTCTCACCGGCGCAAACTGAATAGCGCCCATCGCGAGCCCGATCAGCACGGCGCCGAGCGCGAACGCGAGCCGGCGAACACCGGTGCGCCGATCGAGCGTGACCGCTGCGCCATCCGTGCCCAGCGCGAGAAAAAGCGCGAACGCTCCGGCGGTGAGCAGCAGGTACTGCAACAGCTGTGGATGGGGGCTGAGAACGGCGAGGCCGATGACGAGCGCCAACGCGCCCCACGACCACCGTCGTCCATCGCGCATGCCGCGGATCAGCAGCCAGAGCGCGGCGGGCAGCAGCGCGCTCACGAACAGCTTTCCATCATGGCCCGGCGACGCGTACGATGCGATTGGTCCACTGAGCAAATACGCCAGCCCGCCGACGAGCGAGGGAATGAAAGCCAGGCCCCACGCGCGCAGAAATCCGTACGTGAAGAGCCCCGCCAGGAACGTGTGGATGATGAATCCCCACGTCATCCCGGCGTCGGTTCCGATGAGCAGGCGAAGGAGCGCCGTAGGATAGAAGATGTCGCCATGCATCGCTGCGACGTACGGCATGCCGCCGAACATGTAGGGATTCCAGTGCGGAATCGACCCACCCGCGCGTAGCGCCTGCGTCGCGAAATCGCGGAAGGCAAACCCGGCGATGTATTGATCGCTGCGCGGGTTCACGAGGAACTGGCCGGTCAGCGCTGGATAGGCAAGCGTGAGCGTGGCGAGCGCGTACGTCAGCGCGGCCCATCCAAGTGCGAAGCGCGGCGCCGGAGACACTGGCGCCGCGTTGTGCTGATCAGGTCTGGGCATCCGAGGGATCGATGGTCGGCGAACGGCGGCGCGCCCGATGGTGCGCCCAGAAAAGAAATCCTGGCGTGACCTCGAGCAGCGTCAGCCAGATACGAGACACGATCGTCACGAGCGCGGCCTGAGGAGCGGACGCCAATCCGGCGATCTCGAGTGCCTTGAGCATGAAGAGCTCCCGGACTCCCACCCCCGCCGGCGCGAAGACCGCAAGATAACCGAACAGATACGAGACCGTGTAAGCTGCGAGATACTGGGAATAGCCGCCAGCCGAGTCGCCAAGGAGCCCGCGCACCAGCAGCTGAAATGCTGCTCCGTAAATCAGCCAGGCAATGACGTTCCCCGCCAGTGAATAGACAACCGCGCGCATGGGAAGGGTTGTTTCCAGGGGTCGCCGGGCCAGCTTCGCGACCACCGGTGCGAGTCGGGGGATGATCCATGGCGCGAGGATCAACGCGCCACCCGCGATCACCACGATTGTCATCGCCAGCGCCCCCCAACCGGGCCGCGCTCGCTCGAGTAGCTCACGCCCGCTCGCGAGCAGCACGACGAAACCGGCGAACACGTTCACGAGTGTCCCCAGAATTGCCGATCCGGCCGCGGCAATCGGTGACACACCGACATCGCGCGACATCGCGCTCATGGCTCCGATCTGCCACACTTTGCCCGGCACGTATTTGCCGAGATTCGACACGCTCCAGATGCGTGCCGCCGTCCAAAAGCCAAGCCGGGCATCCCAGCACGCGAGCACGCTGCGCCAGGTCTGCACGAGCACCGCATGCGCAACGAGGAACAGCACACCCGATCCGAGGATCCGACTCCAACCGAGATGCTCTGGCAACTCGTGAGCACCGAGATCGCTCAGCCCCGCGCCGAGCGCACGCGCGACATAGACGGCGACGACAATGGCGGCCAGCCATCCGGCGAGCCGAAGCAGTCCGTTACGTCGCTCCGTTTCCAACAACGGACCGGTAGATATCGGCGTAGCGGCGCGCCACAGACTCTGGCGCAAAGTTCGCGAGAGCTGTCAGCCGTCCGGCAGCGCCGAGCGCGGCGCCGCGGTCATCCCGCTCGAACATCGAGCGTATCGCGGCCGCCATCGACTCGGCGCTTCGTTCGTGGACGAGGATGCCGGTGCGGCCGTCCTGCACGACGTCGGTGAGCCCGCCGGAGGCGAACGCGACGACTGGCGTCTCGCACAGCTGCGCCTCCACTGCCACGAGCCCCAGTCCCTCGTCGACCGACGGCACAACGAGCGCCGCTGCGCGTTGATAGAACGACGGCAGCGCCGTTTGCTGCACGGCGCCATGCCAATGCACGCGCTCTGAAATCCCCAGGGCCGCTGCGCGTACAACGAGTGCCTCGCGGTCCGGACCATTGCCGATCACATCGAGTCCGATGTCGGCGGGAAGGAGGGCCAGCGCGTCGAGGAGCACATCCAGTCCCTTCTGCTTCATGAGCCGGCCGACGAACAGCAAGCGGCGCGTCCGCGAGATGTCCTTCCCGATGTCGAACAGGTCGGTTGCCGCGGGCATTGGCGCAACGATCGGCGCGCGCGTGCTCACGATCGACTGCGTTTCGTCAGCAAGCCACCGCGACACAGCGGTGACGGCGGCGGAGTGGTTGAGCACGTGACGAAACGCAGGACGCGAGACAGAGATGTTTCGCGCCATGCGTACGTCGGTACCGTGCAGCGTCGTCACCAGGGGAATGCCTCCCATACGCGCCACCCACGTAGCGGCCAAACCATTGGGAAACCACCAATGCGCGTGCACGACATCAGGCTGGAACTCTCGGCGCGACCGGACCCCGGCGCGAAACTCGGCGCCAAGAAACCCGACGAGCGTCACGCGGGCGCTCCACGATTCGCTCACCTGCGCCGCCATGTTTCCACCGTACGCAAGCGTCTCGTAGCGCCGCGGTGCATACCGGAAGCGATCCACTTCGACCCCCGACAGCGTTGCATGACCGGCGAGACCGGGTGCGCCGGGCGCGACGACCCGGACGTTGACGCCTTCGGGTTTCAATGCGCGGGCGAGCTGCAGCACGAATGAGCCGGCAGCATCTCCACCGTCGCGCGGAAAGGAGTGCGTGAGGAAGAGGACGTTCATCCGTTACGTGTCGTCGTGTGTGCGGCTTGTTCGCAGATCGTCGAGCTGGCGGCGGAGCTCGCGGACTTCGGCACGTTGACCGGCGATGAGCTCGCCGAGCAGTCCGGTGGCGAACAGAATGCTGCCGAGGATGAGGAAGGTCTGAATGACCGTCCAGAAGGGCCGCTCGCCCGCACCGGTGAGCAGGAGCAGCACGCCGACCACGACGGCACCGACGAACATCCCGAGCCCGAGCATGCCAAAAAGCAGGAGCGGCTTCTTTCCGAACCGGAGCTCAAACCATACCGACAGCATGTCGAGCATGCCGACCGGAATTCGCGAGAGACCGAACTTCGACTTCCCCGCGTGACGCGGATACAACGGCACCGAGATTTCAGTGACCGTAAAGCCCTCCGCCGCAGCAATCGCGATCATGAAGCGATGCCAATCAGGACGAACGGGAAGCGCGTCCATGATCTCGCGCCGATACGCCTTTACCGAATTCAGATCCTTGACGGGAATGTCGAACAACATGCGGCTGAGGCCATTGTAGATCCCCGACACAAACGCCTT
>JANMAY010000092.1:0-2931 GCA_031360095.1 Gemmatimonadaceae bacterium
ACCGCATCCACGACCGACATCTTCCTGGAGGTTGGCACGTTCGACGCGCCACGCACGCGCGCGACACGCCGCGCGGCGGGACTGTCCACCGATGCGAGCTATCGGTTCGAGCGAGGCGTCGACGTGTCGCTCGCACCACGCGCGCTCGCGCGCGCAGCCGCGCTCATCGTGTCGCTTGCGGGCGGGAAAGTGCTGGCGGCGCCGGTGGATTTGTACGCCGGCGACGCTCCGCACGCGCCGATCGTGCTGCGCACGTCTCGTGTGACGCGCCTGCTCGGCGTGGCAGTGGAGCCGGAGCGTATCGCGACGCTGCTGCGTGCGATCGGATGTACGGCTGATGTCGACGATGCGGGCGCCGCGGTCCATGTAATTGCTCCGACGTGGCGGCGCGATCTGGTCGCGGAAGTCGATTTGATCGAGGAAGTGGCGCGTCTGCACGGGTATGATGCGCTTCCCGACGAGCTTCGCGCTTATCGCCCGGGCACCACGCGGGACTCGGTCCTCTGGACGCTCGCCGCTCGGTTGCGCGACGCGCTGTCCAGCGCGGGGTTGCTCGAGGTGCGCCCGATCCCGTTCGTTGCCGGCGGTGACGCGCACGTGCGCGTGCTCAATCCACTGGCTGAAAACGAGGGGCATCTCAGACGCACTCTGCTCGAGACACTCGCACGACGCGCGGAGTACAACCTGTCGCACAGTGAGGGGAACGTGCGGCTGTACGAGATCGGCTCCGCGTTCACGCCTGGTACGGATGCGCTGCCTGAGGAAAGCATGCGCGTCGCACTGCTGGTGATGGGAGCTCGCGAGCCGACGCACTTCACGAGCGCCAAGGCCCCCCCGATCGACCCCTGGGACGCCAAGGGATTTGCCGAGCTGGTGATGTCGATTGTCGCCCCAGGCCGTGCGACGCTCGAGCCGGCGGCGGAGCACGGCGACGTGCTGTGGACGATCGTCGTCGACGGCGAGCGTCGAGGTGATGTGGTTCGCGTCGCACTCGATGCACCAGTCTGGGCGTCGCCGGCATTCGGCGTCGAGCTCGAGCTCGCGGCGATGTCCAATGGCGACGTTGCGCCTCCCGGGGAGCACGCGCACGAAGACGTGTCCTCGGTCACGCCGAGGGCCTCGGTCAAATACAGACCGTTGCCAGCGACCCCCGCGTCCGCGTTCGACCTCGCATTGCTGCTTCCACCCGCGGTGCGCGCCGCAGATGTCGAGCGCGTGATACGCACGGCGGCCGGCGATCTGTTGGAGCGGCTCGCCGCCTTCGACGAGTACGAGGGAAGCGGAGTCGAAGCAGGGCATCGCTCCGTCGCGTGGCGGTTGACCTTGCGCCATCCGGAGCGCACTCTACGCGACAAGGAAATCGAAGGCCGCCGAGCCAAGATCCTTTCCGCGCTTCAGAACGAACTGAATGTCAGACAGCGATCGACCTGAAATTCTCGCGTTCCGCGAGCTCGAGACACTCGTTCGCCATCTGGGCGACGAGCTCGCCGGCTTTCGTCGTCGCGCCCTGCTCGCTGAGGCTCGGCTTCGTGAGCTCGAAGGTACCGACGCGCAGCCGGTGCGCCTTCGCCAACGTGAGCTGTCGGACCGCGTCACGGAGCTCGAGCACGAGAACGCGGCCCTGAAAGGGCGGTTGGAGGCGGCCAACGCGCGCACCAAGCAAATGCTCGAGCGCGTCAAGTTCATCCGGCAGCAGACGCAGGGCGGGGGTGAGCGATGAGCGCGAAGAAGACGTCGGTGAAGGTGGAGATTCTCGGCGAGTCGTATGTGTTGCGGACAGAAGCCGCGCCTGAGCACACCAAGGCCGTCGCCGAGCATCTGGACAAGGCGATTCGACAGATACTCTCCGGTGGTTCGGTGATCGAGGCGAATCGCGCCGCAATTCTGGCGGCCCTGCAGATCACGTCGGAGCTGTTCGAGGCACGCGAAGCGAACGGAACGCTCGTCGGCGCGATGAACGGTCTTGCGTCGGATGTGCGGCGACTGCTGCCGCCGGGGAAGAGGGCGTAGGAGCACGCCGTACTCTTGCCCCCATGCCACGAGTCCGATACCTTGCGGATGTAACCAGGCCCAAGCCGTAGGTTGTAGCGCCCATTGCAGTTAGCCCGCTCCAGTTCGCGCCCTACGTCGGCGCGTCCTCGAGAGGTCGATCAGCACAAACGGCGCTCCTTGGCGAGGGCAGTGGTATCCTTTCTCCCGCGGCCGAGCCGCGGTGGAGCATAGATCATATGGACAGTTTGGCAATCATTGCCGCGCTGGGCGCGTTCGCTATCGCCTCGCCGGCTTTTTTCTTTTTCGGACGCAAGACAGGACTCCGCGCCGGTCGCGAGGCGGAGGTGCAGCGTCAGGCCGCGGCGCACGCGACCGCGGAAGAAACCGCCAAGCGCATCGTCGCCGACGCCGAGCGCGAAGTCGACACCATGCGCAAGAGCGCCGTCGTCACCGGCAAGGAAGAGGTGATGCGGCTCCGCGAGGCTGCCGAGCAGGACCTTCGCTCCCGCCGATCGACGGTGGAGCAGGAAGAGCGGCGCGTCGGCGAGCGCGAGAGCGCCCTCGATCGCAAGCTGGAAGTGGTGGAGCAGCGCGACCGCGACGTCGGCAAGCGAGCGAGCGACTTCGGACGGCGCGAAAAACTGATGCAGACGCGGGAAGAAGAACTCGAGAAACTGGTCGCCGATGAGCGACGCCGTCTGGAACAGATGGCTGGCATGTCGCAGCAGGAGGCCAAGGCCGAGCTGATCCGGCGCATGGAGGAGGAAGCGCATGCGGACGCAGCCAACCTGCTGCGCGAGATCCGCGAAAGCGCCCGGCGCACCGCGGAGCGCGAAGCCAAGAAGATCGTGGCGCTGGCGATTCAGCGCATCGCCGCAGACACGACCGCCGAAACGACGGTGTCCGCTGTGTCGCTCCCGAACGATGAGATGAAGGGCC
>JANMAY010000101.1:0-9203 GCA_031360095.1 Gemmatimonadaceae bacterium
GCCGCGCTTCCACCACGTCGAGATGGGCGAGCAACACCACCGGCTTTCGCGCGCCCGTGCCGCGATAGCGAACAATCAGGTTGTGGTTCTTCGAGCCCACCGGGCCCACCACCTCCACATCTGCGGCCGGAAAGCCGGCAGCGAGGAAGCGCGTACGCATCGCCTCCGCAGCCACCGTCGTACTACCGGTGGAGTGCGTGGTGTTGATCTCGATCAGTTCCTTGAAGATCGCGCGGGCATTGGCCTGATAGGGAGTCGGGGCTTGCGCGACAGCGGTGCCGCTGAGCGAGAGCGCGGCGAGGATGTACAGGGTTGATCGGGTCATTGCGGAGGAGGCGTTCGGTTCGGGTTGCACTCAGCACCAGGGCAATTCTACTCGAGTGGCTCCGTCGCTGAGCCCACAGGCCTGTCCCAGCTAGAGACCCGCGCTCGCAGCCGTGAACGCCGCACGCAAACTTACGCCGAAGTCCCAGCGCGTCGCCTCCCCCAGACGCCTAACACGATCTCCCCGCATACCGTCCCCGCTGACTTCGTGCAGTTCGCGCAGGAGCTCGCAAGCTCGCGGCGCGTAGCTTACCCACGGTCACAATTCCTCCACCGTAACCCCAACCGCGGGGGTATTCCATTGAACGAAGGATGGGAATTTCACTTGAGCGTTGACACCGCGCGCGCTCTTGCAGAATCGCCCCTCGACACCCCAACTTCGCGTACCAGCGTCACGCTCCCAGCCGGGCCTCGCCCACCCAGGGCTCCCCCGACCTCGTCCGTCCTGCCGTCCGGCGCCGCGCCTGCTCTCTGACAGAGCCGACCCGCGCATGAGGAGTCTGTCCTGAGCGACGTCGCCGACAACATCACTTTCGGTGACCCTGATGGCGCATCGGCGGCCGTCGGCCGGAGCGTGTGCGCGCGCGAATCGCTGCAGGCAGCAACCATATGGCTCGCCTGCGAGCCGCTATCTGTAACGCTGCCCACGCGGCTTCGCTTCCTCGCGCTGTTCAAGGAGCTGGGCGCCACGATGCGCGTGCCGGACGAGCGTTGGCCGCTCAACCCCCGCCGATGACGTCCAGGACGGCGGACTCGTTGAACGCCGCCCTTGCGGATCGCTACTGCGTCGAGCGGGTGCTGGGCAAGGGTGGCATGGCGACCGTGTACCTCGCCGAGGATACACGCCACCATCGAAAGGTCGCGATCAAAGTGTTGCACGCGGAACTCTCCGCAGTGCTTGGCCCCGAGCGCTTCCTGAAGGAGATCGAGCTCACCGCTGGCCTGCAGCATCCCCACATCCTGCCACTGTTCGACTCCGGCAGAGCCGACGGGCAGCTGTTCTACGTGATGCCATATGTCGAGGGGGAGACGCTGCGGGTGCGGCTCGAGCGCGAGACCCAGCTGCCGATCGACGACGCGGTGCGCATCGCGCGAGAGGTTGCCGACGCGCTCCAGTACGCGCACGAGCGGGGCGTCGTCCATCGCGACATCAAGCCCGAGAACATCCTTCTGCACGGCGGCCACGCGCTCGTGGCCGACTTCGGCATCGCGCTCGCGGTGCAGCAGGCCAGCGGCCAGCGCATGACGCAGACGGGGCTGAGCGTCGGCACGCCGCAATACATGTCGCCCGAGCAGGCGATGGGCGAGCGCGAGCTGGACGCGCGCAGCGACGTGTATGCGCTGGGTTGCGTGACATATGAGATGCTCACCGGCGAGCCGCCGTTCACCGGGCCTACCGCGCAGGCAATCGTGGCAAAGGTCATGACGGAGCGCCCCGCCCCGCCGAGCACGGTGCGCGACACCGTGGCGGACGCGCTGGACCAGGCGGTGCTCAGGGCGCTGGCCAAGCTGCCGGCCGACCGGTTCGCCGGCGCTGCCGACTTCGCGGCTGCCCTCACAAGCTCCCTCGCGGCGGGAAGATCGGCATCGCCGTATCGGGCGGGCGGAACTGCCATGGGGCGTAGCTGGCGCGCGCCGGCAGTCGCGCTGGGCGCGGGCGCACTCGCGCTGGTCGTGCTCGCGGGCGTAATGGAGCGTGCCGAGCCAGCGGAGGCACAGACTGCGGGGCCCGTGTACGAGAGCGCGATCCTGCTCCCGGACAGCACTCCGCTCGCGTACATCGGAGCAGGATCGTTGGGCGTCGGCATGCCCGCGCTCGCGGTATCCCCCGACGGGGGAACACTCGTATTCGCGGGATCGTCCGGCGGCACCACACGCCTCTACGTCCGGCCAATGGATGGCTCCGCCGTTACCCTGCTTCGCGAGACGGAGGGCGCCTACGCACCGTTCTTCTCCCCCGACGGCCGGTCGGTCGGTTTCTTTGTCGGTGGCACCTTGCAGCGAACCAGCCTCAAGGGCGGCGCCACCGTCGCACTCGCGAGTCTGGTGCTGCCTTACGGCGCAGTGTGGCTGGCCGACGGTCGCATCCTGGCAGTGGTGAACGAAGGGCGTCGCCTTGTCGCGCTTGCCGCCACCGGCGGGGCGCCGATCACGATCGGTCCAGCGTTGCTACCCCTGCACCTCGTCTTCCCACAACCGCTTCCCGGCGACAGTGCGGTGCTTGCTTCCACCATCGACAGCCATCTCGCCGTCATGTCGACGATCTCCGGCCACATAGCGCTATTGGGTCCGGCCGGACCGATCCCGGTCGACTCCGTCACCGAACGGACGGAGCTGTTCTCGGGGACTAATCCCCGATATCTGGCGTCCGGTCACCTGCTCTATTACTCGCTGGATGGTGCGGTGATGGCGATGCCGTTCGACCCGGCGACGCATTTAGCCCTCGCGCCACCCGTTCCTGTGCTCTCCGGAGTCCGCCTCGAAAGCATCTGGGGAGCCGCCCAGATGGTGGTGACACGCGACGGTACCCTCATCTATGCGCCCGGAGAGAATGGCCGCCTGAGCGAGCTCGTCTGGAGAGACCACCGTGGCCATTCTGACACGCTCCGAGCCTTCGGCCGAGCCGACTATGGCTATCTGGACCTCTCCCCCGACGGCGCGCGGCTCCTCGTCAGGGCTTGCACGAGCCAAGGGACGTGCGCCCCGCACACGCTCAACTTGCGCGAGGGAGTCCGGCTCAGTCTGCGCCCGGACCTCGGCGCCAGGAACATCAGCGCGGGGGTGGGATGGTGGGACCAGGGGCAGCGGGTCTTCGATTTCCGTGCACGGTCAACCGCGGCGTCGGGGATGTTCACGCTCGTCTACGCGCCTGAAGATCCTACGCGAGCAGATTCGTTGCCGGGCATCCGGGTGCTCGACGTTGCGCCGGACGGGATGGCATTATACCAGCGCGGCGACTCCTTATATGTTGGTCGCGCCACGGCCGGGCTGGCCTCGTCCAGCGCGCAACCTGGCTTCCGTTTCCCTGAACTGAACCCTTGGGGCGCTCAACTTCGCCGGGGCGGCGAGTGGGTGGCCTACGTCGCGCGCAACGAGCAGGCTGGCGACTATGTCGTGTTCATCATCCGCACCCGGCCGCCATACGAGCACTGGAGGGCATCTCCTCGCGGCGGCGAGGAGCCGGTCTGGACTTCGGACGGAGACCTTGTCTACCGCGAGGGGAACCGCTGGATGCGCGTTTCGGCGCCGAGCGCTCCCGGTGCCAGGCCAGGCGTCGCGCGTTTCCTCTTCGCCGGGCCATATCTCAATGTGCTCGGCAGGTCGTACGACATCGCGCCGGACGGGCGGCACCTGCTTGTTGCGGGATCCACCGCGACGACCACGACCATGCTGACTATGGTCACGAATTGGGTGACCCGGTTGCCCAAAGGCGCGGGGACGAGGTAAGGGGCGCTAGGCGCCATGACGACGGGGCCCACAGCACTTATGCGGACTTCACGTCGATGAGATTCTTTCAACCCTGTCCGTGGAACGTGTCGTTCGCGGCCAAATCGTGTCCGTGACGAACGAACTCCATTCAGCATAAGAGCCGGAGAAATGTGGCCCCGGTGCTCACGCAACCCGTGACGCCGTTGGTCCGCCCTGGCGAGGCCAATGCAGCGCGATCAGGAGGCCGATCGGCAGCCCGTAGCCGACGAGCTGAGAGAAGATGGACATCCAGGGAAACACGAGCCGGACCAACACCACCAACAGGAGCGAAGCGAGCGATGCGATGGTCGCCGTCCGCCGGCCCGACGACGTGCTGCGCAGCAGCGCGAGGCCTGCGACGAGGAGCGCCGCCCCTGCGAGCGCTCCCAACACGACCGAGAGCAGGTGTGTCCCTCCGAAACCCTGTCGTTGCCCAGCCACACCGTCGACTGCCGCGCCCAGCGTCACAAACACACCGAGCAGCACCGTCAGCATCGCAGCGATCTTCATGATTGCTCCAAGGGTTCGCGTGTTCCCGCTCCCTCGCGCACGCCACGCCTCCGCGCGCAAGGCCGGCGCGCTCTGCGCCACATCCCATAACACATCCATCCAGAAGCGGAGGGAGCCGACGTCGGCCTCCCGACACCGGTCGCGAAACAGCAGCGTCATCTCGCGCCCATAATCAGCCCGAAATGCTTCCGGATATGCGCGCAGTAGCAGGTGGTACATTCGTTCGGCACTTGTCGGGCGGCCTGGCGAGCACTGGGCGAGGGGGCCATACAGGGGGGAACTCATGCTGGCTCCACGCCGATGAGATTCCTGCGCCGCGCTACCCGCACCATCGCGTCGAGCCGCCGCGCCTCCGCCCGCGCCACAGACAGCCCGAGCTCAGTCAACCGGTAGTACCGACGCCGTTCATCGTCCATTTCCGGGTCCGTCCTCTCTCCGCCTTCCGCCACCAACCCTGCCTCCAGCAACCGTTTCAGCGATCCGTAGAGGGTACCCGGCCCCAGGCGCACCGTCCCCTCGGAATGCTCCGACACCTCCTTCATGATCGCGTAGCCGTGGCGCTCCCCGTCCACCAGCGCGACCAGGATCTGGAAGGTCGCGGGTGGCAACGGCAGGTACGTCTCTGGCGTCCGGCTGGTCCCATCTGGCGTGGCCATGCTTCCCTCTTGGCGTCTCCGGAACTATAACGCTCATTGATATATCGACACTCGATATAGCAGCAATGTAGGCAGTGCGAGCTGACTGTCAACCCACGGCACGAGCCATCGGCGTCTCTGATGGTCTCGCGCGAGCTGGATCGTAGCACCGCGTGAACTCGATGCGACGCGCTGCTTCTCGCATCTCACGATCGAGCTGAAGGGCGAAATACTAGATCGCTTGCTATTAGATCGCGCGCTATGTAATTTCGACGCATGCCGAACGCGCCACTGTCCGCCACCCCCGTCCGCCTTGACGACCAGCTCTGCTTCGCACTCTACTCCGCGTCGCTGGCGATGGAAAAACTGTATCGCACGTTGCTGGACGAGCTCGGACTCACCTACCCGCAGTATCTCGCCATGCTGGTCCTCTGGGAGCGGGACGGCCTCGCCGTCTCCGAGATCGGCGCGCGCCTCTACCTGGACTCGGCGACTCTCACGCCCCTGCTGAAGCGGCTCGAGGCCGCCGGGCTCGTGCGTCGCACGCGCTCGCCCGAAGACGAACGCAGCGTGCTCGTCACCCTCACGGCAGCGGGTCGCGCGCTGCGCACACGTGCGACGGTCGTGCCCGCCCACGTCGCTCGCGTAGCGGCCGTGCCCGGGGCGGGCCGCGGGCTCGTGGCGCTTCGACGGTCACTCACCGCTCTTCGCGACAATCTCCGCTCGACGCGCTGACACCATGCTCATGTTCGGACCCACACCTCATTCAATCACGCTTTCCATGACCAGACACTCGCGCACTTTCGTCGCGGCAGCCTTCGCTGTGCTCCCAGCGTTCCTTGCACCAACCGCGCACCCGGCATTCGCGCAGCCCAGCGCGCGCACCGCCGCGCCCAAGCCGACGATCGTCCTCGTGCACGGTGCCTTCGCCGACGCCATGAGCTGGGCGCGCGTGATCCCCATCCTCCAGCGCCATGGATACCACGTCGTCGCCGTGGAGAATCCGCTCACCTCGTTCGACGTCGACGTCGCCACGACGCGACGCGTGATCGAGGCGCAGAAGGGCGCCGTGGTCGCAGTGGGCCACTCGTATGGCGGCGCCGTCATCACGGCTGCGGCCGCGGCGAGCGCCAACGTCAGCGCGCTCGTCTTCGTCGCCGCGCTGGCGCCGGACTCTGGGGAGAAAGTCTCCGCCTTCCTCGAGAAGTACCCAGCCCCGCTTGGCAAGGCACTCGTGCCGGACGCCGCTGGCTTCCTGTCGATCGACCGCGCCAAGCTCCGTGCTGTCTTCGCCGCCGACCTGCCGGTCGCCGAGACGGAGGTAATGGCTGCTACGCAGAAGCCGATCAATGGTGCTTCGTTCCAGGCGTCGTCCAGCGCGGTCGCGTGGAAGCGCATCCCGTCGTGGTTCCTCGTCGCGAAGCAGGACCGTGCAATCAATCCCGAGCTCGAGCGCTTCTACGCCACGCGCATGCACGCGACCACCGTGGAGATCAACTCCAGCCACGTTCCCTTCCTCTCGCACCCGGCCGCGGTCGCGCGCCTAATCGAGCAGGCGGCGTCTGCCCCGGCCCCGCGTCGCTGAACGCGCTCCCATCCCACTCTTGCTGCACATCAAACACGCTATGACCCAACAGGAACTTGCCGCGCGCTTTCGCGCACTGCACGCACCGGACGCCGATACACTGCTCGTGCTCCCCAACGCGTGGGACGCCATGAGCGCGCGTCTCGTAGAGGAGGCTGGCGCTCGCGCCATCGCCACCACGAGCGCCGGCATATCGTGGGCGCTCGGATATCCCGACGGCCAGGGACTGTCGCGCGACGCGATGGCGGCCGCAGTGCGCACCATCGTACGCGCGGTGTCGGTGCCGGTGAGCGCTGACGTCGAGAGCGGCTACGGGGACGGCACACCCGCTGACGCCGCCGCGACGGCGCGCGCCGTGATCGAGGCCGGCGCCGTGGGCATCAACCTCGAGGATGCGCCCGGGGTGAACGGTGCGGTGCTCGTCGATGTGGAGCAGCAGGCGGCTCGCATCGCGGCGGCACGTGCGGCAGCGGAGGCCGCGGGCGTCGACCTCTTCATCAACGCGCGCACCGACGTGATGCTGCGCAAGGTGGGCGACGAAGGCCGACGGTTCGAGGAAACGGTGCGTCGCGCCAGGGCCTACGTAGCGGCAGGGGCGGACGGCGTGTTCGTACCTGGTGTGGCGGACACCGACACCATCCAGCGCCTCGCGGCGGCGGTCGGCGTTCCGCTCAATGTCATTGGCGGGCCGGGCGTGCCTTCCGTACCAGAGCTGCGCGCACTCGGCGTCGCGCGAGTGAGCGTCGGGCCCGGACTCGTGCGCGCCATCATGGCGCAGGTGCGTGCGGCGGCGAAAGAGTTGCTGGGGCCAGGAACGTACGAGTCGCTGCGCGAACAGGTGACGTCGCCGGAGGCGAACGCGCTGTTCGCGAAGCGGCCAGGTTGATCGTGACCAACGTGCTCGACGACACCGCCGCTCGCGCCGTATCGCTCCTGCAGGAACGCGCCGAGCAGGTGCTCAACGCCATCGACGACGGCGTGTACTTCCTGGATCCGCTGGGCAATACCGTCTTCGCGAACGAGGCGGCAGCGCGCCTGCTCGGCTTCACGATGCGTGAGATGCTTGGCAAGCCGCAGCACGAGCTCATACATCACCATTACCCAGACGGAACTGACTTCCCTCGCGAGGCATGCCCGATCTTCCTCTCGGTCACTGAGGGAATTCAGCAGCGGGTGGGCGGTGACGTGTTCTGGCGGAAGGACGGCAGGCCGCTCCACGTGGACTATACGGCGATCCCCATTCGCGAACGGCGCCACATCGTGGGTGTCGTGGTCACCTTTCGCGACATCAGCGCGCAGCAGCGTGTCGAGGAGCAGGAATCGCGTCTCGTGAAGGAACGGGCTGCGCGCGCCGAGGCCGAGGTCGCGCGGCAGTCACTGCTCGAGAGCGAGCAGCGGTATCGCGCGCTCGTCGAGGCCGCCGGGCAGTACGTCTGGACGAACAGCCCCGAGGGGCGCATGGAAGGCGAGCAGCCCGGCTGGAAGTCGCTGACCGGTCAATCCACCTCCGAGTACGAGGGATTTGGCTGGGCGGACGCCGTTCATCCGGACGATGCGGGGCCTACCGTGGACGCCTGGAACCGCGCCGTCGCGGCGCGGAGCATGTTCGTCTTCGAGCACCGCGTGCGACGGGCTGACGGGAAGTACCGGTTATTCTCGATCCGTGCAGTACCGATTCTGAACGCCGATGGCACCATCCGCGAGTGGGTGGGGGCGCACACCGACATCACCGAGCAGCGCGCGGCGTTCGCCGAAGCGCAACATGCCCGCAGCGAGCTGGGACGCGTGCTCGACCAGGCACCCGCCGCGATTGCGACGCTGGACGCCTCGTCGCTGGTATTTCGCACCGCGAATGCGCGCTACCGCGCGCTCATCGGCGAGCGCGATGTGGTGGGCAAGACGGTGCTCGAGGCGATGCCCGAACTCGCCGAACAACCTTTCTTCATCGACATGTTGCACGAGGTGATCCGCACGGGGCGCCCGTACGTGGGAGAGGCGACCCCGGCGATGATTGCAGGACCCGATGGAACGATGCGCGAGCGATACTTCGACTTCGTCTACCAGCCGATCACGCGTCCCGATGGGACTGTGCACGCAGTGATGGTCCATGCAGTGGAGGTGGGCAGCGGAGTCCGCCATGCCAGTTAGGCCCCGAACCGACGTCGGCCGGGTGCTAGTGCGCGAAGAAGCTCAGCAGCGACGCGTCGATCGGCGGCCGCGCGCCGACTTTCGTTCCGAGCTGCATGACCGTGGGTTTAGTCGCATCGAATGCCGGCCACGCCGGTAGCCCCGGTCCGTTCGGATCGCCGCGCGTCGCGAAGTTCACCCAGTAGCCCATCATGACTTCCGACAGCCGCCGGTCGCCGTCTGTCCACGGGCGCGACAGCACGTCGAGCGTGCCGAAAATGTACGGCACTTCGCTTGTGTGGAATGCGCCGAACTCGGGGTGCTCGGGCCACGGAATCGCACGGTCGAAGTAGTAGGCGTACGCGGCAGTCTTCGCGGTCCGTGCACGCTCGATCAACATCTGCTGGACCCCCACCACTGCGGCGTCGCGCGCGCTGGCCTTTTGCGAGCGGCCAGCCTCTTCGTCCGACGTCGCCGGATACTGCGCAAGGAACGCAGCCGCGCGCGCACCGTATCGCTGCGCGGCTTGCTGCTTGAACTGCTCGGCGGACATG
>JANMAY010000189.1:0-5562 GCA_031360095.1 Gemmatimonadaceae bacterium
CTCAACACGATCTCGTCCCCATCCATCCGCTGGTCGAGCACCTCGGCGCCCCGATGGAGCTCCGCCAGCAGCTTCCCCTCCCCGCTCCCCATCCGCACCTCGGCCACTGAGCTCCGGGCCCGCAGCGCGCCCACCAGCACCCTTCGCAGCGGCTCGAGCCCCCCCTCGTCCACGCTCGACACGAACACCGAATTGGGCAGCAGATTGCCAATCCGCTCGCGCATTGCAATCAGCACCGCGTCGTCCAGCTGGTCGATCTTGTTGAACACATGCAACACCGGCTTCTCCTGCAGCTCCAGTTCGGCCAGCACATCGTCCACCACCACCCGCTGCTCCTCCCATTGCGGATGGCTCGCATCGATCACGTGCAGCAGGAGATCGGCGTCGCGCACCTCCTCGAGCGTCGCGCGGAACGATGCGACCAGCTGGTGCGGCAGCTTTCGCACGAATCCAACCGTGTCGGTGACGAGCACCTTCCCCTGGTCGCCCAGCTCCGCTTCCCGCGTCAGCGGGTCGAGGGTCGCGAACAGCCGGTTCTCGACGAAGATGTCGGTCGCACCCGATAGCGCGCGCAGCACCGACGACTTCCCCGCGTTCGTGTAGCCCACCAGCGACGCGCGAAACTCGCCGCGCCGGGACTGGCGCTGGATCTCGCGCTGCCGCTGCACGTCGCCTAACCGTTCCTTGAGGAGCTTGATCCGGTGATTGATCAGGCGTCGATCGGTTTCGAGCTGCGTTTCACCGGGACCGCGCACGCCAATGCCGCCGCGAAACTTCTCGAGGTGGGTCCACATGCGCGTGAGGCGGGGCAGCGTGTACTCGAGCTGCGCGAGCTCCACCTGCATCTTTGCTTCGCTGCTGCGCGCGCGCGTCGCAAAGATGTCGAGAATGAGCTCCGCCCGATCGACGACGCGGACACCCACCGCATCCTCGACGTTCTTGCCCTGACTGGGAGAGAGCTCGTCGTCGAAGATGATGAGCGACACGTCCTTCTCGCTCACCATCGCTTTCAGCTCTTCGATCTTTCCCTTGCCGAGATAGGTCCCCGGATGCGGGCGATCGAGCTGCTGCGTGATCACACCGACGACTTCGGCGCCTGCGGTATCGGCGAGCCGTTCGAGCTCGCGGAGATGTTCGTCCAGCGATTTTCGCGCGCCGGCCCGCTTGAGCGGAGCGCCCACGAGGAGCGCCCGCTCAATTGGCGGAGTAACGGTGATCAGAATGCGTGAGATGCTATTGGCCTCTTATTGGCGCGAATTGCCGCCGAGCGCGGTGAACTTGCCGGTCGAGCTGTATGGGACGGTGAAGTTGCCCACGACCGTGCCGACAGTCACGTCGCCGCGCACGTTGTAATTCACACCGCCCGTGTTGAGCATCTGCCGCCCCGCTGCGCCAATCCCGCTGTACGTGAACGACACCGGAATCGTGACGGTGGTGGAATCCCCCGCCTGCACGGTGAAGCGGCTGTCGATCACGCCCTGCGCGAGATTGACGGCATCGCCCACCTGGACGTTGTACGAGAGCCGCGTGGCATCCAAGCGATACTTGTTTGGATTGAACACGTTCAGCTTGACGGCGAGGTTGCCCCCCGTCAAACCGACGCCCTGCACCGCGACGTCCTTGAGCTGGACGATCGGTTCCTGAAAGGCCTGCTTGCCGAGCGCGCTGCACCCGGCGACGACTGCGATCGCGGCAGTGGCCGCACCCAACATGAGACGACGCATGACTCACTCCTTCGTTCGTTGTTCCCCGATGTGGTCGGCGTCCCCCTTGTCCTGCCCACGCCGCCGCAGCTCCTCCCACCACGCCAACCGCTTCGCGATCTCCTTCTCGAACCCGAATGCACCCGGCGTATAGAACGCCGAGCCGGCCAGCACTTCTGGAAGGTACTCCTGCGGGATGTATGCCTCCGGGACGGCATGCGCGTACTGATACCCTTCGTTATAGCCTAGTTCCTTCATGAGGCGGGTAGGCGCATTCCGGATATGCAGCGGCACTCCCTCGGCCGGATGCTCGCGCGCGGCCTCCAGCGCCGCACTGAGAGCCACCTTGCTGCTGTTCGACTTGGGAGCGGTCGCCAGATAGATCACCATCTGCGACATCGGCAGATACCCCTCCGGAGCGCCGAGCATGTGATACGCGTCACGCGCGGCGACGGCCAGCTTGAGCGCTTCGGGGTCGGCCAGCCCGATGTCTTCGGCAGCCATCGCGATCGCGCGCCGGAAGATCACCATCGGATCCTGACCGCCTTCGATCATCCTCGCCATCCAGTAGAGCGCCGCCTGCGGATCGCTCCCGCGCAGCGATTTGTGGAACGCACTCAAAATGTTGTAGGTCTCTTCCCCGCCCTTGTCGTAGCGCGAAAACCGAAGTTGTGCCGCATCGCGGATGACCTGTTCGGTGATCTCTCCGCCGGCCCCCACATGCTCTGCGGCTGCGTCGAGAATCGTCAGCGCTCGGCGCGCATCACCGTCGGCCTCGCGCGCCAGCAGCGCGATCGCCTCGTCGGCGACGCGGAGTCCCTGTCCACCGAGCCCACGCTCCGCATCGTCGAGCGCACGACGCACCAGCGCGGCGATGTCGTCGGGTGAAAGCGACTGGAGCACGAACACGCGCACGCGCGACAACAGCGCGCCGTTGATCTCGAAGCTGGGGTTCTCCGTCGTGGCGCCGATCAGCGTGATCGTCCCTGCCTCGACGTGCGGAAGAAATGCATCTTGCTGCGCTTTGTTGAAGCGGTGGATCTCATCAGCGAACAGAATGGTGCCGCGCCCGGTGTCGAGCCGATCTTCCGCCTCGCGCACGATCTCGCGCACGCGCGGCACGCCTTCGGTGACGGCGCTGAACGACACGAACTCCCGCGACGTGTAGCCGGCGATCAGCCGCGCGAGTGTCGTCTTTCCGGTGCCGGGGGGACCCCAGAAGACCATCGACGTGACGGAGCCCTTCTCGATGCTCTCGCGCAGCGGCTGGCCTGGCGAGAGCTGATGGTGCTGCCCGATGAACTCGTCGAGTGTTCGCGGCCGCATGCGCGCCGCGAGCGGCTGCGGAGGTGCGGCTGCCGCGAATAGCGACGGACCCGCCGCCTTGGTGCGCGCCCCGCGTCGCTCTGCCACGGTCACGCCCCCGCGAAGATGCGCGCGAGCGCATAGGCGCCCGTGCCGGCGAGAAACGCAATGGACAACCGCCAGCCGCCACGGGCCCGAAACTCGGGCACGAGGTTCGACATGCCGACGTACAACGTCACCCCCGCTGAGAGCGCGAGGCCATGCTCGCGCAGCCCGGCGATGCTGTCCGTCGCCATGACTCCGAGAATAGTGGCGACGCCGAGCGCCGCTGCGGCGAGAAATGCGCGCTTCCGCCCTTGGCCGGCCGCCAGAAACAACGACGAGATGGCGAGACCCTCGGGCACCTTGTGCAGAATCACGGCGGAGAACACCAGCGCACCGACCGGGCCACTGATGCCAAATCCGCTCGCCACGGCTACGCCGTCCACGAACGTGTGCAGCAGAAGTCCCACGAGCGCCGCCAGGCTCACGGCCTCCGTCACATGATGCGTCTCTTCACCAAAATGAAAGTGCGTGCCGATGACGTGCTGGGTGACGTGCACCGCGAGATAGCCCGCGAGCGCGACGAACGCCGCTCGGTGTCCGCCGCGAATCAGCGCTTCGGGAAGCAGATCGATCAGCGCGACGGCGATCATGAAGCCGGCGGCAAACGCGAGCATCACATCGAGCGCACCTGCGCTCCATCGCTTGCGTCCGACGACCGCCGCGGCGCCGAGGAGGTTGGCGCCAGCGGCAGCGATCGCATAGACGAGGTTTTGCGAGTTCACGATTGGAAAAGCGGAACTGCGGTGTTTTGAACGCAAAGGTCGCAGAGGACGCTGAGGACAACAAAAACTTGGGCAGTCATCAAAGCATTTGCAGTCCTCTGCGGCCCTTCTCTGCGTCCTCTGCGACCTCTGCGTTCAAAAATTCCGCCGTTCTGCAGTTCGCGCTTTTCGCTGTTCCGCAGTTCGCGCTTTCCGCTGTTCCGCAGTTCGCTCGTGCAATTGATCACGCGCGCTGCAAACCCAACTTCTCCGCCGCCCCAGCCAACGCATTCACCAGATCCGGCGCCGCCGGAAACGCCTGCCGCTTGATCTTCCAGCTCTTCGTCCGCAATCGCTGCATCTCCTCGAGACCGCGCCCCTCGAGCAGATACAACCACTTGTTGGACTTGGAATAGATGAACAGCTCGAGATGCTCGTTCAGCGACAGTTGATCGTCCGACGTGTACATGCTGATCTGCGTCCCGCCGAATCGCGCCATCAACAGGCGAAGGCGTGCAATCGAGTCGCGCACGTCGGGAAGAGGCAGCGCCTCACCGTGCCAGCTCCGGCCGCTCCGCAAGTCGTCGATGTGAACGTCGACCGCCGGTCCAAGCAGATCCGTCAACGTCCAGAACAGGTCCACGACTCGTTCGGCGTTCGCCACGATGTGCGCGGTGAAGACGCCGTCCTCCTCGGTGAACGTGAAGCCGTCCGTGCTCGCCCGGAACCGACGCCAGATCGATGCTTCAGGCTGCTTACCGCGAAATAACATGCGTGCTCGCTACGTGGTTGACGGTGTGTCTCCCTGCCTGCCCAGTTGCGCGATCAAACGAGGAATCTCGCCGAGCAGTTCCTCAGGCGTGTTCCGTGCCGGTGACTCGAGGACCTGCTCCAACAGTGCGCCCAGAATCTTAGCATACACAGGCCCCGCGGGGATGCCCTGTCGGCGCAGCTCGTCACCCCCGATCGCCAAGTCGGCGACCTCGATGGGGTCCCGGTACATCGCCGCCCGCACACGCCGATGCAGCGCGCGCACCGCTTCCACGCTCGGCGCCACGCCACCGGCCTCGCGCACCGCGGACCAGCGCGCCCACGCAATACGAAGAAAGCCGCCGGCGTACGTGCGGCCGAGTGCTGCGAGCCACCGCCGCACTTGCACGTCCGAAGGAGCTCGTTCGACAAGTGTATCGGTGAGGGCGCCGCCGATCGCCCTCCAGCGTTCCACCATCGCGACGGACCAGTTGATCTCGTGCTTCGAAAAGCGCAGGGCAGTCAGCGCGGCGCGGGCGTCCAACGGCGTGCAGTCGAGAAAGAGCGCGGCGATCCGGTTGGCCGTGCGTTGCGGGACAGTCCGGCCGGCGGCTCCGCTGCGCGGCAAGCAGTCGAGCGTGGCGAGCGAAATGTCCTGGATATCACGCAGCGCGGGGACCAGCACACCAAGCGCACCGCTGCCACGCCAGAGCGCCAGGGCGGCGCGCGGGCGAGCGACCTGCTCCATCGTCTTTACCAGCTCCTGCTGCACGCGTTCCGCGGACAGCCGCGTCAGGTGCGCAGCGGAGCCGCGAATGGCGGCCAGCGTCGCGGGCTCGATCGTGAAGTCGTAGCGCGCGGCAATGCGGATGGCGCGCAGGGCGCGCAGCCGATCTTCGCGCATGCGCTGCTCGGGATCGCCCACCGCACGCACCATTCGAGATGCGAGGTCGGACCGGCCATCGAACGGATCGCGCAGCTCCTCGGTGCGGGGTCGA
>JANMAY010000209.1:0-3468 GCA_031360095.1 Gemmatimonadaceae bacterium
GTTCGGCGCCCAATCTAGGAACAACTGTAACGAATGTCAACAGAAACGCTTCTCGACCTGAATAGCGAAGAAGTAGCATCCGAGCTGACTCCGCTTGGAAAGCGGCTCGAGATTCTGCGTATCGAGCGCGGGGTGTCCAAGCAGCGGTTAGCGAGCCGCGCGAGTACGTCGCGCCAGCAACTGTGGCGCGTCATGACTGGCAAGTCGGAACTGACCAGCTCGTTGCGCGAGCGGCTCGCCTCGGCGCTGGCCGTGGAGGCGTCCGTGCTCACGGCCCGGCCGGCAGCCGCGGACACGGCGTTGACGGATGCTGGGAACGGAGCGCAGCGCGAGAGCGCCGACGCCATGCCGATTCCGAGCGTCAGCATCGCGGAGTATTTCGCGGAACCCGCTCATCTCGCGCGCACACTGCTCACGCTCCCATCGGGCGACAGCGGCCGTCGCTTGAAGCGTTCGCTGCTCAATGCGCTCGAAGACCTTGCCGTGGATTCCGGCATGGCCCTCCCACTCGACTATTCCGACGTTCGCCGACGCGTGCTCGCGGGAGAGCAGTAGGAATTCGTCGGTTGGCGTGACCAAGTATGGGGGTGCGAGTGGCAACCACTTTCGCCCCCGGCTACTTTTTCGCCATGACTGACGTCGTCGCACTCGCCGCTGAGCTCCTCGCAATTCAATCCTCCACCGGCTCGGAGGGAGCAGTCGTCGACTTCGTCGCACGCTGGCTCATTGCGCGCGGTTGGAACGTCACCACGCAGGAGGTGACGAAGGGCCGCGCCAACGTCTGGGCCTCACGGTCCGGACGCGGCGTGACACTGTCCACGCATCTCGACACCGTGCCGCCGTACATCCCGCCGCGGCTCGAAGGCAAGCGGCTCTACGGACGCGGTGCATGCGACGCGAAAGGAATCGCCGCCGCGATGCTGTGTGCGGCGGAACAGCTCGCCGCGTCGGGTGAAGAACGCGTCGATCTCTTGTTCGTGGTCGGTGAAGAAAAAGGTTCGGACGGCGCACGCGCTGCGAACCATCTACCGGCAACGAGCAGATTCCTCGTGAACGGCGAGCCGACGGAGAGCAAGCTGGCGTCGGGAGCCAAAGGATCACAGCGCGTCGTGGTGCGCACGCGCGGACGCGCCGCGCACTCCGCCTACGCCGAGCTCGGCGTGTCGGCCATCGAGCCGATGCTCGCGCTGCTGCCTACCGTGACGTCCCTGCCGTTGCCCACCGATCCCGATCTCGGGAAGACGACAGTGAACATCGGCACGATTCACGGCGGAACAGAGGCGAACATCATACCGGCGCTCTGCGAATCGGAGCTCATGTTTCGTCTGGTGAGCGACGTCACCCCCCTGCGCGAAGCACTCGTGAAATGGGCGGATGGCACGGCGGAGCTCGAGTGGGGGTCGCACATTCCGACGCAGCGCTTCCATACCATTCCGGGGTTCGACGTGGCCCCGGTGGCATACACGTCGGACATCCCGCTCCTCAGCCGGTGGGGCACGCCGCTCTTGTTCGGTCCTGGTTCCATTCATGTCGCCCACACAACGGAGGAGTACATCGACATCGCGGAGCTGCGCGCAGCGGTGGACGCATATGAGCGGATCGTTCGGGCGGTGCTGACCTCATGACCCACGCTCCAGAGAAGAAGATTCGCATCGCAGTCCTCGGCGCGACGGGCGCCGTGGGGCAGAGCTTCATTCGCCTGCTCGCGAATCATCCGTGGTTCGAGCTCGCCGAGCTTGCCGCGTCGGAGCGGTCGAGCACCAAGCGCTATGCCGATGCAGCGCGATGGATCGGTGGAGAGACGATGCCGGAGCACGTCGCGGGCATGACGGTGCTCGCGTGCGATCCGGCGCAGGTCAGCGCGCCACTGGTCTTTTCCGCGCTCGATGCGTCCGTTGCAACGGATATCGAAGCAGCGTTCGCGCGCGCGGGCCGGCTCGTGTTGAGCAATGCCAAGAATTTCCGCATGCACGAGGATGTCCCGCTCGTCATCCCCGAAGTCAACGCCGACCATCTGGCGTTGCTCGAAGTGCAGCGGGCGCGGCGTCGCTGGAGCGGCGGCATCGTCACCAACGCCAACTGCGTCGCAATTCCCGTCGTGATGGCGCTGGCGCCTCTCCACGAAGCATTCGGCGTGCGGCGCGTCTTCGTGTCCACGATGCAGGCCGTGTCCGGCGCGGGATATCCCGGCGTGCCGTCGCTCGACATCCTCGGGAACGTCATTCCCTATATCAAGGACGAAGAGGAGAAGATCGAGTCCGAAGTGCAGAAGATGCTGGGACGCCGCGTGGAAGCGCGTATCGAGCCGGCCGACATCCGGATCAGCGCGCACGCGAACCGTGTTCCCGTCGAGAACGGACACACGATTTGCATGTCCATCGATTTCGAGCAGCACGTCGGTGCGGCGGCGGCGCTCGAGGTGCTGCGCGAATGGCGTGGGGACCCGGCCGCGCTCGGCCTGCCAACGTCTCCTGAGCGCGCGCTCGTCGTGACCGACGCGCCGGATCGCCCGCAGCCACGCCGCGACATTGGTGTGGGGAACGGCATGAGCGTGACGGTGGGCCGTGTGCGTGACGACTCCCTGTTCGACGTGAAGCTCGTCGTCATGGGACACAATACGATACGCGGCGCCGCCGGTGCGTCGGTGTTGAATGCGGAGCTTCTCGTCGCCACAGGACAGGTAGGCAGCGCGTGATCGTCTGCAAATTCGGTGGGACCTCCGTGGCCGATGCGGAGGCGATTTCGCGCGCCGCGTCGATCATCTCGGGCCGCCGAAGCCGCCAGCCGATTGTCGTGGTGAGTGCGCTCGCCGGGGCGACGAATCAACTGCTGCAAATCGCAGAGCAGTCGTCGAAGGGGCAGTTGATCGGCGCGTTGCGCGCCGTGGAGGGCCTGCGCGACCGGCATCTCGAGCAAGCGCGCCTGCTCCTGGGATCCGGCGAGCAGTGCGACGACGTGTCGGGAGAGCTCTCCGCCATGTTCGATGAACTGGCAGCGCTCGCCGAAGCGCTGAAAACCCTTGGCGATCTCACGCCACGCTCGCTGGACACCATTGCCGCGCTCGGCGAACAACTCGCGTCGCTGCTCGTCGTTGCCGCGTTCACGAAGCATGGACTCCCTGCGGAACACGTCGATGCACGGCAGGTCACCATCACCGACGCACAGTTCACGCGCGCGGAGCCGCAGACCGACGCCATTGCCGAAGCCGCGCTGCGCATCGTGATGCCGATCATCCGCGCGGGAAAGATTCCCGTGATGGGCGGCTTCATCGGCTCGGCGCAGAACAACGGAGTGACGACGACCCTCGGCCGCGGGGGCGGTGACTACAGCGCCGCGCTGATTGGTGCCGCCCTCCAGGCAGAGGCGATCGAGATCTGGACTGACGTCGACGGCATGCTCACCGCGGATCCACGCGTCGTTCCGACGGCGCGGCTGATCGAGCGCATCGGCTTCGAGGAAGCCTCGGAG
>JANMAY010000215.1:0-6471 GCA_031360095.1 Gemmatimonadaceae bacterium
ACCGTCATTCGCTCGATGACCGCGGTCGTGACGTACACCGGCAAGACACCCATCACGTCGACGCGGCGGGAAGTGATCACATACGACGGATCCGCCACGGCGAAGTTGACGATCACTCGCGACGGCACCACCAAGAATTGCACGATCGCGCTGCCTCGCGGCCGACCGACCTGCTCGTAGCGCGAGTTAGAACGGGGCCAGCGAAAACGAGAATCCGCTGGCCCCATGCGACACCACCGCGCGCACTTGCGGCTTCAGCAATCGGCGATCGATGCGATTGTCGGGATGGTCGTGGCTGTAGATCACGGCCTTCTGACCAGCGAACACGCCGAGGAATACTCCCATGAGGATGTCGCTGGCCCAGTGTTCGTCGAGATACATGCGCGACACTGCGGGAGCCGATGCGCTGAGATAGAGGAGCGGCGCGATCACGGCGCGATGCGGGGTGGCTCGCAGTCGCATCTCCTGTGCGAGCGCCGACGCGACTGCGAAGCTCGCCATCGCGTGCATGGATGGGAACGAGCGGTACTCGAAGCTCGTAAAACCTCGAAAGGGCCGAAAATGGTACGGATTGCTACTCCGTTCGGCGAGGCGATCGTCGAGGATGTGCGGACGACTGCGCCCGAGCACGCCACGAACAACCTGAATCGCCATGGCGGCAGCGAACACGGACTCGGTGGTATGCAGGGCCACGTCGGCAGTGCCTTGATCCTTGGACGCGCGGGCAATGCCGTACACCAGGCCGCCGGTGATCATGAGCGCCGTCTCGGTGACTTGACTTGCGCGCACGGCAGCACTTCGCACGCCGGGATGTTGCGCGTGAAACACCGAGTCGGAGAAGCGCCGAGCGATGGAGACGTCGAAGGCGCTCACTGCCGCGCTCGCTGCGGTGGCGCCCGCGATCAGCAGCATGTCGTGTCCCGTGATGAGCACGGGATTGGCAGCACTCGTTGACACTGGCGCTTGCGCGACGGCACGGCGCGGACTGCCGATCGCGAGTGACATCGCGAGTGACATCGCGAGTGACATCGTCGTCGCACATCGGAGGAACGCGGCGCTTGTTCGGCATGTACCCGGGCGCTTACCGACACTCTGGCTGAACGGAATCAACGGGATGCTCCGGTCTTCGTGGACATTTCTCACGTGCGTTCGCTCCTAGAATACACTTTAGAATCGTGACCCGCCGCGCTCTCGTTGTCTGTATTGCCCTGGCGGCATGTTCCCGCGAGCCGCGCAGCGTGTCGAGTGAAGCGCTCGATACCGGTGCTCCGCCGCCGGCGGCCGCACCCCTCTCGCGGTTCAGCGTGCCGCTCGATTACGATCTCACCGCCGTGCAGCAGATCGTGGAGCACGCGGTGCCAACTCGGTTCGGATCCATGGACAGTGTGCGCGTCGTTGGAACAGACACGCGGAAGCACTACGCGTTCGCGGCGGAACGCGGACCGTTTACGACGTTCGCCCAAGGGAATCTATTGCACTTGCGTGCAACGCTTTCATACAGCGCGCGCGGTTACTACAAGCCACTCATCGGACCAACGCTGAGCGCTGGATGCGGCCACGACGAGATGCAGCCACGCCTGGTGGTCGAGCTCGCGACGCCGCTCTCGGTTACCGAAGAGTGGCGTCTCACGTCCCGAGCGCACATCGTGCGCGTCGAACCGGCTTCCAACGAAGCCCGCGATCGCTGCGACGTGAGCATTCTGCACCACGACGTTACTGCGCGCGTTGTGGACGCGGCGCGCGAGGCACTCGCCAGTCAGCTACAGGATATCGATCGGACCGTGAGCCGCGTCAATCTTCGACCGCACGTCACCGTGTGGTGGCGCCAGCTCGCACGTCCCCTCGCTCTTGCCGACGGCGTGTGGCTCGTCCTCGGCCCGGAGCGTCTGCGCATCGGACAAGTCCGTGGCCGAAGTCGTACGCTCACGGTACCGGTGACGCTCGATGCGCGGCCACGCATCGTGACCAGCGGGACGGAACCGCTCATCGAGGCGGTCGAGTTGCCACCGCTGGCGCGAGACACCGCGTCGGAGGGGTTTCACATCGTTATGGACGGGATCATCGACTATGGCAGCGCCTCGCGCGCGATCACGCTCGCGGCGCAGGGGAAAGTGTTCTCGCACGCGGGTCATCAGGTCACGCTGCGCCGCGTGACGGTATTGCCGCAATCGAGAGGGCGGCTGGCACTCGACGTCGAATTCATGGGCGACGCCGCGGGAACGATCCGCCTCGTCGGAACGCCGCAGCTGGATTCCACGGGCGCGGTAGTGCGAGTGCCGGACCTCGATTTCGATCTCCGTACCGACAGTCCTCTGCTCCAGACGTACTCGTGGCTGAAGTCGGAGTCCGTGCGCGCAGCATTGCGCGTGCGCTCGCGAGTGCCGGTCGAGCCGGCACTCGCGCAGGGACGGACGCTGCTGCTCGAAGGACTGAACCGGAAGATCGGTAGCGCGGTGACCCTCTCCGCGACCGTGGACTCTGTGGCTGTCCGCGCAATGTTCGTCACGCGCGACGGACTCATCCTTCGCGCCGACGCGTTCGGAGCGGCCGCGATGGCCGTTCGTCAGCGCTAGCAGCCGCGAAGGCTAGGGGTCGCGGGGTCGCGTCGGAGAGGTCGAGATGACGATTGCACCCGCCCCGTGGCCAATTCCATAGCGCGCCTGCGCGGAATTGGCGTCGAGATGCTCGATACTCGAGATGTCACGGATGGGAATCGCTTTGAGCGTCTGGACGTCGCCGAGCTTGGTCGCGTCCATATACACCCACACCTGGCTGGGGGTCGTGAAGCTGTCGGGCCCTCGCGCCTGGAGCCAATTGGAGCGCAGAGCGGCGATGGCGTCATATGCCGTCTCGAAGTGCTGCTGCGTGAGCTGCGTGCGAGTGAGAAGGTTCCGATTGTTGTTGGCGCCTGGGGTGCCGGGGGTGGTGGCACAGGCACCGATCGCAAGGAGGAGGACGGCGACCCGGAGCTGGCGCGCGACGCTGGTCATGACAGGGGGGGTTGAGGCCGGAGGATGCCGCGAAAGATGTAGAGCGCTCGACAACTGCACGAGGCCCTACCAGTCACTCGCCACGGGAGCAGGGAGTATCGCCGCTATGGCGAGTCCCTATAGAAGAACGCGTGAGCCCCCCAGAACGTGGAACCGAAGTTTCCATCGCAGGCAACTTCTTGCATATTGCAATATTTATTGCATTCCGCTAGAAGTGCTTTGTCGGACTTTTCGACCTCTCGGAGAATTTGATCGGACACACCGCCCGTTTTCGGTCCCCGTGACCAGAATCTGAACATGACCCAGGGGACAATCTGACAATGCGACATTGTGGCCTTGGCATTGCCATAGGGTGAGCCGTCACGGAGACGCTCCATGCCGTGCTGAGAAGACCAGTACGACGCTTTTCGATAGCCCTGCGCTGACCTGGTACCGAATTCCCCTTCAGTCGAGCGACTTGCTCGAAAGGACTCTAATGCGAACGCCGATGTTGGCACGCTTCACCGCTCCCCGTTTCGTGATGCTGGCTGCCGGAGCATTGCTCCTTGGCGCCTGCCGAGACCAGGCAACTGCACCAGTCCCGGCCGAACGTGGCTCCTTCGCCGCGACGGCTGAAGAGCGCGAGTCGAACTTCCAGCCGACCGCCGCCACCAAGGCGCTGTACGGCGTCGTGGACGGCACGTACTCGGTCACCTTCGACCCGAGATACACCCAGTCGTTCTCGCTCGGCCCGAACCACCTCGACATCCCCGCGTACTCGGTGTGCAACCTGGCCACCTCGGGTTACGGCGCCGCGTATTGGAACGCGCCGTGCTCGGCGCAGACCACGCCCGTCACGCTGACTGTCGTGATCAAGAACGCCGTCAGCGACAACCCGAGTGTGCAGTTCTTCCCCGCGATGCGCTTCAATCCGTCGAAGAACGTGCAACTGTACATGTATGCTCCCAAGGTCAACCCGTCCGACGCGAAGAAGTGGCTGATGTTTTACTGCGCGGATGCCGGGAAATGCGTCAATGAGCAGGTGACGGACAGCGATCTTACGACCTACATCGATTACTCACAGAGCGTGTTGTTCCGCCGCATTAAGCATTTCAGCGGATACGTCGTGGCCGAGTTTGCCGACGAAGCTGCAGCAGCGGTCCAGCCCACCCCGTGATTTCGCACCACCAGTCGCTTCCTCACCAATTCTCATCGACTATGTGGTGCGCCGTGTCGCGTGCCGCTTCACTGGAGACACACATGTTCCGCTGCCTCACGACGCTCGCATCGAGCGCAACGAACGACACCACGGCCGCCGATCGCTCCGGCTACATCATCGCCTCGAGCTGACTGCCGCTGACCACGCCTTCGCCTGCTCTGCTGTAGCGCCCTCGCGCACTCTTCAGAGCGGCACTACAAAGCCGGCTTCCTCACGGGAGCCGGCTTTGTGCTTTACAATGACCAGAAACCGAACAGATTGGACGCCGAGTCCGTATCTAGGAGAATGGGAGCATTTCTGCGCCATTCTCATGTGCGCTTCACAGCGAGGGACGCGCGATGAAGGTCAGCTTCAAGGTGAACGGCCAACATAAGACGATCGACGTCCCCGGCGAGATGCCGCTGCTCTGGGCGCTTCGCGACACACTCGACCTCAAGGGTACGAAGTTCGGCTGCGGAGCTGGCCAGTGCGGCGCGTGCACCGTGCACGTCAACGGGACGCCGACGCGCTCCTGCTCGACGCCGGTGTCCGCGGCGCAGGGGAAAGAGGTGACGACGGTCGAGGGACTGTCGCCGGACGGTACGCACGCGCTCCAGCGCGCATGGGAAGAGCTCGACGTGCCGCAATGCGGGTATTGCCAGGCGGGCCAGCTCATGTCCGCGGCCGCGCTCCTCGCCAAAAAGTCGCAGCCGACGGACGCCGACATCGACGCCGCAATGAACGGGAACATCTGCCGGTGCGCCACCTACCTCCGCATTCGCCGGGCGATCCACCGGGCCGCGGAGCTCAAGACCGAGGCGACGCAGGCGGGCCGGCCGCGCAAACTCACGGGTGGAGGGAGCAAGCAATGACACCGCCAAAATCCATCGGTCCGGCGAGTGTCTCTCGCCGCGACTTTCTCCGTGTGAGCGCGCTGGCCGGTGGCGGCATTCTCCTCGCGAGCTATGTGGAGCCGCTTGGCGCCGCGGAACGAATCGCGGCTGGTGCGGCGCCAGACTCGGCATTGAGCGCGTTCATTCGCATCACGCCAGACGGGATCGTCACGATCATCGCGAAGAACCCGGAGGTTGGGCAAGGGGTGAAAACGATGCTCCCGATGTTGATCGCCGAAGAGCTCGACGTCGAGTGGAAGAACGTGCGCGTCGAGCAGGCGCCACTCGACTCCAAGTTGTTCCAGGGTCAATCGGCGGGCGGGAGCACGGCGACGCCGAACAACTGGCTACCCATGCGTCGCGTCGGCGCGGCGGGACGGATGCTGCTCGTGTCCGCAGCGGCACAGCATTGGGGAGTGAGCGCATCCGAATGCGAGACAGAGAAAGGGTTCGTCGTGCATCGGGCCAGCTCGCGCCGCATCGCGTACGGAGAATTGGCGAGCAAGGCGGCAACGCTGACACCTCCCGACCTCGCGACCGTCCCGCTCAAAGACCCCAAGGCGTTCCGCATCATCGGCACTCGCGTGCCGGGGGTGGACACGCACGCGATCGTGACAGGCAAGCCAATGTACGGCATCGACGTCACGGTGCCGGGAATGTTGTACGCGACTTTCGTGAAGTGTCCGGTGTTCGGTGGGAAGGTGGCATCGGCGAATGTGGACGCGCTCAAAGCGATGAGCGGTGTGCGCCATGCGTTCGTCGTCGAGGGCGGCACGACAGCGAACGGGCTCGTTGGCGGCGTGGCGATCGTCGCCGAGAGCTGGTGGCAGGCGATGAGCGCGCGCAAGAATCTGAAGGTCACGTGGAACGAGGGATCCACGGCCCAACAGAGCAGCGCCGCCTTCGCGACCCAGGCCGCTGCATTCGCGAAGCAACCCGCGCAGCGGAACCTGCGGAAGGACGGCGACGTCGATGCCGCGCTCGCGGGGGCAGCCAAGCGCGTCGAGGGGGAATACTTCTATCCGTTCATCGCGCATGCGTCGCTCGAGCCGCAGAACTGCACCGCCCATTTCCGCGATGGAAAGCTCGAGATGTGGGCGCCGTCTCAGGCGCCCGCAGGCGGACGCGTTATCGTCGCGAAGACTCTCGGCATTCCGGAGACGGACATCACGGTGCACATCACGCGCTCCGGCGGAGGCTTCGGACGGCGGCTGATGAACGACTACATGGCCGAGGCGGCGTGGATCGCGAAGGAGACCGGCGTTCCGGTGAAGTTGTTGTGGACGCGCGAAGACGACACGCAGCACGACTTCTATCGTCCGGCGGGATTTCATTATTTCACCGGCGGTGTCGACGCGAACGGGACGCTCGTCGCGTGGCGCGATCACTTCGTCTCATTCGGCAATGGACA
>JANMAY010000228.1:0-1670 GCA_031360095.1 Gemmatimonadaceae bacterium
CTGCCGTTCGACCAGGCGCGCTTCAGCTTCACGTTGCTCGGGCCCGCGCGGACACAAAGGTTGTCGCGCGGGGACAAGGAGGCGAGACCCGCGCTCGTCGCCCGGCCCAATCCATTCCATGGCTCGCTGCGCATCGAGGCCACCGCCGCCACGCGGGTCGAGTTGTTCGATATCGGCGGCCGGCGCGTGCGCCACTGGGCCCCGGATGGTAGCGTGAGCGCGATCGTCTGGGAGGGCCGTGATGAGCAGGGCATGCGTTCACCGCCCGGCCTCTATTGGGTGAGGGCCCATTCGCCGCGGGGCACCTCACAATTGCGCGTCATCAAGCTCGAGTGACCTCATGACCGCCACGACGTTGCGATCGGGCCGCCGCACCGCTGCCGCGACAGGGCTGGTGCTTTCGCTCGCGGGATTCGTGCAGGGCTGCGCAGCGCCATCGTCACACGAAGGCGCCTTCGTCGTGCGTGAAACCACGCCCGCCTTCCTGTTGTCAGTCGATGCGCGTGATCCCTCGATGGCAGCCGATGGCCATGGCAACGTCGCTCTCACCTGGGTGAGCGGCGACTCGTTGGCGGGCGACGCGTGGCTCAGCGTCTCGCGCGACAGTGGCGTCACGTTCAGTCTGCCCGCGCGCGTGAACGCGATCGCGGGCCGCGTCGTATCGTCGCTCGAGGGACGGCCCGCCGTAGCACTCGGCGCGGAAGGTGCGATCGCGATCGCGTGGTCCGAGTGGCGCGCCGATTCAAGCGGCGCCATCGACCTGCGACTGCGCGCCGGCGACGACTTGGGCCGCACGCTGCGCGACCCCGCGACGGTCAATGATGATGGGGGCGCTCCCCCGCCGGGGCTCAGGTGGCGGGAGTTGCGCGACTGGCCGCTCAAGCACCGGCCGAACGCCACGCACGGCATGCCGGCGATCGCATTCACGAACGATGGCGCATTGCTCGCGGCGTGGCTCGATGACCGGCGCACCCCCGTGGCCGACTCCGGGCGGGTCACCACGCTGTGGACCTCGCTCAGCCACGACGGTGGCCTAAACTTTCGCCCGAACGTGGCGCTGAGCGACAGCGCGTTCCCACGCAGCCGTCCCGCGCTCGCCATCGCCGCGGGCGGCACGTTGGCGCTCACCTATCACGGCACCGCGAATGGGAGGCAAGGCCACCACACCCTCTTCAGCGCCGACGGCCTGGCCTTCGGCGGGGACACACTGCTCACGCGCGAGAACAGGCTGCTCGCCGCAACCGGCCGAGCGCTGACCTTGCCCGACGGCTCGCACTGGGTGGGCACGGTGGCGCCGGTCGCGATGGACGACACGCGCTCCACGTTCGAAGTGTCCGCGTTGGATCCCGCGGGGACAGCGGTTGCGCCAGCCTGGCTCGGCGCCGATGTGTCCGCCATCGACCTCGCGGCGGCGGGTCGCGCATGCGCGATTGCCTGCTGGCTCGAACACGAACCCGGCCACACGAGACTCCGACTCGCCACGCTGACCCGAAGGAGCCGCCGGGGCGCGTAACCACGCCAGCACCCCTGCCCTCATGAACGAAACGCTCCCGATCCTTCGCGAACTCGTGCTGCTCGCCGGCCTGTCGCTCGGCGTCAGCCTGCTGTTCGGCCGGCTGCGGTTGCCCGCCGTCATGGGGTTCATCGTCACCGGCGCCGTCATCAACTGC
>JANMAY010000229.1:0-4629 GCA_031360095.1 Gemmatimonadaceae bacterium
TTCGTGTGGAATTGGAACCCGATGATTTTGCCGCGGACGACGCGCGCCATGCCGCCGTGTGGATCGGCGCGCCACCCGGAATTGCCGTCGATCCCTCCGCGGGGGCATTCATCGGCACGGCGGTGAGTACGTTGATCGCGGACGGACGGGCCGCATCCGGACGCGACGTGCGGATTGCGGCAGCCGATGTCGTCGACGCGCTGCCGGCGCTGATCACGCCACCCGCGGATCGCCTCCGCCTCGGTGCGGCGAACCGCACACTCGCGCGACTTGGGGTGCCATGGCGCTACGGGGCACTCGACGAATCACCCGCCATCGTTCGCGGCCGCAATCTGAGCGCCATCAGCACGACGTCGCGCTATCGGCTCGTGCGTGAAGGTGCTGGCACGACGGACACCCTCGCCACGGCGGCCGGCGAACCATGGATCGTTGGCGGACATGGGTATGTACTCAGTGCCTCTCGACTCGATGCGTCTGCCACGACGCTGCCGGTGCGCGCTGCATTCGTGCCGTGGCTATCCGACGTGATCGCCGTCCGACTCGGCGCTCCGGCGGGAGACATGGGAGCGCCCCTCATTGCTCGGCCCAACGCACCGATTGTGCTGCCGGCGGACGCCGATGCACTGGAAAGTCCCTCCGGCGCTCTGCGTCCGCTCACCGGTACGCAAACCACCGCGCCCGGCGAGCGCGGCGTGTGGTTCGTTCGCAACGGAGCGAAGCGCATTGGCGCGGTCGTTGTGAACGCACCGGCCGATGAATCAGCCCTGGCGCGATGGACCGGCGACGAGCTCGCCGCGCGTCTCGCTCGCGCACCCCGCGCCGACGCGACGACCAGTGCGGATCGCTGGATCAGCAATACGTTCGCAGCCGGTACGCGCCGCCCCGCCGTCACCCCGCTCCTCGCTTTGGCGTTGTTGCTGCTCCTCTCCGAAGCCGCCATGGTTCGAACTCCCCGCTCTGCTGCCGCATAGTGTCGCTTCCTAGCCTGCTCGATGCGATCGAGCGCCTGCCGGCGTTCGCGCGTGTGATCAATACCTTGCCCGCTCCCGGTGCCACCCTGCGCGTCACCGGCCTGCCTGGCTCCACGGACGCGTTACTCGTCGCCGCGTTGGCTCGGCGCCTGGTGACACGCTTCATCGTTGTGGCCGCCGATGGCGTGCCGCAGGCCGAGCGGCTGTTCGCCGATCTGCACACCCTGCTCGACGAAACGCCCGTTGCCCTCTATCCACCGCGCGAGGGATTCGGCGAAGTGGAGCCGCATGTGGAGGTTGCTGGTGAGCGCGTCGAGACGCTGGAGCGTTTGAGTCGCGGCGAAATTCGCGTGCTGCTCACCACGCCGCGCGCGCTGCTCGAGCGTACGCGCCTTCCTGGTGCGCTGGCCGATCTTCGCATTGAGCTGCGCAAAGGCGACGTGCGCAAACCGCGCGAGCTCGCGGAGCATCTCGAGCGCGTCGGCTTCGAGCGCGTGCCGATGGTCGAAGACGTCGCGCAATTCTCGCTGCGCGGCGGCATCCTCGATGTGTACTCGTTCGGTATGACGGATCCCGTGCGCCTCGAGTTCTGGGGCGACGAAATCGTCGACGTGCGACACTTCGAGTTGTCCTCGCAGCGGTCGACGCGTGCGGCCGATCGTGCACTCGTGCTGCCGGTCGATGGGCAGATCCGCGAGTCGGCCACGCTCGGAGACCGGCTCTCCATCGCGACGCTCTTTTCCCCTGACACCCTATTCGTCTATCCGACCGGCTCGCACGTGCTGCCCGAGCTGCGGCGCACCTGGGACGAGGCGGAGCATCATCTCGATCTCGCGCGTCGCCGAGGGGAGGACGTGGACTCGCGCGACGAGCTGTTCGAGGTACCGGAACGTGCTGCGGCAGCACTCGCATCGTTCGGTGCCGTGCGGCTCGTGGATCCCACGGCCGAAGAGGCCGACGTTGCATTTCCGATGCGGAGCCCGGAGCCGATCGATCGCGACATCAAGCGGTTGCGCCGGCTCGTGCGAGACGGCGTGCCGACGGTGATTCTCTGCGACAACGAGGGCCAGTGCGAGCGGCTCGACGAGCTGCTCAACGAAGGCACGCGCGATCCATCGCCAGCCGCGCTGGTCGTCGGAGCGCTCGGCGGCGGGTGGATTCTTCCGCCAGGCGACCACGAGCGCGGCATGCGCATTCTCACCGACCACGAGATTTTCCGGCGGGAGCGTCGCGTGCGGCGGGCGCGCCGGTATGTGAGCGGCGGGGCCGACTCGCTCGCGCTGAAGCTCGGCGACTATGTGGTGCACCTCGAGCACGGCGTCGGCATCTACCGCGGCATCGAGACCATTTTCGTGGGACAGAGTACCGTCGAGGTTGCGGTCGTCGAATACGAGGGCGGTGATCGGCTCAACGTTCCCCTCTATCGCATCGACCAGCTCGAACGCTATCGCTCGGCCGATGATATCACCGACGACGTGCCGCCCCCGCGGCTGCACAAGCTGGGTGGCCGACGGTGGGCTCAGCAGCGCGACCGCACGCGCGCGGCCATTCACGAGATGACGCTGGAGCTTCTCGAGTTGTACGCGCGCCGCAAGGTTGCCTCGCGGCCGCCGCACGTGCCCGACACCGCCTGGCAGCGACAGCTCGAAAGCAGCTTCCTCTTCGAGGACACGCCCGATCAGCGCAAGGCGACGGCGGACGTCAAAGGCGACATGGAAAGCACGCGGCCGATGGATCGTCTGCTCGTCGGCGATGTGGGATACGGAAAGACCGAGATCGCGGTGCGCGCGGCGTTCAAGGCGGTGCAAAGCGGGCGGCAGGTCGCCGTGCTCGTGCCCACCACCATTCTCGCCGACCAGCACGCGCGCACCTTCGGCGAGCGGCTCGCCGATTTTCCGGTGAGGGTCGCGGTGATGAGCCGCTTTCAAACACCGAAAGAACAGGCGGCGACGCTCGTTGAGCTCGCGGAAAAGAAAGTGGACGTCGTGATTGGCACGCACCGGCTGCTCAGTCCCGACGTGCAGTTCGCCGACCTGGGGATCATCATCGTCGACGAGGAGCACCGATTCGGCGTGAAGCACAAGGAGCGACTGAAGCAACTGAAACTGGAGACGGATGTACTAACGCTTACGGCCACCCCGATCCCCAGGACATTGCACCTCTCGCTCGCCGGCCTGCGCGACATGACGCTCATGCAGACCCCACCGCGCGACCGCTCTCCCGTCCTGACGTTCGTGGAGCCGACTGACGACGGACTCATCGACGAGGGCATTTCTCGTGAGCTCGATCGCGGCGGTCAGGTGTTCTTCGTGCACAACCGCATCGAAACGATCGTCGCCATGGCGGACCATCTTCGGCGCATCGTGCCGCGCGCGCGCATCGCCGTTGCGCACGGCCAGATGAAAGAACGCGAGCTCGAAGAGATCATGCACCAGTTCGTGAGCGGCTCGGTGGATGTGCTCGTGTCCACCTTGATCGTCGAGAGTGGGCTCGACGTGCCGAACGCCAACACGATGTTCGTCAATCGCGCGGACCATCTCGGGCTCGCGCAGCTCTATCAACTGCGTGGCCGCGTGGGACGCTCGCATCGCCGCGCCTACTGCTATCTGCTCGTACCGGACTCGGTAGATCCGGAAGCCGAGCGCCGCCTCCAGGTGCTCGAGCACCATACGGAGCTTGGCGCGGGGTACAAGATCGCGCTCAAGGACATGGAGATGCGGGGCGCGGGGAATCTCCTGGGCGCCGAACAGTCCGGACACGTGCACTCGGTCGGATTCGATCTGTACCTCCGCATGCTCGACGAGACGGTCCAGCGACTGATGCGCGGGGACAGCGCGCCCAAGCCGCGGCCCGCGGACGTGTCGATGGATATCCCCGCCTATCTCCCGGACGACTACATCGAATCGCAGGACTCCAAGCTCGACATTTACAAGCGACTCGCGCGATTCGACACGCCTGGCGAGATCGAAGCCCTGTGGGCGGAGCTTCGCGATCGTTTCGGGCCGCTTCCCGCCCCTGCCGACGCGATGCTTGCCATGGCCTCACTACGGGTTGCTGGTGGGGCATTGGGGATCGAAGGGATCCTGGTGCGCGGCGAGGAAGCCCGTATTACCTTTAGAGATTCCGCTGTGCCGCGCATGAAGGGACTGTCGGCGGCATTCCACGAGGTGCAGTTCCAGGCGGAGGTTCGTCGCGCGCACCCGCTCTCGCTCAAGCTCACACGGCTCGGGGGCGCCCAGCTCCTCGACGGGCTCGTACGCGCTCTGCGCGCCGTGGTCTGATGCCCTCCTCAACTTCCTGACGATCGCTTTCTCATGAAACGCTATTCGCTGCTCGTCATCGCCGTCGGCGTCACCACGCTTGCCGCCTGCGATCCGCTCAAAGAGGCACTCACCGCGCATGTCGACGTCGTCGCCAAGGCCGGCTCACAGGAGCTTGCCGTCACGCGACTGGGCGATCTGCTCGGCAAGTCCAAGATCGGCATTCCGGTGAACAAGGACGTCGCGATGCTCATCGCACGCGACATGTGGGTTCCCTATCAACTGCTCGCCCACGCGGCCGCCCACGGCGACTCGCTGAACGATCCCAAGCTGATCGACGCGGCTGCATCCAGCATGCTGGAAAACACGCGGCTCGGCCGGTTCATGGAGTCGGTTGC
>JANMAY010000257.1:0-2215 GCA_031360095.1 Gemmatimonadaceae bacterium
TTCCATCGTCTCCAGGTGCGACAGGACATCGCGCAGCTGCGCCGCTCGCTCGAAGTCGAGCGACTCGGCGGCGAGCTGCATGCGCTCCCGCACTTTGCGCACGACCTCGTCGGGCTTGCCCGCCAAGAAGTCCAGCACTTCATCGATCATCGCGGCGTATTCGCCTTGCGTCTGCGCGAGGATGCAGGGCGCCTTGCTGCGGCCAATGTGGTAATCGAGACATGGCCGGTCGGGCATCTGCGCCGGCATGTCGAAGTTGCACGAGCGCACTGTGAACAGGCGTTTCACGACGTCGAGCGAACGTCTCATGGCGCCGACGTCGGTGTACGGGCCGAAATAGCGGGCGCCATCGCTCTGGAGCCGCCGGGTCACCCACACGCGCGGAAACGGCTCCTGCACCGTCACCTTGATGTACGGATAGGACTTGTCGTCACGGAGCGCGATGTTGAAGCGAGGCTTGTATTCCTTGATGAGGTTCGCTTCCAGAATCAGTGCGTGCGCTTCACTGGGCACGACGATGGTATCGAGCGCGCGCGCCTGCCCCATCAAGTGTCGCGTCTTGATGCTTTCCACGTGGTCGTTCGCGACGTAGCTGCGAACGCGAGACCGCAGTCGCTTGGCCTTGCCGACGTACAGCACCTTTCCGTCCGCGTCGCGCCACAGGTAGACGCCGGGCGACTCGGGCAGATGCGGGATTTTCTCGAGGATGGCGTCGGGTATTGCCATGGCGAAATATACCCCGGCACGCCGCGCGACGTTCGTGCTATCGGCGCAGAACGCGAGCCGCGATCGCGCGCGCTTCGGGCACGCCGAGCGCGAGAGTGCCGAGGCCGTACACGATGGCGAAGACGATGAGGGCGAGACCGCCGCGAAGTGTTGCCCCAGTGTGGGCGAGCAGCAGCATCATCCCCCATCCCGCTGCTGCCGCGAGCAGTGCCGCTGCCCACAGCCGCAGCTGCACTCCCCGCGGGAGTACGGTTGGTCCGATGCGCTGCGTGATTGCACGTCGAAGCAGATAGAACTCCACCCACCCCGCAATTCCCGCCGACGCGGTCAGGCCAGCGGCACCCGTCCACGCCGGAAGTCCAAGCAACCGTGGAACCGGAAAGGCGAACAGGTATCCGAGCACGCCGGTGAGCACCACGCGCGCGACTGCGAAGTTCAGCGGTGTCTTCGTGTCACGAAGCGCGTAAAAAGTGGAGGAGTACAGGCGTCCCAGGGCACTGGCCAAAAGCCCCACAGACGATCCGGCGAGGATGGCCCAGGTACGCTGGCTGTCCGTTGCGGTGAACGCTCCGTGCTGCAGCAGCACGCCCACGATCGCCTGGCCAAGCACAATGAACCCGACCGCCGACGGTATGACGAAATATGCCACGCGCGGCAGCGCGGCTTCGAGTCGGGCGCGCAATCGCTCGAAGGCGGCCGCTCCGGTGCCAGAATCGCGCGACATCTCCGGCAATTCCGCGGCCGACACCGTCATGCCGAAGAGGCTGATCGGCAGCACATAGATCGTCGTGGCGTTCTGCAGCAGCGTCACAACGCCCTCGGCTGCAATGAAGCTCGCGATCTGCATGTCGATGAGCGTGCTGATCCAAACCACACCGCGCGAGAAAAAGGCAGGAATAAAATTGCGGACGACTGCGCGCACGGGGGCGAATCCGAAATCGAATCGCGGCCGGAAGCTCTGCACGAGCCGAAACACCGTGGGCAGCTGCACGCCAAGCTGGAGCGCGGCGCCGAGCACGGACGCCCATGCGAGCAAAATGGCGAGCTCGGAATCCTCGCGCGCGCCGAATGCCAGGAGCGCTGCGATCATCGCCAGATTCCAGAACACCGGCGCGACATACGAGAGGAAGAAGCGCCGATGACTGTTCAGGATACCAAGACACCAGGCACTCATCACGAAGATGCCGGCGCCGGGAAAGAAGACGCGCGTCAGCCGAATCGTGAGCTCGAGCTTTTCGCCCGTGAATCCGCCGACGAACAGCTTCGTAATGAACGGCGCGAACAGGATACCAAGGGCGACGATGATCGCCGTGACGAGCGCGAGAATTGCCGCGACGGCGCCGGCGATCCGGTCCGCTTCCTCGTCGTCGCCACGCTCGAGCGCGGCGGCGTACACGGGAATGAACGACGCCGAGAGTGCGCCTTCACCAAACAGATTCTGTAAAATGTTCGTGAGCCGAAAGGCGCCGTTGAAGGCGTCCGACACGAG
>JANMAY010000259.1:0-8412 GCA_031360095.1 Gemmatimonadaceae bacterium
CGCGAGCGGCGAGCCGCGCCTTTGAGACCCACTTCAGACAATGGCAGTTCCACATTCTCCATCGCGCTGAGCGCCTGCATCAGATAGAAGCGCTGAAACACAAAGCCGATGCGCCGCAGACGGAACTCGGTGGCCTGCGCATCCGGCAACCGATCGACCCGCTGACCACTAATCGACACGGTGCCTGAGCTCGGGCGGTCGATCACGCCCAGCAGGTTGAGCAGTGTGCTCTTGCCGCATCCCGATGGCCCAACGATCGCCACGTGTTCTCCGGAAGCGACGTCAAAGCTCACTCCGCGCAGGGCAGATACGCGCTCGGCACCCATCGGATACTCGCGCATCAGGGATCGCACCTCGACCAGGACGCTCATCCTACGGCCTCCTGACGCAGCGTCGTGGCGATCGGCAGCGAGGCGCTCGTCCACGAGGGATACACCGCGGCGAGAACGCCGCACAGCACGAGCAGCCCCAGCGCCGTCCACGCGGCGCTCGGCTGAAACAGGAAGAAGTCGATTCGCTCGGGAACCCCGGGAAAGCTCGCCAGGATGGAGTTGAGATATCGGGCGGTCACGAGACCCAATGCGAGTCCAATGGGAGACGCAACCAGCATCAACGCGCTCGCCTCCATCACGATCTGCGCGACGATGCGCCGGCGGTGCACGCCGATAGCCCGCATCACGGCGATCTCTCCAATGCGTTCGTTCACCGACACGGTGACGAGGGTCGTCACCAACAGAAATCCCACCACGAGGCTCACGGCTCCCAAAATTGCGGCAAGCTGGCGAAAGTAGCTGAGCCGTTCATCCACCTGCTTCAGCGCTTCGGCTGTCGAGATCACAGTCACGCGCGGCAACAGCGCGGTCAGCGCCGCACGCTCGGCTTCGATGTCCGCGCCGTTCGCCAGCCGCACCATCGCGAGGGAAATGCGGTCGCGGGCGCCGACGCCTTGCATGGCGCGCAGCGCATCGATCTCGAGCGCGGCGCCTCGCTGTTCCGCCGCCATGTAGACGAACCGCGCGAGTCCCACTACGCGAAGCGTGCGCATGCCAGCGAAGGCTCGCAACTGCGGATCGAACCCGGCTCCTCCGCGCAGCGTATCGCCAATCCGCGCGCCCAGTGCACGGAGGAGCGCGTCGTTCGCCACGATCTCGTTTGGCTCGGCGGGGTGGCGGCCGGAGACCAGTTCATAATCACCCTGCACCGTGGGAATGAGGCCAAGTGCCGCGCTCGTAATCGTTGCGTGCGGTGTCGCGAAATGAAGCTGCCCACCCATCACCGGGCTCACCGCGCGCACGCTCGGCCTCGCGCGCACGAGGGCGAGCATCGAGTCTGCGCCGCGGATCGTTGCCTCGGTGTCGAACGGAAGCGTTCCTTTGGGAGCGAGCCGCAGTTGGAAACCCTGCGACAACAACAAGGTGCGGAACGATTCGCGCATGCCGCTGGACAGCATCACCATGTCCAGCAGCATCGCCGCGCTCACGGCAACGCCGAGGATGGCGAGAGCGGTCCTCGTGCGATGGCGGAGCAGCGAAGCGGCAGCGAGCGTGAGCAGCATGCGTCAGCGCCCGAAGAGTGCGAGCGGCGGCGTCCGCACGAGCCGCTGCGCCGCGAGCCAACCCGCTGCAATGCCAAGCACCAGCGAGAGGGAAACGGCGAGGAGCACGATGTCGGCCGTGATCATCGAGAAGCGGAGCGGGGTCCGATAGACACTCTGGTAGTGCAGGTTGACCAGGGCCGAGGTCAGGGCTCCGACCATCACGCCAACGATGCTTCCGGCGACGGCGATGGCGGCGGCTTCCAGCACGACACCTCTCACGATCGTGGGTGCGGAAATGCCCATCAAGCGCAGCGCGGCCACGTCGCGCCGTCGTTCGTCCACCTTGAGCAGCATGATGCACAGCAGGAAGATTGCGCTCGCGACGATGGTGATCACACCGATGGCGCGGTGAAAGCGCGAGACGACGGCGAATGTGGCGGAGGTCTGGACGGCGATGTCGCGTGAGCGGTGCGCGCGGAATCCAAACGCCGACGCATTGATGCGTGCTACCGCATCGGTGGTCGCGGAGTCGCCGCGCGTGGCAATCGCAAAGCGGTCGACGCGATCGCCGTAGCCAATGAGATCCTGGAGCTGCGTGAGGTGCAGCCGGACCCGATACTCACCGCGCGCCACCTCGCTGGGATCGGCACTGCGGCGCACGATCGCGGCGATGCGAGCACGCTGTCCCGCTTCGCCGGGCGCGGCGGCCAGCGTCACGGTGTCGCCAACGCGAAGCGCCGCATCGGTGGCGAGACGCGAGTCGATCGCGATTGTACGTACGCTGTCCTGCGGCACCGCCAACAACAGGAGGCAAAACAGAGCTGTCAATTCGTCTACGGCTCAGCGCTGTTTCGATGTCGCCCAGTGCGCCGTATCCGCCAGCGCCAACCGGCTCTGCTCCAACGAATACGACGGTTCGGCAATCGTCGTGAAGCCCCGCTTGATCAAGTAGCCGCCCACGCCGAGCTCGAGGAGGCCCGTCACGAGCGCGCCGACCCACATGTGACCGTTCGCCATGCGCCCGATCAGCGTAACGAGGAAGATCGTGAGGGCAACCAACATCACGACGCTCACACCAAAGGCGAGCGCCAGCCACAGCACACCTTTCGTGGCACGGTGCAGGCTGTCCTTCGCCTCGATCTTCGCGAGACGCACTTCGTCGGTGACGAGGCGCTTCGAATCGTCCGTGAGACGATGAATGAGATCGGGGATCCCGGTCTCGGGATCGTGGCTGATCGGTCGGGCCGTCACTCGCTCCTCCGGGGATGTGAACCGCATTGGCGCCCGGCGAACTGGGCAAGGAGTGTTCCGGCGCTGCCCAGTCTCAGTCGGACGTCCCGGCGTCCACGTACACCTGCGCCGCCAAGCCTTCGCCAATCGCCCGCGTCGCGCCGCCGCCGGGTTCGTCGACCCACAGCGTAATCGGACCATCGAATGGTGCGCGATCCAGAATTCGGACGACCGCTCCCGGCCGAATGCCGAGCTCGGCCAGATAGCGCAACCGCTCCGCATTTTCGTCCTGAACACGACGTACGCGCAGCCGCTCACCTTGCCGCGCCTCGGACAGCGGACGCAGCGTCGCCTCTTCCACTCGGCCGTCGCGCGTGGGAATGGGCGCGCCGTGTGGATCCTGCTTCGGATCGCCGAGCGCCGCGGCCATCCGCTCGATCAGCTCCTCCGACGCGGCGTGTTCCATCCGCTCCGCCTCCTCGTGCACCCGGTCCCACGGAAGCCCAAGCACCTCGGTGAGATAGCACTCGAGAATGCGGTGGCGACGCAAGGTCCGCAGCGCCGCATCCCGACCGCCGCGCGTCAACCGGACGCCGCGATACGGTTCGTGCGTGATGAGCCCCTGATCGGCGAGCCGGCGAACCATGCCGCTCACGGACGCCGGCGAGATCGCCAGCCGCAGCGCAATGTCATTCGTCGACGCCGCCTCGCCGACCCGTTCTAGGTCGTAGATGGCCTTGAGATAGTCCTCGACGGGACCAGTGAGCGAGAGAGCTGGCCGCGCCATCACGACAATTTCGGCCGGTGCGCGCCGCGAACCATCAGCACCGGCACGGTCGTGAGATGGCGGACCTCGTTGGCCACGCTTCCACGTAACAGGTCCTGCACGCCTTTGTGTCCGTGCGTGCTCATGGCCACGAGGTCGCACTTCTCCCGCTGCACTGCCGCGAGGATTTCCGTGGCGGGATCGCCGCCTGCGAGCACGCACTCGACGGACAGTCCGGCGCCCTCGAGCGCATCTGCGCGGGTCTCGAGGTATTCCCGGTCCTGCTTCATCTCATCGCTCTCCCTCAGCGCGAGTTGATGCTGGTTGCGCGCCGCCCAACCATCGGCAACGTGGATCAACACGATCGACGCCGAACAGAGCGTGGCGAGCTCGCGCACATGGGCAACGACGGCGTCGTCGTAGTCCGAGTGCTCGAGTGGAACGAGGATGCGCGTGTACATGGGCGGCGAGAGAGAGGAGCTGTGCGCAATCAGGACTCGCTACGCGAGCCAGTTGCGCACCGTCTGGAACAGCAGCCACACGTTCAGGGTCGCGATGACGATCGCAACGGTGTACGCGAGGATCTTGAGCCATGTCGGGTTCACGAACTCGCCCATCTTCAGCTTGTCGGACGTGAACATTACCAGCGGGAAGACGGCGAATGAAAGCTGCAGGCTCAGAATGACCTGGCTCAGGATCAACAGCTTTGCCGTGGCGGACTCGCCGCCAATGATCGCGACAATGACGGCCGGAATGATCGCGATCAGTCGCGTGATCAGCCGGCGAAGCCATGGACGAATGCGGATGTTGAGGAACCCCTCCATGACGATCTGGCCGGCGAGGGTTCCGGTGAGCGTCGAATTCTGTCCCGAGGCGAGCAGCGCAAGGGCGAAGACGGTGCTGGCACCGGCACCCAGCAGCGGCGTCAACAACTTGTAGGCATCCTGAATTTCGGCGACACTCGAATTGCCCGACGTATGAAACGTTGCCGCCGCGACGATGAGAATGGCGGCGTTGATGAAGAGCGCGAACGAGAGCGCGATCGTGGAATCGATGAAGGCGTAGCGGACCGCCTCACGTCGCCCGGCCACGTTCTCCTCGTACTGCCGTGTCTGCACGATGGACGAATGCAAATACAGGTTGTGCGGCATGACCGTGGCGCCGAGAATGCCGATGGCGATATAGAGTTTCTCGCGGTCGCCCACGATGTCCAGCGTCGGGATGAATCCCTTCGCCACGCCGGCCATGTCGGGGCGCGACAGCAGGAGCTCGAAGGCGAAGCACGCGCCAACGGTTGCGACCAGCGTGATGACGAGCGCCTCCAGCACGCGGACTCCCTTGTTCTGGAGATACAGCAACAGCATGACGTCGAGCGCCGTGATGGCCACGCCCACTGGCAGCGTGATGCCGAACAGCAGGTTCAGCGCGATCGCCGAGCCGATCACCTCCGCGAGATCGCATGCGGCGATGGCGATCTCGCAGAGAAACCAGAGCGCGTATACGACAGGCCGGGGGTAGTTGTCGCGGCAGGCCTGAGCGAGATCGCGTCCAGTGACGATGCCGAGCTTGGAGGCCAATCCTTGAAGGAGGACGGCCATCAGGTTCGAGATCAGGATGACGCTGAGCAGCGAGTATCCGAATCGCGATCCGCCGGCGAGATCGGTGGCCCAGTTGCCTGGGTCCATGTATCCGACCGCCACGAGGTACCCCGGTCCGGCGAAGGCGAGAATCTTTCGCCACTTCGAGCCCGCAATGGGTACGCTGCGATAGACCTCGGCGAGACTCGGCGCGACGCGCGCGCGTCGCCACCCCGTATCGGGCTCGGGCGGGACGATCACTGCGTCAGGGAGGGGTCGTGCACTCATCACAGTATGCTTCGGGCCGAAGAAATTAATTTAGGTTCGCCTAACTCTATTGTGAGGCGGCATAAAGTCAACCTTTCTCACCGACCGGCCAACTTCTCGACCAACGGGATGGCACTGAGAATGGCGCGGCGCTCGGCCGCGCTCAGCTTCGCGATGTCGGCGGCGAGCGCGGCCACCCGGCGGCGCTGTCCAGCGTGGAGCAGCGCTTTCCCAGCAGCGCTGGCCTCGACCAAGACGACGCGCTTATCGGCCGCGTGCGCGACCCGGCGCACCAATCCGTCCGTCTCCAGGGCAGCAACGACGCGTGACATGGTGGGCACCCTCACCTGCTCCACTTTCGCGAGATCGCCGATTGTCCGCACGCCGCCGAACACGAGCACCGAGAGCGCCGAGAGCCGCGGGGCGCTGACACCGGATGCGTCGTCTTCTCGGCGGAGCCGGCGTAGCAGATGAATCGCGGCCGAGTGCAGCCGGTCCGCCACCGACTCGGCCGATCCGGCGCGCGGAGCACGAGGTGACGCTTGACGAGATGCCATGATCCAATATGTTAGTTAGGGCAGCTAACTATTTCAAGGACTCGCCATGACCTCGTCCGCCGCTGAATCCCGTATCACTGCGATTGGCCAGATTGCGCTCACGGTGCAGGACGTGGCCCGGAGCTCGGCATTTTATCGCGACGCCGTGGGCCTTCCCTTCCTGTTCGCTGCGGGTCCAGCGCTCGCATTCCTTCAGGCGGGCGGTGTGCGACTCATGCTGTCGGCGGGAGAAGGCGAGTTCAAGCCGGGCCTCAGCTCAGTGCTCTACTTCACGGTGGGCGACATCATTGCGGCGCACGCGGAGATGGGACTGCGCGGCGTTCCGTTCATCGACGAACCGCACCTCATTGCAAAAATGCCCGATCACGATCTCTGGATGTGCTTCTTCAAGGATCCCGACGGTCACACGATGGCGCTGATGTGCGAATTGCGTCAACCGGGCGGCGTACCGACATAGGTGAGGAATTGTCGCAGCACCCGCTCGGTGAGGCCCCACACCGTGTGATCGCCGTGACGAAATACGCTTTCGCTGCGGGTCAGACCGTGCGCCTCGACGAGTCCCATTCCCCACGCGCCTTGCTCGCGCAAGGATGACAGGGGAACCCAGAACGCACTCGCCACCTCGGGCGATGGCGTGATCTGCACATCGGCGCGCACGATCGCGACGTACGGACGGATGAGGATGGACGGAAGCTTCGGTGAGCGCGGTTGCAAATCATCGAGCTGCCCGAGCAGGCGGCCATCGCGTGCGATGTCGATGCCAGTCTCCTCCCACGTCTCGCGCACGGCTGTGACGGCGAGGTCGCGGTCCGCGGGCTCCATGCGTCCACCGGGGCACGCGATGTGGCCGCTCCACGGATCGCCTTCGGCATCGGCGCGCTTGATCATCAGCAGCTCAGGCTCGCCGTCCGCTTGCGCGCGCAAGACCAGCAGGATTGCCGCGCGCCGCACCGGTGCATCCACGTCGATGGTGTGCGCCGGATGCTCTGCGAACGCGCGCATCAGCCGTGCGATCACCGAGTGCGACGCGAGGCGATCCAGCTCCGCCGCGATCACACTTGCGTTGCCGCCGGCGTCAGTCGATCTCGCCGCCGGCTTCGGCCCAGCCACGGAATCCTCCAGCGAGTGAGCAGACGGTCGTGTATCCCATGTCCTGCATGATGTCGGCGGCGAGCGCCGAGCGATTGCCGCTCGCGCAATAAATCACGACGTCGGCATCGCGGGGTATGGCGGCTTCGATCTTCGTCTCGAGGTTGCCCTTCGAGATGTGAAGGGCGCCGGGAATTTTGCCGAGGTTCACTTCCTGAAGATCGCGGCAGTCGAGGAAGACGGCTTTGCCATCAGCGTGAATCTTCAGCGCCTCCGCCGCGTTGATCTGCCGGATGCGGCCCTTTGATTCGTTGATGAGATCAGTTCCGCTTTTCATATGACGTTCAGCGTGAGAGCGTCCGCGTCCAGCTCGGCGGTGGCGCCGAGTGGAATGGTCCATTGATCGGTGATGTGGCCGAATGGTGCGCCGGCGATGGCCGGAACCTTTGCGATGTCCGCGGCTTCCTGCAACGCCGCGTCGAAGCTGCGACCGGACATGATTTTTCCGTTCTCGGTCTCGGTGAATTGGCCGTACACGATCCCGGCGAGGTTGCTGAGCGCACCACTGAGCGCCAACTGCCGAAGCATGCGATCGATGCGATAGACGGCTTCGCCGACATCCTCGATGATGAGAATGCCATTCGTGTAGTCCGGTGCGAACCGTGTGCCAGCGAGTGCAGCGAGAAGTGCGAGGTTGCCGCCGACCAAGCGGCCCTGAGCGCGTCCCGGACGCAGCACGCGCGCCCTGGGGGCGTGGCCGCATGACTCCTCCCGCGTGATCGTGGCGCGAACGAGCGAGTCGCGCGAGAACGTGGTCAGCTTCGAGCGCGCCGTGGGCCCGTGGTACGTCACGACGTTTGCCGCGTTCCCGAACGCCGCGTGCAGTGCGGTCACGTCGGAGTAGCCGATCGTGACCTTGGGATGGCGCCGCATCGCGTCGGTGTCGAGCCCTTCGAGAATGCGCATCGCGCCGTAGCCGCCGCGCAGATACCAGATCCCGTCGATCGCGTCGGCGGCGAGCGCCTTGTTCAGGTCGCGCAGCCGCTGTGAATCGTCGCCGGCGAGATAGCGTTCACTCTCGAGCGCATTCGGGCCGATGATCGGCTCCCAACCGAGCGATCGGGCCTGTTCGATCGCGAGATCGAGCTCGTTCGGCGAGCGCAGTGGACCGGCTGGCGCAACGAGCGCGACGCGAGCGCCGGCGGAGAGTGGAGATGGAGCGTGCATTTCGCGCAACGTAGAGAGCGCTGAGGACTCGTGCAATGGAGCACGAGCGCGCTCAGCCGTGTGTCCTCGATAGACCAGAGGGTGGACGGCGAGCCGCTCCAGGCAGACGGGTGGCCCGGGCACGACCGGTGGGTCAAGCAGTGTACGCCCCTTTCTCATTGC
>JANMAY010000285.1:0-21842 GCA_031360095.1 Gemmatimonadaceae bacterium
ACATCCCGTAGTCGTCGTAGACGAGGACGCCGATCACCAGGATCGCGGCAAAGAAGGCAAGGGTCGCCGCGAGCAGCGTTCGGGATCGGGCCGGGCTGGGCATCATCATCAGACGGAGGAACTATCGATTCGGCAACGAACCTTGGCGCTATCGCTACCCGACATCAGCGGTCAGTACGGCGTCAAAGCCGGCAGCGAGTCCCCCGCCGATGTCCTCGCACCGAATCGATACCAGCTCCGATTCGAGAATCTCTGGCGCAGCACCTCGTTGTGCTCTCCAAGATCGAGGGCGTACACGACGTCTCCTCCAATACGTCCATCGGAGGTGATGCCGTTCCGCGGAAAGAAGGGTGCGAATGACGCCATCCCTCGTTCGTCCCGTTGCTCGAAATCGATGCACGCCTGAGGGTGCGCGGCAGCGGAATCGAACCGGATTGCCTGGCGGATGATTCGGTCCATCCCGGCGCCACGGGCCGACTCGCCGCGCTGCAGTGCGCCATCGATCGTGAGCCGGATCGCGCACGTCGAGGCCGTGACCATGAGACGCGCCGCGTTTCCCTTCGAGAGTCCGAGCGCCCACAGGTCGCGCTGGTTGCGCGCCGGCGTGCCCTCGTTCACGAACACGAGCGCGTTGTGCAGGCCTGCCCTGCGCGCCACCACGTCCGGATCCACGCGCATCACGGGTGAGCCGCGGCGGTACATGCGGACGCGACCCGGAACGCTGTTGCTCACTCCGTAGGCCGTCCACGCGAACAGTACGGCCAGCGGTAGAACGAACTGCGCTGCGCGACGCAGCATTCCTCGCGTTGCGGTCGCGATGAGTCCTGGCGCGCGCGCCGCGAGCATCACGATCGCCGGCAATGCCGTGAAGAGAAAGCGCGGCCCTCGGAAGCTGCCATCGTGCCAGTAGAGCGCGTAGGCTATGACCTGCACGAACAGCAGTGCGAGCAGAAAGAAATCCCATTTGCCGGGTCGTCGAAGCGCGACGAGGCCGAGACCGATCACCAGAACGGCCGGGATGGGCCACTCGAACAGCAGCACATCGAGCCCGAGCAGATACTTCGACGCAAACAGCACGGCGCGCTCGGGTGTGTGCAACGTTCCGTATGGATCGACGTGAAAGCCCAATTGATGTGCGGTTCCATACAGCACCTCATAGCCGAGCCGGAGTGGAGCCCCGGTCGTCCGAGTGTTCACATACATCAGAATCGCGACCGGAAGCAGGCCCGCGAGCGTCTGCGGCAGCAGCGAGCGCGCGCGATGTGACGCCCCGCGGAGCTGCGTGATCTGCATGACGCCAACTACAACGGCGACCACGAGCGCATCGAGCGGCCGAACGGTGAACGCGATGCCAATCGCGAGTCCGATCAACGCGGCCGCGCGGTTGGCCTCGCGGGCCCGCTCGGCGTCACACCAGACGGCGAGCTGCCACAGCGCAATTGTCGTGAACAACAGTACGGGCACGTGATTCATGTAGCTCGCGCCAACGAACAGTGCGAACGGACAGAGGGCCATGAGCAGCGCCGCACCTCGTGCCAGTGGCTCGCCGAAGATGCGCCGAGCGAAACCGTACAGGGCGAGCACCGTGAGTCCGATCATAGCCGGGTAGAGCAGCCACGCCGCGCGTACCAACAGGCCGATCGCGAGCAAGGCTGGCCCGCCAATCGGAAACTGCGAGTACCAGCGGCTCGACTCGATCATGTTGTCCATCCCGAAGAACTCCGGGTTGGGATCGGGGGGGAGCGACAGCCGTCCGCTCAGCAGAATCTTCGCATGAAAGAGTTGCGCGACCTCGTCGGCGTTGTGCGGCTGCCTCCCGAAGCAGATCACAGCGAATGTCGCAGATGCCGCAAAGGCAAAGAGCGACGCCGCGCCCACGAACACGGGGGAGGGAATCCCCAGTGTGATCGAGCACATGCGGTCCCAGAGCCGGTCCATGTGCCCGCCGGCCACCCGCGCCGCGATGAGCAGCAGCACGATGAGCCCGCCCCCGATGACGACCCAGAACTTGAGCGCCTGGGGATACCACGGAACCGCCGTGCCGTTCGTCATGATGTTGGCGAGCGGATACAGGCCGAACACGAAAAGCAGGAGCGCGGCGGCCAGTGGAAAAGTCGCCGCGCTCCATGACCGCATTCGCCGTGCGCTCACGCTATGGGATCATCCGGTATTTCTCCACCCGCAGCTCATCACGGGCGGCGACACCGGCGGAACCCTGCTTCATCAGCGCTTCGATCTCGGCGATCTCGCGCGGCGCGAGGGAGATTCGTTCGACTCCTTGCGTGGTGGCGATGTAGTCGTCCTCGATGCGAACACCGATGTTCCGATAGGTATTCACCACGCCGCGCAGCTTCGTCGCGAGCTCGCGATTGCGCGGCGTATCGGGAATCTCTTCGAGTATGTGCTCGCGAACATAGACGCCGGGCTCGATGGTGAACGCGCTCCCCGGTTGAATCTTGCCGCTATAGGTGAACTGTTCGGGGTCGTGCACTTCGAGACCAATTCCATGTCCCAGCCCATGCATGTAGTACAGCTGTAGCTGCGCGCATTGGCGCGGCGTTGGTCCCGTGGTGCAGTCGTACGTCGCCTCCGGTGACTCGATGAGGCCGAGGCGCGCCAAACCACGGGCCAGCACCCCGTTCGACGAATCGGTCATCAATCGCGCCGAGTTGCCGAGCGTTGCCTGGCGTTCAGCCGCTGCCTGAGCATCGCGTACGAGTTGATAGATGGTGCGCTGCTCCGGTGAGAACGTTCCACTCACGGGCACCGTGCGTGTGATGTCCGCCGAGTAGCCCTTGAACGAGGCACCGATGTCCATCACGACCAGATCCATCGCGCCGACGAATCGGTCGTCGGCATTGTAGTGAAGCGTCGTCGCGTTCGGTCCCGAGCCCACGATAGTGGAGAAGGACGGCCGGTCAGCGCCGTTGCGGCGGAAGGTGTACTCGATGAGTGCCTGGAGCTCGAACTCGTTCATCCCCTGCTTCACGGCCGGAATGACTTCCTTGAACGCCCGCACCGTGATGTCGACGGCGTTGCGAATCATGATGATCTCCGCCGCGCTCTTTCGGCTGCGAAGCTGATCCACCAAATCGTTCGCCGGAGTGATCTTGAGACCGGGATTCTTGCGCTTCAGACGATCGAAGACCTGCTCGTCGGGTGTTCGGTAGATGATCGCTCCCTCGTCGTCGCTCTGCGTGCTGAGCTCACCAAGCACCGCAAAGGGTTGGTTCGTGATCGCGAGCGAATCGAGCACCTTGTAGAGATCCGCCGTGGGCCGGCCGCGAATTCCGATCAGCGTGCCGACTCCCTCCACACCGACGCGCGCTCCCGTCCACACCTCTCTGCTCGGCTGTCGCGGGCGGACGAACATCGTCGCCGAACGGATAGCGCCGCCCTGCTTGATCATTACGAGCGCGGCATCGGGCTCCTTGAACCCTGTCAGATAGTAGAACGAGGGCGTTTGGTAGAATGAGAGGTAGTCTTGCGCCGGCTCGTGTCCGCCGAGCGCGACGAATACGCCGTCGGGAAGCTTGGCCGCGAGATCGGCTCGCCGGCCGGCGTACTCGAGCTGGTTCTGCGCGGCGAGCGCAGCGGGAACGAACAGGAGCAGTGATAGCGCGACACTTCGGAGCACGAAACCTCCAAAAAAAAACAGTAGGACCGTAGGACCGAACGGCCGTCAGACCGTCAGAACTTATCCCATCACCACACGGATGACGTACAACCCCAGACCTACCAGCGCCCCCACAAGCGTTCCATTGATGCGAATGAACTGAAGATCTCTGCCGATCTGCACCTCGATCTTCCGGGAAGCATCGGTTGCGTCCCATCCTTCGACAGTGCGAGCGATCACTTCGGCGACCTCGGGGCGGTACTGATCCACGACACCCAGTACGACTCGCTCGATCCCGTCGTCGACGTCGCGAAGCAGTGCCTCGTTCGCAAGCGCGCGCTCGGCAAACGCACCCAGGGCCCGCTCGAGTGGCTCGGGGGAGGGGGCGTCGGGGCCGGTGTACTTGGACAGCGCACCCTGAGCGGCACCGAGCAGCGCACCTGACAATTCGGTCACGGCGGGATGTGTCAGGAGTTTTTCCTTGATGGCTTCGGCGCGGGCGATCGTCTCGGGCGACGAATGCAGCTTCTCCACGAACCCGCGCAACGCCTGGTCGAACTGCTCGCGCAGCGGATGCTGTTCGTCTTCCGCGACCTGCTCGAGAGTCCGTTCGATTCCCGCCACGATCTTGACGTACAGCTTGTCATCGACCGCGCCGGGCACCCACCACGGACTTTCCTCGGCGATGCGAACGCGGATGAGCTCCTTGTTGTCGTGCACGATTCGGCTCACCAGATGTACGAGGCGATCGAGCATCTCCTGGTGGCGGTCGTCCGTCGTGGCGAGTGACAGCAGGTCGGCGAGTAGTGGCGCGACCTGCGCTTTTCGGAGCTGAGTGACGAGCGTGTGGTGTACCGTCGCCTGGAGCTCGCCTGGCGGCACCGATTCGGCCGCGCGCGCAACGCCACCCGCGATCGCACGTGCGACTCGCGCGCGATGCTCGGGCTCGGCCAGCCAGCGCGCGGCACGCTCGCCGAGGCGCAATCCCGCGAGCTGGCGCGCGATCACATCGCGTGCGAGAAAGTTGTTGCCCACGAAATTTCCCAAGCTGCGGCCAATGCGATCCTTCCGATGCGCAACGATGGCGGTGTGCGGTATGGGAATGCCGAGCGGGTGTCGGAACAGCGCGGTGACGGCGAACCAGTCCGCTACGCCGCCCACCATCGCCGCTTCGGCCGTGGCGCGCACCAAGCCGATCCAGAACGGTGCGAGTGTCGGCCGCATCTGCGCGAGCACGGCCGTCGCGACGAACAGCAGGGCAAACGCCGCGAGCAGCGCCGTGGCGCGGCGCCGCATGATGGCATATTGGCGAACTTTTTCCGAATCGTCCTTTACGACGAGCATGGAGACGAAATTATCGCGTGGCGCAGCGTGGCGCCCCCCTGCGCGCCTCGGCCAGTCGATCGCCTATGCCCGGTCGAACAACGTGGTGCCGCCGTGGAGCAAGAAGGGCGGCTGAATACCCGCGTATCCAGGTAACCGCGCCTCGGCTACCTGGTGTACACGAGGGAGAAACCCGTATCAGAATCGGCGAGAATGATCGAACTACCCGACAGAGTCGCGAGCGTCATCGAGCCGTCGCTGTTGTCGCGGAACGACAGCGCCGTTCCGTTGTGCGTATAGGTGTCCGATGCGGTATCAGTCCCCCGCGAAGCGCGCCCCGGAGTTCGCGTCAGGGTCGGCGCGGTCCCTCGAGAATGGCGCCGCCCTGTGCCAGCCGAAGTCGAACAACCGCGCCATTCTCACTGACGAACGTGAGCCGCAGACTCGGATCGAACGACGCGCCGAACACATTGTTTCCGTAATGCAGCAGCGGAATCGCGCCTTGCCCCGGTCCTTCTGCCTGCGTGGTGAGCACCTGTCCGTCGAGAAACACGCGCACAGCGAGCTTTCCGCCCGTGGGCGTCGCGAGATCGTACGTGCCCAGCAGTTTCTCTCGCTCGCGCGTGTCGAGCGCGACGAGCGGTTGCGTGCGCGGAGGGGCGGCGACGAGCGGAATGCCGAGCGCGGCGCGCGCAATGTTCATCGCGGCCTGGTCGGGTCCCGCGGCGTCGGTGTTGGTGAATACGACCACGCTCAGTGAATCCGACGGGAAATACATCTGCGCTGTCGTAAACCCGTTGATGCCTCCGCCGTGGGTGATCATGCGATGCGTGCCAAGCTGCCCGGCACTGAGGCCGAAGCCATAGGTGAGTCGCGTTCCGCTGTTGAGCGTGTCCGGCGTCGTCATCTGCTCGTACGAGCGCGCACTCACCACTCGGCCACCATGCAGCGCACGCTGCCACACGAGATAGTCGCGCACCGTCGAACAGAGTGCGCCCGCCGAAAACGGGTGCGTCATACTGAGGTATGTCGCCGGCACCAGCTCTTTGCTGCGCGCACTGTAGCCTGCCGCGAACGACGTGTCCGGCGCGTGCGACGGGCAATACCGCGTCTGTGTGAGGCCGAGCGGCCTGAAGAATTGTTCGTCGAGATATTTCGCGTACGATGTGCCCGACGCAGCTTCGATGACCATGCCGAGCAGCACGTATCCGGTGTTGTTGTAACGCCACTGTGCACCCGGCGCAAAGTCGAACGTGTCGCGCGCGACGAACGCCACGATGCTATCGGGCGCAAGGTCGCGGTCCCACGTGCCTGCCCACTCGCGCTTGCTGGTATAGCTGCGAATGCCGGACGTGTGATTCAGGAGCTCGCGTATCGTCACGTGTCGACCCTGCAGCGGAAAGCTCGGCACGAACTTCGACAGGTCGTCATCGAGCGCGATCTTCCCCCGCTCGACGAGACGCATCACGGCCGCGGCGGTGAACTGCTTGGTGATCGATCCGATCTCGTACACCGTGGTGGGGCCGGCGGCGCGCGTGGCGATCCGGTCCGCGAGTCCGTAGCCGCGCATCAGCAGCGTGTCGTTACCGCGAACCACTGCAACAGCGGCGCTGGCCGCCGGACCGTTGGTCAGGTGGTCCGCAATGAGCGAGTCGATCCGCGCAATCAACGCACTGCGATCTCCGGCCGATGCTCCCTGAGCGGCCGCAGTGTGCGCGCCAGCGACAGCGGTCATGGCGCAGACGAACCAGCATGCTCGAACGACGGCTCGGTGCATGGTCAGATCCTGAATGGAGGGTGGCAAGCGCGTACGAAGATATCCTTAATTATGACCTACGGCGCGAAGCGATGCACGGCCTTCACCACGAAAGCTCCGTTGAGCTGACGGGCCAACGATGCGCGAGAGGGAAATCGGTATCGCGCGTCGGCATCTGTGGTGTAGCCCGAGCTCCAGACGACGTAGAAGTCGTCACCGATGGTGGGTATCCAATGAAAGCGCAGATTGAAATCGGCGCGCTTGTCTTCGTTGTTGAACTGAACGAACGCCAGGAAGTTGGCGCGCGGATTGACCGCATACTCGAGGCGCCCTGCGGTTTCGATCGCGGTGAATGATCCACTCGGAAGGTGCGCCGACGTGCGCGCGACGTCGGCGCCGAAGATGACGTGGCCGCCGCCGCGCCATGTCGCGTCGAGTGCGACGGTGGTGCTTCTGCCATCGTAGAACTCGCCCCAGCGGACTTCGGCGTCCACGCTGAGTGGCCGGCCGGTCGAGCTGCTGACCTGCACCTCACCGCGGGTGAACCAGTATTTGCCGCCGGCGATGTCGATGCCGTCAAACACCTCGAATGCTTCGGGTGGCGCGTCCATTGCCCGCTGGAGGTTGAGCTCGAACTCGTCACCCGATTGGAGTTTGGCGCCAAGAAAGCGCCACTCGAAGTCCGCGGTTTGCCATGTCCGCGCATCCGCGAGATTCCCCGTTTCGTCCGCAACGATGCGCCAACTCGGCGTCGGCTTGAACTCCAGCTTTCTGATGCCGAACGCGTCCACCCGCGGCATGTAGCGAATGGCGCCTGTCGTTTCGATGAATCCGGTGCGGCGGACAAAGCCGAGCGCCGGCTTGAAGCCGGCGTTGACTCGTGCGACCGAGGCAACGTTGTCGAAAAGATCGTTGGGGTAGTCCACCACCGCCCGCCACGCGAAGGCTGTTCCGGGTGTGCCGGGAACGCGCGTGCCGGCCACCCAGAAAGATGGCTCCAGGTTATGGTCGCGAATGACGAGCGGAAAATTGCCGTCGATTCCCGCCGATCGCTCCGCACCCACTGCGCCGGGGCCGGAGCGCTGCGTCGCGATCGCGCCCAGATACGAGCGATCGAGTACGTCGTGCTTTACGCGAACGACGGCGGCATTGATGTCGTCGTCGCCGCCGGTGCGCGCATCGAGAACGCCGAGCGTCCACGGACCGTGCTTTCCGTAGAGTCGCGCGCCACCGAGGATGGGCACGGGTCGCCCGTCGCGCACGCCGATGCGGCGCGAATAGAAGAGCTGGGCATTTCCCGGCGTCCCGAACGCGAACGTATTTCCCGATTCCAGAAAGAACTCCCGCTTCTCGGGGAAAAACAGCGGAAAGCGCGAGAGGTTGATCGCTTGGCGATCGGATTCGACCTGCGCAAAGTCCGTGTTGACGGTGAGGTCGGCGGTGAGCGTGGGCGAGACGGCGACCTTAGCGTCGAGCCCGGACTTGACGGAGCTGCTCGACGCCGCCGTCCGATCGCCGACGGTGGAGTATTCCGGCGTGACGACGCGCGCGAGGACGTAGGGCTTGAGCTCGACATTTCGTGCACGGCTCAGCACACCCAGTCCCACGAGGTCGCCGGCATTCTGAAGCTGCGAGAGTCCCTGCGCGCGTCCCCACGACTGCCACAGCACTTCCTCGTTGGTTCGCCGAATGAACCGCCGAATGTTGAAGCCGAAGGCAGCACTGGCGCCGCTCTCGAAGCGCAGGGAGCGAAAGGGAATGCGAAATTCCGCCGACCAGCCACTCGAGTCGCGCGAGGTCGCGACGGTCCAGATCCCGTTCCAGTCGACATCGGATCGCTCCGATCCGGCGATTTGCGCATCCCACATCGCGCCGTTCGCGTTCGTCCGAAACAGGAAGCCGCTGCGGCGATCGTGGAAGCTGTCGATCAGGAGGGTGAGGTTGTCGTCGCTGTCGAGCTCCGCGTCGCGCCGCAGCTGTGTGGCCCGGAGGTCCGGCATGTTGCGATCCCAGGCACGGATCGCGACGTAGAGGGCGTCGTTGTCGCGGAGAACCTTCGCGGTCGTGCGCTCGCTCGCGGGCGCACCTTCCTCGGGCTCGCGCTGCCGGAAATCGATGATCGAATCGGCGCGCGCCCAATCAGCGTCGTCGAGCCTTCCGTCGAGGCGAATCGGCCCAACTGTCTCGCGCACCGTGAGCTGCGGATTCGACTCGATCCGGCCCCGGGCGCCTAGCTGAGTTGTGTCTCGCTGCTGCGCCGCGAGGGGCGAGGCACGAAGCGCAATGCCCGTTGATACGAGCAACAGGGTGTGACAGAAGAGCAACGGCACCATCGGGCGAGAGGGTTGTGCAAAATGAACCTTTGCAGGTCGGGACTGTCCAACGCCCGGATGCAGCACCGCGTGATGTCTTGCGATATCCGGGCTTCTCGTGTTTCAGATCCGTGATGGCAATCGCCGAGTCGCCAAGCGGCAGGGCGTGCTCGTCAGGTGGGTACGCATTGCCACGTTTGAGCGTTGGTTCACGCTCGGCGCACGCGCCGTTTTGCCGTGAGGTGTGGGTTTCGCCACGGACTTCCCGTGAGCACCACTGCGTCTGCGCGCTCGATCACTGCGGCGAGCCGATCGCCGCCATTAAGCCAGTTGGCGCGCACCGCAGATTCGATTGCTGCCGCGCTGCCGTTTCGCACCGCACGAACAATGGCATCGTGCTCGGCGTAGGTGGCCGAAAAAGCCGGGTCGTATTTGTTCGGAGCGGAGCCCGTGCATCTCAACTCGCTCTACTTCCGCCCCACCAACAAGACGGACGACTTCTACACGCTTCGCACCGTCGCCGGAACGCGCTTTGGTTCGCAAAAGCCGGTGTTCGTGCTCACCAGCAAACGCACCTTTTCGGCGGCGGCGGAATTCGCGTACAATCTGCAGAGCCGCAAGCGCGCGACGATCGTCGGTGAGACGACCGGCGGCGGCGCACACCCGGGCGGCATGGAGCGCATCGGAGACTTCGGCGTGTTCGTTCCGAGCGGCCGCGCGATCAATCCGATCACGAAGACGAACTGGGAGGGGACTGGCGTGCGGCCCGAGATTGCCGTGCCGATTCGGCGTTGGTGGCGGCGCTCGAGGTGGCGAGAAAAACTCTACCGTGAGGCGTGCGGGGTGCGGAGTGCGGTGGCTCGTGAGGCGAAGGCGTGAGGGCGTGGTCGTGAGGCGGACGGTGACGTGAGGCGTGAGGCGTACGGCGCTCCCCCTCACGACCACGCCGCGCGCTACACCCCGCACGACCACGCCGCACTCCGCACCCCGCACTCCGCACGCCGTTCAGCGGTATCTCTTTCCGTGTTTGACCACCACATCCGGCCGCGACAGCAGCGCAATGTGCCGCAGCGCATCGCCCCGCACCGCGATGATGTCGGCGAATTTGCCTTCGCTCACCGTGCCAACCTGCCGTTCCACCTTCATGGCGACGGCAGGCCAATACGTCGCGGCGCGGATCGCGAACATTGGGTCCACTCCAAGTCGGTTGACCCAGATGTCGAGCTCCCGCCACGTCGCTCCGCTGTGAAATTTCATGGGGATGCCGGCGTCCGTGCCGATGAGCAGCGTGGCGCCGGACGAGCGGAGCTGATTGAACTTCCGCTCGAGCGTCGGCCGGCGCGCGGCGGTCGCGGCAAAGTACGCCAACCGATCGGGATGCTCGAGCGAGCCGCGGATATCGGCGACGATCGAATCGGGAAGGCCGTCGTGCCACGCGGGGTCGTCGATGTGCTCGGGGTTTTCGCGGATCCCCTCGTAGTTGAAAAGCCCTTCGATGGTCGGCGTCCAGAACAACGGGCCCGCGGCGCCGCGGCTGGTGCGCTCCTCGAGGAGACGCATGATGTCAGCCGGATACTCGGACGCCGTCGCCAGCCCCGTATGCTCGAAGTCGTCCACGCCCGCCGCGAGTCCTCGGCGGATCTCTTCGGGGCGGTGCGCGTGCGCGACGACAGGGAGCCGGTGCTTGTGCGCTTCGTCGACCACGGCGCGCACTTCGTCCAACGTCATCTCGTCCTGGTCGATCAGCTTGATGACGTCCACGCCGGCTTCGGCGAGACGGCGCACCTTGGCGCGCGCGTCGTCGGTTCCGCTTACGCCCCAGCGAAAGCGCTCCGTGTTGGGATATGGCGCGTGCTGAATGAATGGGCCGGAGACGTAGAGTGTCGGTCCGGGGATCTTTCCGGTATTGATCGCCGTGCGCAGCGCGATGCTTTCTTCCAGCGGCGCGCCGAGGTCGCGCGCGCTCGTCACGCCGGCGAGCAGGAGCTGTTTTGCCGACGCCGGCATGATGACCCGGCCCAGGATGCCGCTCTTCGAGTTCGTGTAGGTGCTGTCCCAGTGGCCATAGTCACCGTGCCCGTTGATCATCGTGTGCACGTGCATGTCCCAGAGGCCCGGCAGCACCGTCATCCCTTCGGTGGAGATGATCTGCGCGTCGCGCGGAATCGTGAGCGTGCCCTGCGTGCCCACCGCCGTGATGCGCTCGCCCTCGACGAGAATGACGGAGTTGCGAATCGGACGGCCGCCGTAGCCGTCGATCAGGGTGCCGCCGACGAGCGCGATGCGGCTCGGCTGTGCGGCCGCGATCGAGCTGCAGACGACGAGCAAGCCAAGTCCAAGTAGGTGGCGCAACGACATTTGGCACCTGTGCGTGTTTGATGAGAGGACGCTGGGGAAATGAACGCCGTGGACGGCATCCGGCCAGGTGTCCCGGGATTGCCTCCGCGCTACCAGTGACGCAGAATCGAGGATCGACGCTGGCTGCGCTGATTGTACTCACGACTCACGACTCACGACTCACGACTCGGACTCCCGCCCCTTCAATGCCGATCCGCACCCTGCTTCTCCTCGCCCTGCTCGTGTTGGTCGCCCCCCTCCACGCTACAGCACAGCGTCAAGCCGGCGATTCCGGTGGGCGCCAGCTCCGCGAGCTTCCGCTCACCGTCAGCAAGCCGCTGCGATTCACGACCGAAGAGGGCACCTGGCTGTCGCTGGACGTCTCGCCCGACGGCCGCACGATCGTATTCGACCTCCTCGGCGACCTCTACACGATTCCAATAGAAGGCGGCAAGGCCACGCGCATCACCAGTGGCCAGGCATTCGATGGCCAACCGCACTTTTCGCCCGACGGTAAGACCATCGCGTTCGTCAGCGACCGCACGGGAAATGACAACCTCTGGCTGATGAACGCGAACGGGACCGGCGCGCACGCACTGACGCGCGAGGATGCTCGCACCTTCATCTCGCCGACGTGGACCCCCGACGGCAAGTACGTCCTCGTCTCTCGAAATGGTACCGGCGCGGGATACAACCTGTTCATGTATCATCGGGACGGCGGCACCGGCCTGCAGCTCACCACGAGTCCGCCCACGACGCCGGTGCCGGGCGCGGGCGGAGGAAACGCGGGTCCGAGCAACTACGTCGGCGCGGCGTTCGGCAGCGATCCACGATTCATCTACTCGGCGGTGCGCACCGCGCCTGGCGGCGGGTACAATCAGACGTCGCTCAATTGGCAGATCGCCGTGTACGATCGACGCACGGGCAAGACGTTCGTGCGGACGCAAGCGGTTGGGTCCGGGATGCGCCCTGTGCTGAGCGACGACGGCAAGTGGCTCGTCTATGCCACGCGGCGAGACTCGCTCACCGCGCTCAGGCTGCGCGATCTCGCGACCGGCGACGAGCGCTGGCTCGCGCCAAACGTGCAACGCGACGATCAGGAGTCGCGGTACAGCCGAGATCTCGTTCCGCCGTTCGCGTTTACGCCGGACCACAAGGCCATCGTCATCGCGCACCACGGAAAGATCTGGCGCATCGGCGTGCCCGATGGCGTGCAGACGCCCATTCCTTTCAGCGCCGACGTCGATCAGATGATCGCCGGTGCGATCACGTTGCAGTTCCCCTATGACGACTCCGCGCTGGTCGTGCGACAGATTCGCAACGCGTCACCCTCACCCGATGGAAAGCGCGTTGCCTTCACTGCGCTCGACAAGCTCTGGGAGCTCGATCTCGCGCGGTGTCCGACCTCGAGCGCCGCGACCTGCAAGCCGAGGCGCCTCACGACGACGTCGGGGACCGGCGAATTTTCGCCTGCGTGGTCGCCCGACAGCCGGTACGTCGCGTACGTCACGTGGAACGAGCAGGCTGGCGGTGACGTGTATCGCGTGCGCGTCGATGGCGGCGCAAAACCCGAGCGCCTGAGCACGCAGGCCGGCTTTTACGACAAGCTCGCCTACGCGCGCGACGGGCGACGCATCGTGGTCGCCCGCGGTCCGCGCGAGCAGCGGCGCGATCGCGACGAATTGGATGGACCCAGCGCGGATGCGGCTGGCGTCGAGCTCGTGTGGCTGCCGTCGAACGGCGGCGCCGCCACGGTGATCACGCCGGTCACGCGCTACGGCCAACCGCACTTTGGGCCGGACAGCACGCGCGTGTACCTGTTCGAGCCGTCCGAAGGCCTCGTCTCCATGCGCTACGATGGCACCGACCGGCAGGCGCTCCTGCGCATCGGCAGTCCTCCGCCGGCGGGGGGCGGCGGCGGTGGGGGCAGCGGCGCCGACGAGGTGCTGCTCTCTCCAGACGGAGACCGAGCGCTCGTGCAGGCGGGCACCAACATCTATGTTGTTTCATCAGTTCCGATGATCGGCGCCACACCACCGCTCATCTCGATCGCGAATCCCGCCCGATCGGCGGTGCCGGTACGTCGCCTGACGCGCGTGGGCGGCGACTTCGCACGCTGGTCCCAGGACGGCAAGCAGGTCGTCTACTCACTCGGCCGCTCGTATTTCACGTATGACCTCGCGCGCGCGGATTCGCTCGTGCGCGACTCCACCGCTCGGGCGGATTCGACGCGCGCCCCCGGTGGCAACGCGCGCACTGGCGCGGGGTCGGATAGCGCCGCGAGTCTGATACGAACGCCGCAGGCCCCGTCGCGCCCGATCTACGAGCCGACACGTCTCGACATCGCGATTCGCGTCGCGAAGGACGCGCCAGCAGGCACGGTGGTGCTGCGCGGCGCACGCATCGTGTCCATGAAGGGGGGCGAGATCATTCCCGCTGGCGACATTCTCGTGCGCAACAACCGCATAGCCGCAGTTGGCGCCACGGGCACGCTCACGGTTCCCGCTGATGCGCGCGTGATCGACGTTGCCGGAAAAACAATCCTTCCCGGCTACGTGGACGTGCACGCGCACATGTGGCCGGCGTTCGGAGTGCACCGCTCGCAGCCGTGGGAGTATCTCATCAATCTCGCCTACGGAGTGACGACGACGCGCGATCCGCAGACGTCCACCACGGACGTGCTGGCGTACGGCGATCTCGTGGAGACCGGCGATCTGATTGGCCCGCGCATTCTCGCCACGGGACCGGGCGTGTTCGCGCGCGACAGCATCAAGAGCCTCGACGACGCGCGCGATGTGCTGCGGCGCTATTCCGAGTTCTACAAGACCAATACGATCAAGCAGTACATGGTCGGCGATCGCAAGACGCGCCAATGGGTGATCATGGCCGCGCGCGAGCAGGGACTGATGCCGACGCTCGAGGGCGGGCTCGATTTCAAGAAGAACATGACGGAGGCGATGGACGGCTACTCCGGCATCGAGCACACGCTGCCGATCGCGCCGATGTACAACGACGCCATTCAGCTCTTCTCGCAGAGTGGCACGACGTGGACACCGACGCTCGTTGTGCAGTACGGCGGCCCGTGGGCGGAGAACTATTGGTACGAAACTACGGACGTCGTGAACGATCCCAAGGTCAACCGCTTCATGCCGCGCCACACGGTGGAAGAGAAGACGCTGCGGCGGCCGGGCTGGTGGGCGCCGTCCGCGTACTCATTTCCGTTGTTCGCGGCGCAGGCGGCCAAGCTCGTTGCCGCCGGCGGTCGCGTGGGACTCGGCAGTCACGGACAGTTCCAGGGACTCGGCGCCCATTGGGAGATCTGGAGCATCGCGTCGGGCGGCATGCCGCGCCACGACGTGCTCCGTGTCGCGACGATCCTCGGCGCCGAAGCAATCGGGATGGCCACGCAGCTCGGCTCGATCGAAGTGGGCAAGCTCGCGGACCTGCAGGTGCTCGATGCCAACCCCCTCGACGACATCAAGAACACGAACACGATTCGCTACGTGATGAAGAACGGCCGGCTGTACGACGCAAATACGATGGCCGAGATCTGGCCGCGTCAGCGCAGCGCGACGGAACAATTGACGGTGAACGGCGAGCGGTGAACGAACGCGTCACGCGAATTAATAAGAGTACATCCGGACGGAACTACTTCTTCAGCGAAGGCTCGAGCGCGTACGCTTTCTCTAGATACGTGCGGGCGCCTTCCCGGTCACCCTTCGCCTGGTAGGAGAGGCCTAAGGCATACGCGTTGTACGCATCAGCCTGAGACGGGTCCTCGGCGATCGATCGCTTCAGATGGACGATCGCCGAGTCGTACTGCTGTGTTGCGAAGAACGCGTTTCCGAGCAGACGATGGCCCACGCCGTATCGAGGATTGCGAGTCACGATCCTCCGATACCAGTCGATGGCCGCGGGAAAATCTCCGCCGAAGGTGTAGGCCTCACCGATGCCGACGTGGGGCTCCGCGTAGGTGGGGTACAGCGCGATGGCCCTCTGAAATTCCGACAGGACCATTATGTACTGCTGCCGCTGGAGGCGTTCGGGAACCTTGCCCTGCTTGAGCTCTTGCAGTGCATGATTGCCGTTCAGGAAATGCACGCGCGCGCTGTTGGGGGAATGCGCGGCGTCGGCGGCAAAGATAGTGGTATCGTTTTCCCAGTCGGGATTGCGCGCCCACGTTTGCAGCGTGTAGGCGACGAGCACGCAACCGATCAGCACCGCAAACGGCGTGGACGGCAACCATGGTTCGGACACGGCTGCGTCATGAGCGCGTGAGCGAACGTCGACCGAGAACACCCGCGCCAGCACGACCACCACCACGATGCAGAAGCCGAGCGACGGCATGAAGAGAAAACGGTCCGCCATCGTCGACCGAGTGAGAAACAGTACGTTGGCGACGAGCGACATCCCGATGAGATAGAAGAGAATCCCGTAGCCGGCGGGATCTTTTTTAGACAGCCGCATCACGGCAAACACGCCGAGCGCGACGTGCAGGATCAGCGAGCCCAGAGCGATCGGATTGCCGAAGCCGACGACGGGAATCTGGCGGAACGAATAGTCCGACGACATCGGATACGGAAAGAACAGCAGCGCGAGATACCTGGCGGCGATGTAGAACGCGGTTGCTTCGCGATGCGCGAAGTCCGGCGCTGCTACCAGTGAATTGTCGATCAGCGAAATGGCGCCGCCGCCAAGTTGGCTCCCCAAGACGGAGCTTCTGATCGCCAGGTACGTCGCGGCCGCAATCGCAATCGGCACCATCACTCGGCCCATTCGCGCGGCGTCGGCTTTCGTAAAGACGAAAAGAGTGAGAGGAACGATGGCGAGCAGCGTGATCGCGCTTTCCTTTGCCAGCAGAGCGAGAAAGAAATAGCAGCCGGCGAACATCAGCTGGTGTTTGTGCGGCGCCTTGATATGGCGCACGCACTCCCGGATGGTGAGAATCGAAAACAGAAAGGCGAGCAGCTCATCGCGGCTGTTGATGTTGGCAACGACCTCCGTGTGAATGGGGTGAGCAATCCACAGCAGCGATACGGCGAGCGGTACGGCGATGTGAAACGTGTCGAACAGCTCGTAGAGAAAGCGGAACAGCACAACCGCGCTCAGGGCGTAAATGAGCACGTTGATCCAGTGACCGAGCGCGGGAGTATTCGGCGCTAGCTGCCACTCGACGGCAAACATCACCATGGACAGCGGGCGATACAGCCAGTCGTTCTGGCCATCGAACCCGTACCAGTACGCCGTGTGGAGGAGCGTGGGGATCCCCTTCACGCCCGACATGGTGAGCCGATTGCCATAGATGGTGGGGAAGTCATCCAGCGCGTAGCCGTGCCAAAGGGTGTTGGCATACAGCAGCACGGCAACGCAGGCGCAGGCGATGCCCATCCAGTGCGTGACGCGAGGCCGCTGGGCTGGCATCACGTCGTCGGAGTTATGGAGCAAGCGTGTCTGGTTGTGTGGCGACAGCGCTGTACCGCGCACGCCTGGCAGTGAGCAGCAGTGTGACGGCGGTATAGGTGACGACGATGACGACGAGCCACCGCACGGCGGAAAGCGGCATCGTCTTCACGAGGAAGGCGGCGATGAGGACTGCCGGCAGCCCGCCAACAACCAGACCGAGCGCCGCACGTGCGTCGAAGGCGCGCTCGCGGATGAAGCGCGCGCTCGCGACGGGCATGAGGAACGCGCACGATCCCATCATGATCGGGAAGGCCGCCGTGGGATTCATGCCGAGCAGGCTGACGAGTATCATGCACGGTCCATAGAGGCCGATGCCGATGGTCATCAGCGCACCGAGCAGGAAGTTGGCGACGATTCCAATCACGAGACGCGCCCCGGTCAGCCGGAGGAGCTCGCCGCCGGCGGGTACGAGTTGGAGCTGCGCGGCGAGCATCAGCGCGGCGGCACCGAGCAGAGCGAGGCCCATTCCCAGTTGAATGCGGCTGCGCGGCCAACCGGCAACGACGCCAGCGCCGAGCCAGGCGCCGAGCACCGCGGCGCCGATCATGAGGATGAGCGTCAGTGAGTCGATGGGAACGATGCGCGTATAGATGAAGGCCTGAACGATTGCCGGCAACGCGTGTCCGAGATTGAGCGTACCGGGAATGTGCTCGTCGCGCACCATGCGCCAGTGGCGGTAGGCGGCGGTGGTGGTGGCGAACGAACCGATGCCGAGCGTGTCGAAGAAGTTGGTGATGAAACCGGTGAGAAGACCGGGAGCCGTAGGGGTGACGGGCGTGCCCGATGCGCGCGTCTGGCGAACGCCGCGGGCAAAGACGATCAGGAACAGGACCGCAACGATCGCGAGCGCGATGAAGAGGGCGGTTTTGGCGTCGAGCATCACAGCTGCCCGTCTCCGTTCTCGAGCGACCGCCACAGGTACCAGCTCGCCACCGACGCGTGCGGCCGCCACTTCTCGCCCATGCTCAGCACTTCCTTTGGCGACGGACGCTTCTTCAATCCGTACGCGCGTTGAATCGCGTTCTGCACGCCGAGATCGAGCTCGGGCAGCACATCGGGCCGGCCGAGGCGGAACATGAGGAACATCTGCACCGTCCATCGGCCAATGCCCTTCACCTGCACCAGATGCTCGATGATGGCGTCGTCGCTCAAGCGGCCGAGATGCGCGAGCGGAAGCGAGCCATTCACGACGCGGGCAGATAGGTCGCGCAGATAGCTCACCTTTTGCCGCGAGAGTCCAACCGACCGCAGCGTTGGATCATCCTTCGCCAGCACCAGCTCGGCGCGCGGCCGATTGGCTGGAAAGAGCGCGCAGAACCGCCGGTGAATGGTGCCTGCGGCCTTGCCAGAGAGCTGCTGATAGATGATGGATCGGACCAGCGCGTCGTAGTGTGTGCCGGAACGGCGCGGCTCCATGCGGCACGCGCCTACGCGGGCGATGATGTCGGCGAGAACGGGGTCGGCGCGCTTGAGATGGCCGAGGGCAGGGCGGTGATGAGGTGCCATGCCGGAAAGATTCGCGTTCTCCCGCAACTTCGCCATGTGGTTCGCGATCTTTCTGAAGCGGCGAGAGCCTGCGCGCATCCGACGCGAGCCGTAGCTTTCGCGATGCCCTCGATCCCCCCCGGAGAAGTTATGCGCCACCTCGCCCACCTTCGTCTCGCCGCCGCCTCGCTCGCACTTGCGAGCGTCGCCTGTACGCCCGCGACCTCGACGCCTGGGCCCATGGGGGGACCCACGACGCTGCTCACCCGGCTGGGTGCTGACACGGTCGCGATCGAGCAGTACACTCGCACGCCAACCACCATGGACGGCGTGATCGTCGTGCGCTCGCCGTCGACGGCGGTCGTTCGCTACAACGTGCAGTTGGGTGCCAACAACGCGCCCACGGGCGCGGACTGGTCGGTCCGACGCGCGGACGGCTCGCCGCTGCCGACCGCGACGATTCCCTCGGCGAGCCTTCGCTTTGGACCTGATTCGGTGCGCATCGTCGGGCATCGCGCGTCCGGTGACACGAGTCGCGCCATCGCCGTGCGTGGTGAGCAATTGCCGTACATCGGAAGCTCGTACGGGTTGTTCGAGCTCGCGATCGCGAAGCTGCGCGCGACAGGACGCGACAGCGGCGAATTCGCCTTCGTGCCTTTTGCGATTGGTGCGACGGCTGCCAACATGATGCCCATCCGGCTGTATGGATCCGATTCGGTTCGTGTGAATCGCTTCGGTTCATGGTTGGTCATTCGGCACGATGGCCGTGGAAACCTCACCGGCGCGAGCGGCGCCGCGACGACGCTCAAGGTGCGCGTCGATCGCGTCGCCAACGTGGACGTCGACGCAATTGCTCGTGCGTGGATGGCACGCGATCTGGCCGCGGGAGCCATGGGCGCAACATCGACGCGTGATACGGTGCGTGCCACGATCGGCGCCAATACGCATCTGTGGGTGGACTACGGCCGCCCCTCGCTCCGCGGGCGCGACGTGTGGGTGAACGGCGTACTCGGCGACACGATCTGGCGCACCGGCGCGAACGCCGCGACGCAGTTCCGCACGGACACGGACGTCACGATTGGCAATGCAACTGTGCCGGCCGGCACGTACACCCTGTGGACGCGCACCACCCCGGTTGGGTATGACCTCATCATCAACAAGCAGGCGGGCCAGTGGGGCACTGAGTACCACGCGGATCGCGACCTCGCGCGCGTGCCGCTTCAAGTGCGAACTGCACCCGCGTCCGCGGAGCGGTTCACCATCGCGCTCCGGCCGTCGGATCAGGGTGGCGCGGCCATGTTGTCGTTCACCTGGGGTACGAAGGAGCTGAGCATCCCCGTGATGGCCAAGTAGGCGTGCGAGACTTCGCCGGGAGCGCGCCGTGACACGTTTTCTCAACTATTTCCTCAAGGGGCTGGTCTTTCTCGCCCCGCTCGCGATCACCATCTACATCTGCGTGCGGGTGTTCAGCACCATCGATGGCTGGCTCGGGATTCCCATCCCCGGCGTGGGATTCCTGATCACTGTCGTGCTGATCACGCTGTTCGGCTTTCTCGCGCAGAGCTTGTTGACGCGGAGTCTGTTCGGCGCATTGGAGTCGCTGCTGAACAGACTGCCGTTCGTGCGCCTGCTCTACAGCGCGACGCGCGATCTGCTCAATGCATTCGTGGGGGAACAGCGGCGGTTCGGAAAGCCAGTGCTCGTCACGCCCTATCCCGGCGGTTCGGGGAAAGTGATTGGCTTCGTGACGCAGGAGTCGTTGGCGAGCTTGGGTCTGGTGGAGTACGTGACGGTGTACCTGCCGTTTTCGTACAGCTTCACTGGAACATTGCTGATTTTTCCAGCGAACGCGCTCACGCCAATCGATGCAGACAGCGCGGATGTGCTGGCGTTCATCGTGTCGGGCGGCGTGACGGCACCGCCGGGGATGCTCTCAACTGGCGGGTCGCGTGCAACTCCGGTGGCGGGGGCGCCAGCGGTGGCCGCGCAGACGAAAGTTCATCCGGATCGAACGGATTGAGCGGATTTTGCGGATGAAGTGCGCCGAGTTTGGCGCATCGACTTTCCGCCACAACATGAAAAGTTTTTATCTTTTTTCGGATCATCCGGGAATACCGGGATCGATCCGGAAACTGCAACGGCTCACGAGCGATGGCAGGAACGAATCTCAACTGAATTTGGGGAAAAGTCGGAACGGGCTGGAAAGGGCGGACGGTTCCTACGAAGCGCCACCGTCCCGGCGCACATCTTCACTGCGTCGACGTCGCGGAGCCAATATCCCCTCGCCCGCACTATCAAGGGCAGAGTCGGCTCTCCAGGAATGATTGCAAGTAGAGGATGGATACCGGCATGGTCGCGCCTGCATGGCGGGCCATTTGGAAGGTGACTGAACGAGGAGCGATCCCTTCGATGTTGGAGCAGTCCTCATTCAGTTCCGCTGCTTTTCGACGCGAATTCGAACTCAGGGTCTCTCGCGAAGCTGTTCAGGCGTCACCTGCCGCGCCGCTGGCGCTTCCGGTGACGGAGGAAGAGAGCCCAGTCGCTGCTTGAACGCGCGATAGCTGTCGTCGTCACGCTTCAAAGTTTTCAGCACCGCCGGGTCGAGCGCGTCGATCTCCCGTCGCGTCGCGACGATGCGATCCTCTTCCAATGGATGCGACGCGAAAAACGCCTCGATGCGCAGCGGCGATGTGCGTCGCTCCTCGAGCAGCCGCTCGAACAATATTGGAATGCCAATCGGATTCAGGCCGACGTTCACGACATTGACGACCGCCTCCGAATCCGCCTCCGCCTCGTCGAGCCGGCTGTATCGCGCGAACAGCGCTGCGCCGCCCACCTGAATTGCCGCGTGCGCGAGATCGCTGTTGCAGAGTCGCGTGAGCGTGCACCCCAGTCCGATCGCGACGTTCGCTTTGGTGCCCTTCTCCATTTGATGCACGGAGTGCCGGCGCACGACATGCCCGATCTCATGACCGATCGCGCCCGCGAGCTCGTCGAGGTGCTGCGCGCGATCGATGAGGCCGCGATTCACATAGATGAAGCCGCCGGGCAGCGCGAATGCGTTGACCTCCTTGCTGTCGACCACGAAGAATCGCCAGTCGAGATCGGCGCGCTCGGTGGTCTTCGCGATGGCCAGACCAAGCTGCTGGACATAGTCAGCGACCGCCGGATCGCGAACGATCGGCAGCCTGGCATTGATCTGCTCCGCGTTCTGCTGGCCGATGGCGACTTCCTGATCCTGGCTCACGGAGCAGGCCGAGAGGAGCACGACGAGGCTCGCAGTCAAGAAACGGAACTTCATGCGGTCGGTTCCATCGCAGCTCTCTGCCATTGTGAGACGTTGGATACCGCTGCGCTCAGGATTCAAGAAGGACATCACGGATTGGAAAGTAAAAAATGCCCGGATACAAAAGACGCTCTGACACTGCACTATCCGGGATTTTTCTGGGTAAATCCGTGATGAAAAGCGCTGTGGGAATGTTCGAGTAAAGCAAAAAAAGACATCACGGATTGCAAAACCAAAATGCCCGGATACCACACATGCTCTGCC
>JANMAY010000301.1:0-3341 GCA_031360095.1 Gemmatimonadaceae bacterium
CATCTTCTCGCCGTCCAGCAGGCGGGCGACAAACCGGAGCCGCTCGTCCATGGTGTGACACTCCTTCCAAGGCATGCCCCCTCCTCTGAAGGGGCAAAAGTGTCACCCATGTGCCCGGAATACCGTGTTACCTGTGTCTCAAGAAGAACAGAAAATCCCTAAGAATTTCCACCGTCGTGCTCGGTATTGATCGGGCATGGAAGGGACTAAACGGGGTGTTTTGAACCTCGGATGGTCCTCGGTGGTTACTCGCTTTCACGGTTCGCCAGCGTCGGCGGGCCGTTTGTTTCGTACGGGTTAGATCAACCCGCGGCCGCCGTCCATCAGCGACTGGAGGCCGTTATGACCGACTGCGACGTCGCATTCCCGCGGATCCACCCCTCCGCTACCCTTCCACGAGCACCGTTCCACACCGACACTGTGCGTCGCGCGGTAGATGCATTCGCGTTCGCACTCTACCGTCAGCCGTGGGGAGCGTCGTATGAAAGCAGCAGACCCAGCGACCAAGAGTTCCGACTGGATCACACCTCGCGAGGCGGCGGGGTAGCTAGGCGTCGGTGCGGACATCATCTACGACGCGTGCGCGGCAGGCGGCCTGAAGCATGCCCGGCTCGGCCATCGCACGATTCGTTTGCGGCGCGAGAGGCTGGACGCGTGGGCAAGGCTCACACGCGCGTTTCGAAGTGAGGAGGGGCCATGCGGACGCAGTAGCGAACCGTGGGGCTGATGGCGCGGTGGGTGGCCTGGTATGTCCGGTGCGGGAGGGCAGATGCGGGGACGCAAAGCGTCTCGAGAAAGAACTCCACCTTTTCGTTCTCGGTGACGAGCCATTCCCTGTCGGGATGATCGAAGACGTAGTCGAGGAGCATCAGCTTCCGCGCGATCAACGCCGGGCTGGTGTGCGCCGATTCGGGTTGTCGCGCTGCTCAAGCGCCTGGTAGATCGACCGCGAGATGAGGTGGTAGACGTGGCCGCGATCGGGCCGGAAGGTCAAGCGACGAACCAGTGGCGGCGACGACTGCGACGCGTTGCTGGAAGTCACACCAGCACACTACCGCCGGGTCAGCCAGAGATCGGCGCCGCGCAGGACAACGTGCGGAAGGCCACAAACGTCAGGCGGCTCGGTGCGGCCGCGGTGTCCTCTTCGGTGCCGATCAGGATCTTAAAGATGCTTCTTCACAATATGCCGACAAGAACCATGCGGCGCCACGGAGTTGCTGACGAGCCGAAGTCTCTCCTATCCGACCCGGGTTCGCACACACATCCCCTCAAAGGAAAGTACCGTCGGACAGTGGAGGCTTTTGAAGCGAAGAGCTGCGACTTATCGCGAGCTCGGGCTTCGAGTAGACTTAGCCGCCAGAGGTGAAGATGTCAAGAACGCCGACTCTCACGTGTTTGGCGTTGCTCTGCGTGGCGCATAGTGTCACCGCTCAAACGGCGGGCACGTGGCGCGCGGTCGCCTGCATGAGTATTGGCCGCGTCGGTCACGTGGTCGTTCAATTGCCCGACAACCGGACTCTTGCCGCAGGCGGGTTTTCTGAACCAGTCTCGCTGGCGTCCGCGGAAGTCTTCGATCCCCTTACCGAAATATGGTCGCCCATCGCGTCGATGAGCACGCCGCGACAGTATGCCGCAGGCGTGCTGCTCGCCGACGGACGTGTACTTGTTGCAGGTGGCTACGATCAGTCTGCCGGCACGCTCCACGCCACCGCAGAAGTCTTCAATCCGACAGTCGGCGCGTGGTCCCCGATCGCGTCTATGAACGTCCCGCGCGGACTCGGCACTGCCACCATGCTGCAGGAGGGGCGAGTGCTCGTCGTAGGCGGTGAGGTTCCGGGTGAGGCTGGATTCACTGCGACAGCGGAGATCTATGACCCGGCCACGGACGCGTGGAGCCCGGCGGCCTCGATGAGTGTCCAGCGAGGGTGGCATGTCAGCATCCGGCTGCTGGATGGTCGTGTGCTCGTGATTGGTGGCGACCCGGGGGGATCGCTAGGGCCCGCATCTGCGGAGATCTACACGCCGGCGACAAACCGCTGGACGCCCGCCGGGTACCTCCCGGGAGGCATCTGGCAGCCGTCGGTTGCGCTCCTGCCGAACGGTCAGGTTTTGGTCGCGGGCGGGGGGGCTGGCAGACCGGGGACGAGCGAGTTCGCTCGCAGCCAGGCCCACCGTTACGACGCGGCGTCGAACACATGGACGCGAGTACCTGATATGGCGGTTCCGCGCGTCGCTGCCTCGGCCCTGACCTTGAATGACGGTCGAGTCCTGGTCTCCGGCGGTTATCCACAAGATAGCCAGTGGGCATCGGCGGAAGTCTACGACCTGTCGACGAACACTTGGTCGCCGACCGGCCCTCTCGCCGTGCCGGGGTTCCGTTACGACCACGCGAGTGTCGTGCGCCAGGACGGGACCGCCCTGATCATCGGCGGCTGCTGCGAAGGCGTCAGGCCGTTCAGCCGCAAGAGTGCGGAGATCTTCACGCCCGGCCCGCCTCCGCTCTGCCCGATGGACATCACAAGCTCACTCAACGTGTACCAGTCGAGTATGATTCCGTTCTATGCGACGCCGTTCCGGTTTCAGTGGGTCCTCGTTCGCAACCCGACCGGAAAAGTCTTCGCCGGTCCGTTATCGTACGTGCTGAACGATCTGCAGAACGCGGCGGCAGTGACGGCTCTAACGACAACATGCGTCAGCGGCGCGCCAGCGCCCTATTTCCGGATTGACGCCGGTGCGGACGGCGTTCTTGGGCCCGGCGAATACCGATTGTCGCTACTGGTGTTCTATCAAACTGGGGTGAACGCGATTTCGTACACGCCGCGCGTACTAGGCGGCACGCCTTCGCGGTAGCAACGCGCTGCGTCGATGGGCAGCGCGGGCAGACGAACGGTGATCCGGTCGACGTAAAACCTTTCCGAGGCTCCGCAGATGTTGTGTCCCGACGGACAGACCTTCCACGCTCGTCGCGCAACCTGTCGTGATGTCGGAACGGAGGGATGACATTGTGAGTGACATCAGTCCTTCTTCAGCGACTACATTGATGCGTTCTACAATCGCTCGCGTCGCCAGAGCCATCTCGACGGGCTGAGCTCCGAGCAGTTCGAAGCCGCTCACTAAGTTCGGAAAAAGAGTGTCCCTGGGAACTCCAATTGCAGCGGTGAGCCTAGCGGCGATTCGTCGTCTCAGCCCGCGTTCAGCCCCCGTCTCAAAACCCCGACCTCGCCGCGTATCTTGGAGACAAATGGCATTTCTGCGAGGTTAAATTCAACCTGGACGAGCGAGTCGATGAAGGTCAGTTGGTAGCACTCGCGGTTCTGCAGCAAGTGTCAGGTGCTTCGGTG
>JANMAY010000334.1:0-10534 GCA_031360095.1 Gemmatimonadaceae bacterium
CAGGCGGTCTCGCTCGCGGTCGGTGGGGCATCCGACTTCGCGCAGTTCAATCGCGCCGAGGGGCTCGCGCTGGGGGCAGGACTCGCGTCGCGATTCGGTGGGGGATTTGGCGCGCAGGTGCGCGGCCGATACGGCATCGACGATCGCGAGGTCAAAGGCATGCTTGGCGCCGATTGGCAGAGCCCACGCTGGGGCGTCCGTGCGTTCGGCATGCGCGACTTCCGCGACGTGGGCGACCTTCAGGAGCGCTCACGCCTCGTCAACTCGCTCGCCGCGCAGGAATTCGGCTCGGACGCGACAGATCCGTATTTCGTGGAGGGGCTCGGTCTCGGGCTCGATGTGCGCGACGTGGTCGGGCTGCGCCTCCGACTCGATGTGTCGCACGAGCGGCAGCGTCCACTGAACATCACCGCTCGGCCTGCCCGTGGAGTTTTCGATCCGCTCGTTCCGGCTCTGCGGCAGCGCGCACTGCGTTTGTCTTTGGCCGCCGAGCGTCCCACATCGCTCTGGTTCCTGGGGTCGGAGCTACGCGCACGCGCCGAGTTGCGGATCACGCGATTCTCCGCGTACGCGGACGCGGCAGCCACTGAACAACCTTTCTCCGTCGGGCGCGCCTATGGCAGCGCGTCGCTCGAGCGGCCGTTCGAGGCCGGACGGCTGGTGGTGTTCGCCGCGGGTGGCGCAGTGGGAGGCTCGAGTGCGGTGCCGCCACAGGAATGGCTGTATTTTGGCGGTCCGATCAGCGCGCCCGGATACGCGTTCCACGAGCTTGGATCGCTCGCTGGCGCCACGACGCGCGCGGAGTGGCGCGTGCAGGTTCCCGCGCCTGCCGTTTCACTCGGGCGATTTGGCCGCGTGCCGGCGCGAGCCACGCTCGCGCCATTCGTCCAAGCCACGTATTCCAGGCGCGGGCGGCTGAGCGACCTCACGCATCCGGACGGTGTGTATCCCAGCGTTGGGGTGGCCGTTCAGCCCTTCTTCGACATGCTGCGACTGCAACTCGCGCGCGGCCTCCGCAATGGCCGCTGGTCGTTCAACGTGGATGTCGCGCGCGAGTTCTGGGGTGTGCTCTAACGCCCCTGGCTCGAGGGCGGCGTGATGCCGTTGATGCGCATGTACGTCACCAGATTGCCGTAGTGCTCCATGTCGTGCGAGGCGTTCAGCAGTAGCCAGAACCGCTTGCTCTGATGCTGACCAAACAGCTCGGCATGGCCGGACACACCCTGCTCGGACAGCGCGTACGCTTTCGCGCAGTGCTCGTTGGACTCCTTGAGAGCGGCAACGATGTCGGCTTTCGTCGTCTTCGTCTTCTCGATGGCATCTTCGGCGCTTCCCTTTTCACCGAGCGCGGCCGCGCAGAACATGTGTTGCGAGCCCGCCACGTGAGCCAGGATTTGGCCGTAGGTGCGCACGGACGACGTCGGCTTGAACGCGTAGAGCGAATCCGGAACCTGCGTCGCGGACTTGAGCACGTTGCCCATCGCCATCGTCCACAGGGTGCTCAAGTCACTCATCGGAGTAGCGGCTGTCGTCGGTGTGGCGCTCTGCGCACCAAGTGTCGCGCCAACAGTCAGGAGTAATGCGGTCAGTTTCAGCATAGTGGGGTAAAGTGAAGGTGGAACGAGCTGGACAAATGATGCACGCAGGCGCTGGCGATGGCTACCGTGCTTTATACTTCCTGCTCGTTTCCGCACTGAATTCACACCTGTAATTCTCTGGCCTCAACCCCTTCTCGTTCGTGGCTGCTCGTCCCCTGGACTACGCACAGCTCTATCGCGTACTTGCCGAAAGCGCACTGGACGCGATCGTGACGATCGACAGCGCCAGCGTGCTGCTGTCGATCAACCGTGCTGGCGAGGAGCTGTTCGGATACTCTGCGGCCGAGGTGTTGGGCAACTCGCTCACGATGTTGATGCCGGAACGCATGCGAGCCCGCCACGCGCACGGAATGGCCCGGTATCTCAGCACGGGCACGCGCAACATTCCGTGGAGCCGCGTGCGCGTTCCGATCCGCACGAAGGACGGGCGGGAGATCATGTCGGAGATCTCGTTCGGAGAGTTCGTGTCGGAGGGCGCGCGCATTTTCTCGGGCGTGATCCGCGACGTCTCGAACACCATCGAAACCGAACGTGTGCTCGCGGAGACTGCCGCGCAGCTGCAGGAGCAGGCGACGGAGCTCGAGCAGCAGATCGAGGAGGCGCAGGCACTCACGGAAGAGCTGGAAGAGACGAATCAGCTGCTGATTGCTTCAAACGCCGAGCTCGCGGAGGCAACGGCCATTGCGCAGGCAAATGCGCAGCGCGTGCAGGAGGTGCTGGCGAGCCTGAGCGACGCGGTGAGTGTATTCGATGAGGAATGGCGCTGGATCTATGTGAACCCAGCCGCGAGCGAGGTGCTGCGGAATCTCGGCAAGGACCCGGTGTCGGCAATAGGCGCCGTGCTGTGGGACGTGCTTCCTGAACTGATCGGAACCCGCTTCGAAACGGAATCGAAACGGGCGGTGCACCGCGGCGAAATCACGCACTATGAGGAATATCTGGCGTCGCTGGACCGCTGGTTCGAGATCCGCATGGTACCGGCCGCCAATACGATCACCTCGTTCACCCGCGATGTAACAATCCGTCGTCGCGCCGAGGATGTGTTGCGGCATCAGGAGGAGGAATTTCGCACGCTCGCCAATACGATCCCCACGTTGGCCTGGATGGCGCAGCCCGATGGTTGGATCTATTGGTACAATGAGCGGTGGTACGAGTACACGGGCACCGCGCCGGCGGACATGGAGGGATGGGGTTGGCAGCGCGTCCATGATCCCGAGGTGCTTCCGGAGGTGTTGCGGGAATGGACGCAATCCATTGCGACCGGGAAGCCCTTCGACATGGTCTTTCCACTTCGGAGCGCGTCGGGAGTGTTTCGGCGCTTCCTCACGCGCGTTGCGCCGTTGCGCGATCAGGCCGGCACAATCGTGCGCTGGTTCGGCGTGAATTTCGACGTCGAAGCCGAACACGCCGCACGCGATGCAGTGGAGACTGTCGTCGAAGCAGTGGCGGACGGCTTCGTCGCGTTCGACGCCGAGCTCCGCTTCACCTACGTCAACCAGCGAGCAGCGGAAATGTGGGGCAAGCCGGCCGAATCCTTTCTCGGCAGGACGCCGTTGGAAGTCTGGGCGGATCTCGACATGGAGCACTCGCCCTTCGTCCTGCTCTTTCGCCGATTGCTCGAAACACGCAAGACAGAGACGCTCGAAGCGTACGCGCCCACCCTCAAGCGCTGGATCGAGACGCGAGGATATCCGTCATCCGACGGCGGAATCGTCGTCTTCTTTCAGGACGTCAGTGAGCGGCGCCGAGCGCAGGACGCGGCCATGCTGCTGGCGGAAGCCAGTCGCCTGTTGGCGTCGTCCACCGACTATGAGGAGACGCTGTCGAACGTTGCGCGCGCGATGGTTCCTCGGCTCGGCGACTGGGCGGCGGTCGATCTCCTCGACGATCCAAATTCCGGGGCATGGCCACCGGTCATGCAGCGCGTCGCGATCGTCCACGGTGATCCCGCGAAGCTCGCACTCGCGGCGGCACTCACGAGCAAGTATCCGGAGCGCTGGACCGATGAGAGCGGGATGTCGAAGGTCATCGGGAAGGCGCAGCCGTTGTTCATTCCGGTCATTACCGATGAAGTGCTCGTCGCGGGCGCACAGGACCCCGAGCATCTCGCGATGCTGCGGTCCATTGGTTTCTGCTCGATCATCGTCGTTCCAATCACGGCGCGCGATCGCGTCCTGGGCGCGCTCACGCTGTGTACGACGGAGTCCGGTCGCCGGTATACCGACGCGGATCTCACGATGGCCGAAGACTTGGGCCGGCGTGCCGGGATCACCATCGACACGGTTCGGCTCCTCCGCGATGCACAGGACGCACGCGCCGCGGCCGAGCTGGCGGCGGAGCGCACCGGACGACTCCAGCACGTCACCGCGCTCTTGGCCGGTGCGCTGACCGAACTGCAAGTCGCCGATGCGGTCGTTCGCGAGGGACTTCCGGCGCTCGGCGCCAGTGATGGCGCCGTTTACGTGGTGTCCCATGATGAACGCCAGCTCGAGCATGTGGCGAACGCGGGCATGGCGATCGCGGAGACTGACGCATTCAAGGCGTTTGCGATCGACACGGCGCTGCCATTGGCAGACGCGGTCCGCACCGGCGAGCTCGTCGCGCTCCAGTCGCGCGCAGAAGTCGCGGCGCGCTATCCGCTGCTCGAGGGAGCGCACGTGGCGTCGCAGAGCGCCTCATTGCTCGCCGTGCCGCTCCGCGCAGGAAACGCAACCCTTGGAGGCATGGTGCTCGGCTTTCATGAGGAGCGCGTATTCACCGAGGAAGATCGGGCGTTCGCCGAGACGCTTGGCCGCCTGTGCGCGCAGGCCATGCTGCGCGCGCGCCTATACGAGGACGCGCAGCGCGCACGCGCCACTGCCGAAGAGGCCAATGCCGCGAAAATGGCCTTCCTGGCGACGATGAGCCATGAGCTGCGCACTCCGCTGAACGCGATTGGAGGTCACGTGCAGATCATGGATATGGGACTGCATGGCCCCGTCACCCCGGCGCAGCGCGAGGCGCTGCAGCGGGTCAATCGGGCACAGGCGCATCTGCTCGGACTCATCAACGATGTCCTGACGTACGCCAAGGTCGAAAGCGGCCGCCTCGAGTACGCCATCACGGGTGTCGACGCCGTGAGGGTTATCCGCGAGGTTGGGTTGTTGGTCGAGCCGCAGTTCGTCGCGAACGAGCTCAGGCTGGAGTTGAATGTCGGCGGCCCGACGAATGCCGTATCCGTACTCGCCGATCGCGAGAAGCTGTCGCAAATCCTGCTGAACCTGTTGTCGAACGCGCTCAAGTTCACGCAGGGGCCGGGAACCGTCTCCGTCACGTTCGCGCGAAATCCGTCAGAGCCGCTGCTGATGGAGATTGCTGTTCGTGACACCGGGATTGGTATTCCAACCGAAAAGCTCGAGACGATCTTCGAGCCCTTCGTCCAGCTCGGCCGCGATCTCGCGAGCGCGCACGAAGGCACCGGGCTCGGGCTATCCATCAGTCGGGATCTCGCGCGAGGAATGGGAGGCGATCTCACGGTTGCGAGCGCGGCCGGCAAGGGATCGACGTTCACTCTGTCACTCCGTCGCGCCTGAGCGCGTCAGAGGCCGTGCACGCGCGTGGTGTCGCGTGCCGTTGCATGATGTCGCCGGTGGGACGAGAGGGAATAGGATTGCGGCATGCCGCCGACCACCGCCGTCGAGTTTCCGCGCGCTGACTTTTCCGGCGTCGATCCGCGCGCTGTTGCGCTGCTGGCCGAAAAGTGGGCGCGCCGGCATTTCGTGGTGCCGGTCGCTGTGGAACGCCACACGATCAGCGTCGCGACGTGCGATCCGTACGATCTCGACGCCGAGCGCGCGATAGGTTTCGCCACGGGTCACCGGGTCCGCTGGCTCATGGCCAATGCCGAGGAGATCGCCAATCACCTCGACCGTTGCTACGCTGACGCCGTGCCGCGGCGCGATTCCACCGCCCCGCCGGTCGAAGTGCAGCACATCGGATTCACCGCGGATGGTGCGACGTCTGCGGCACAATCCAAGGATGGTACGTCGGTCATCCGGCTCGTCGATCAGCTGCTGGCGGAAGCGATCAGCGCCGGCGCCAGTGACTTGCATTTGGAACCGGAGGAGCAGGGAGTGGCCGTGCGGCACCGCGTCGACGGTGTGTTGCGCCAGGTGCGCACACTGCCGCGTTCCGCGGCGGCCTCGCTCGTCTCGCGTGTCAAGATTCTCTCGGGGCTCGACATCGCGGATCGAATGCGCCCGCAAGATGGACGCGCGCGAGTCGCCGTGCTCGGCTCCGTGGTCGATTTGCGCGTGTCCACGCTGCCCGCCTCGCATGGCGAAAAGGTGGTGATCCGCGTGCTCGACGGCAGCGGTGGACTCCGCACGCTCGACTCTATCGGCTTTGCGGTGGGTGATCTCGCGCAAATCCGCGCGTTGCTCGATCGTCGCGAAGGGCTGGTGCTCGTCACGGGCCCAACGGGATCCGGAAAGACCACAACGCTTTACGCCGCACTGCGTGAGATCCACGCGCGCGGCGTCAACATCGTAACGGTCGAAGACCCAATCGAATATCGACTTCCGGGCATCGTTCAGGTGCAGGTGCATGAGCGCGCCGGGCTCACGTTTGGCGCGGCGCTTCGGTCGATCATGCGCCAGGATCCCGACGTCATTCTCGTTGGCGAAATCCGCGATCGGGAGACGGCGGAAATCGCCATCCAGGCGTCGCTCACCGGTCACCTCGTGCTGTCCACGCTGCACACCAACGATGCCGCGAGCGCCGTCAGCCGCCTGATCGACATCGGCGTCGCGAGCCATCAAATCGCCACGGCACTCAAGGGCGTGATCGCGCAGCGCCTGCTGCGGCGTGCGTGCACCCCATGCGAAGCGGCGGGATGTGCGTTGTGCAACAGCACGGGCTTTCGCGGTCGCCGCGCGATCGCCGAAATCCTCGTGAGCTCGCCGGAGATCGAACGGCGCATTGCGGCGTGTGCGCCCACGGAGCACATCGCGGATGCCGCGCGCGCCGACGGGTTTGTCAGCCTGTGGGAATCAGGCGTGTCACTCGTCAGACGCGGTGAAACTACCATCGACGAATTGCGCCGAGTCTCGGCACCGCCACTTAAGATGGTCGCCGAGCCGTTGCCCGCGCTCGCCCTCGTTCCCCGCAACCCGCTAGCTTCCACGGCGTCAGAAGGAAGAAGCCTCCCGTTTCCCTTGTCCTCCGCCCCGCCGTCGCGCATGGCTACCGTCAACATCGGCACCGTCGATGTGTTTCTCGTCGCACAGGACGGCGGCGAATGGCGTGCGCTCACGCTGCAGCGTTCTGCCTCGACACGCTGTCCAGGCGCCTGGGAGACCGTCCACGGCCGCATCGAGCCGGGTGAGGAGCCGGAAGATGCCGCTCTCCGTGAGGTGCGCGAAGAAACGGGGCTCGCCGTCGAGCGGCTCTACAACGTCACCGTGCAACCGTTCTATCTCCACCGCTCGCATACGGTGGAGCTGGCGGTCGTCTTCGCTGCCTTCGTAAACCCGGGCGCACCCGTCACCCTCGGCGAGGAGCACATGGTGTACGAGTGGCTGCGCGCAGAGGACGCACTCGAGCGGTTGTTCTGGCCGCGGGAACGCAGTGCGCTGCGCGAGGTGCTGCATCTGCTACAGACAGGGGACGCCGGCAATGCGGAGGACGTGCTGCGAGTGCTGTAGGGAGGGATCCGCTCCGGAGCGTGCGGCATTGCCGAACCACAAAACTGCGGATTTTTGAACGCAGAGGTCGCAGAGCGCGCAGAGAAGTGCAACAGAGGAGTGCAAAGAAAGCAAACGATACTGGTCGACCTGAGCAAAACGAAGGACTTCGTCTTCTGCATTGGAAATGCAGGTCCTTTGCTTACACTCAGGGCCACGAAATAAGGCCGTAGTTCTCCGCGACCTCTGCGACCTCTCAGTTCAAATTCCCGTCGTTGATCTCGCTGCTGTTGATCTGATGGTGTGCGGAGGCTACTCCCGCACTCGGTGCTCCGACGTGCGAAGAATCGTTCCCGGCTCCGGCGCGTTCGGTTTGACGCGCACACTCTTGGCTGGAATGCCAACGTACACGTGATACGGCCGCACGTCCTTCGTGGCCACCGCGTTCGCTCCCACCATCCCCTGTTCGCCAACGTGCACGCCTGCCAGCACCGTGGCGTGATAGGTGATGCGCACGCCCTCCTCGAGCACCGTCAACGCATTGGTGACGTCGCGCTGGTCCACGATGCTGTGGTGTGGCTGTAGATGTTGGCGAAGTCGCTGATCGACACGTTGTTCGCCAGCCGAATGCCGCCCCGATCGTCGAGCAACACGCTGCGATGCACGACGACATTATCGCCCACCTCCATGTTGTACCCGAAGGAGAACTCCACGAACTGGAATGCCTTGAAGTTCTCACCGCAGCGCTGGAAGATCTTGTGCGCGAGGAGCCGTCGAAGACGGATGCCAAGATCGACGTTCTGCCCGCCCAAAGGCGTGCGGTCGAACGAGTACCACAGCCACAGCAGCGGCTTGACCGGTTGAAAGCGCGCGTCGTCGCAGTCGGCGTAGTACTCGGGCTCCAGCGTAATGTTGCGCGGATCGAGCGCGGACAACGCGAGGCGCGTCCCCATTGGCAGTGACGTGTCCGTCACGGCCGTTTCCCAATCGGCCACATACTGCGGGAAACAGAGCTCCGTCAGCACCTCTCGGCAGAGCAGAGCCCGATCTGCTGCGACATCAGTGGAGGGTTGATCGAGTCGATGCGCGAGGCGCTCGAGCCAGTCGCTCGCGAGGCTCGCGTTACCGCGCGCCGGCAGTCCGCGGAGAGGGAGGAAGGGCATGAGAGGAATGTGGCGGAGTCGGTGACGGCTTTCTAGGGGTGCATCGCCACCGTCACTCCGCCGGCGTCCTCCGCGACCTCTTCGACTTCACCGTTCAAATTCCCGCAGTTGACCTCCCCGCAGTTGATTCGATTTTCGTCAACCCGACGGCCACCCGCACTAGGGCGCGGCGCTCCGCTGCACCCGCGACCGGATCAGCACCCGCTCCCGCTCGATGTTACGCAGCGTGCCTTCCCAACTTTCACTGCGCTGACTGCCCAGCGACACCACCAACCGCTGGTTCACGTCGAGTGCGTCGTCGAAGATGTAGATCGCCGACTGTGTCTCGCGCGGCTGCAGCCGCTGCTCTCCAAATCCCGTCGTCAGCGGAAGGACCTCCACAGGCCGGAAGGCATGTCCTCCGGACGCCACCGTGAGCTCGAGTGGAGAAAACCGGGCGTCCGGAGCACGGCCGAAGAATGACACGTACCACAGATTGCCCCGCAGCAGTCCCCGCTGCGCCGCCAGGCGGGCGATCGCCGCCCGTCGGCTCTCCGCCAGCTCGCGCAGCGCACGGTACGAATCAGGAGACAGCGTGCGGATCACGCTTTCGTCGAGAGGCGTCAGACGGACGTCGACATCGGGCAGAAAGAGTTTGATCGCTATGTCTTCCTGCCGCAACGTGCCGTAGCCAGCGGGCACCAGACCGGCAGCGTTGGTATCTGCCGCCGCGATCGCCGGCGTCGCGGGCGTCGCAGAGGGAGCCGGCGCCGGAGCGGGTGGCGGCGGCGCCGCAGACTGACTCTGCGCACAGCCGAGCGCCAGCGCGGAAAGCGCACAGCGCAGCAGTGCGCGACAGGCGATCACGCGCTCGCCTCGCGCGATTGCTGCACCAGCGCCACCAACGCCTCCGCAAGCTCGTCGCGCCCCTGGTTCGTTTCAGCGCTGAAGGAAATGATCTGGTCGTCTTCCAATCGCAGCGCGACAGCAATCGCCTTCACGCGCTCCGGAAGCTCGCGCGCCTTCAGCTTGTCGATCTTCGTCAACACGACGATCGTGGGCTTCTCGATCTCGGCGAGAAAGTCGAGCATTTGCAGATCTTCGTTCGACGGATCGTGCCGCGCATCGAGCAGCTGCACCACGCCGCGCAGCGTCGTCGACGTGCGGAGGTAGCCCTCGATGAGCGGAAGCCATTCCGCTTTGCGCTCCTTGGCAATCCGCGCATAACCGTAGCCGGGAAGATCCGCGAGCACGAACTGATCGTTGACCTTGAAGAAGTTGATCTCGCGCGTGCGGCCCGGCGTATTGCTCACGCGCGCGAACGCCTTGCGGCGCACCAGACGGTTCAACAGCGACGACTTCCCCACGTTCGATCGTCCCGCGAACGCAATTTCAGGGAGATCGTTCGTTGGACGCCATCCGTCCGCCGTCGCCATCGGGCCAATGAAATCCAGCGACCGGATGACCAGGGGATCCTTGGGCGGCACGGAACCACCCAGCGTCGCGGCGATCAATGCGCGATCATCGTTGGCAGCTCTTCGTCCGTCCGCGGCAGTACGGCACGTGCAAGCGCGACGGCGAGCACTTCGTCCATCGAGCGCACCGGATGGAACTGTAACCCCGCCTTCACTTCTGCCGGCAGTTCGTCGAGTTCGCGCGCGTTCTCCTGCGGGAGAATCACGTGCGTGATGCGATTGCGTAGCGCGGCGACGGTTTTCTCCTTCAGTCCACCGATGCCAAGCACGCGGCCGCGCAGCGTGATCTCGCCGGTCATGGCAACGTCGCCGCGCAAAGGCACGCCGGTGAGCGCGCTCACGATCGCGCACGCGATGGCGATGCCGGCGCTCGGGCCGTCCTTCGGTGTAGCGCCGGCGGGAATGTGCACGTGCAGATCGCGCGTGCGCAAAAACTCGCGGTCGAGTCCGAGCGCGCCGGCTCGAGCGCGCGCGTAGCTCAACGCGGCGCTCGCCGACTCCTTCATGACGTCGCCCAGCGTACCCGTGAGCTGCAGCCGTCCACGCCCCGGTACCACGCTCACTTCGATCTCGAGCACGTCGCCGCCCACGCTCGTGTACGCGAGTCCCGTTGCCACCCCGACCTTATCCTCGATCAGGTTGGCCTCTGGATCGTA
>JANMAY010000416.1:0-8736 GCA_031360095.1 Gemmatimonadaceae bacterium
CTCCGACCCGTACGAGATGTACATGAGCGACATCTTCACGGTGACGGCGAATCTTGCCGGCGTTCCCGCCATGTCGCTGCCAATCGGTCGTGTGGACGATCTTCCCGTCGGCGGACAGCTCATCGCGGGGCACTTCGACGAAATGACCATGTTCGCTGCCGCGTACGCACTGGAGCGCGCGCTCGGCGCGGGTGCGCGCGCGTGACGGCGACCGTGGCGGACCTGGATGCCGAATGGGAAATGGTCGTCGGGCTCGAGGTGCACGTGCAGCTCAAGACACGCACGAAAGCATTCTGCCCGTGTGCGGCGGAGTTTGCCGCGCCGCCGAACGTCAACACCTGCCCGGTGTGCCTCGCGCTTCCCGGCGCATTGCCTGTGCTCAATGCCCATGCGGTGGAGCTGGCAACCCGCGCGGCGCTCGCCCTTAATTGCACCGTGAGCCAAGCGTCCGTCTTCGCACGCAAGAACTACTTCTACCCTGATCTGCCGAAGGGATATCAGATAACGCAGTTCGACAAGCCGCTCGCGACCAAGGGGTTTGTGGAGATCGGATCGCGCGCCGATGCTTCTCCAATCCGCATTGGCATCACCCGCGTTCACATGGAAGAAGACGCAGGCAAGTCGATGCATGACCGCTACGCGGGACGGACGGCCATCGATCTGAATCGCTCCGGCACGCCGCTCATCGAGATCGTCAGCGAGCCCGAGATGCACTCGGCCGAGCAGGCGGGCGCGTTTCTGCGCGTGCTGAAGCAGATCCTCGAGTACCTCGCGGTCAGCGACGTCAGTATGGAGGAGGGCAGTCTGCGCGTCGATGCGAATGTGAGCGCGCGGCGCCGGGGCGAGACGGCACTGGGCACCAAAACCGAAGTGAAAAACATGAACTCATTCTCGGCGGTGGAGCGCGCGCTGGCCGTGGAGTTCGTGCGTCAGATCGGCGTGCTGCAGGGTGGGGGAACTGTCGCACAGCAGACGATGTTGTGGGACGACAGCGGCACGGTCCGACCAGGTCGCGTCAAGGAAGACAGCGACGACTACCGCTACTTTCCCGATCCGGACCTCCCACCACTCGTGTTGGCGCTGGCGTGGATCGAGAAGATGCGGCAGGATCTTCCCGAGCTGCCGGCGGCGCGCCGCGTGCGCTTCAGCCGGGTCTATGAGCTTGCTGAATACGACGTCGACGTCCTCACGGCCGATCCTCACGTATCGGACTACTTCGAATCGGTGGCGCGTGCGCACGGCGATCCGAAGGCCGCAGGCAACTGGGTCATGGGCGAGGTGTTGGCGCATCTCAAGAACAGCAACATCGACATCGGACGCATCCGTGCTCGCCCGGCCGATCTCGCACAGCTCCTCGACCTCGTGCGCGATGGAATCGTCAGCCACACGGCGGCGAAGCAGATCTTCACCAGCATGGCTGCCTCGGGCGATTCCCCATCGCAGATCGCCGAGCGCGAAGGCCTCATCATGGTCGGCGACGAGTCGCAATTACAGCGCTGGCTCGACGAGGCGCTCGCGGCCTTGCCCAGGGAGACGGAGCGCTACGCCGCTGGCGAGACGCGGCTGCGCGGCGTGCTCATTGGTGCGGCGATGAAGAGATCGAAGGGCCGAGCCGATCCGAGATCGCTCAACCGGTTATTAGACGCTCGCTTCGCGCAGTAGAAGCGGCGGCGACAACTTCGCGACGTAACCGAGGGTTGCTCGCGGCAGGCCGAAATGACGTTCGGCCTCGTCATACACCTGCGCGTGACCCCCGCTGCGCAGCGCGATCCGGCGCACCTGCTTTGCGCGCCGCAGCGCGTCATCCCCCGACGGATCGAGCTGAAACGGAGTCGATCGGTCGAAGCGCACGAGAAAATCCACGATGTGATCGTACGCGTGATCGAGATATCGGGACACTTCGGCATCTGGAAGGTCCCAGCGGCTGTTCTCGGTCATCAGGCCGAAGATGCGCTGCCATCCTTCGTTGTCGGCAACATGGACCATCCCCCGGAAGATCCGCCGATTCGTCTGCGTGCTGAAGATCGTCGGACTCAGGATGCGGTCCAGAAGGCCATCCGCACGTGAGTGGTCCAAGAGGATCAAGTCGCGCGCTTGTCGTGCGCACGCCGGGCCGAGATGCGTCTCGAACCGGCTTTCCCAGTAGCTGTGCCCCAGCGACGAGGTGCTCGCGGTCACGGCCAGCTGTTTGGGAACGAAGTGGTTGTGCGCGATTGCGTCGGCCGCGAGATGGGCCAGATAGCCGAGCGCGAATGCGCGCATGGGCTCGTCCGGTGCGGCATCGTGAATCTCGAGCCCCACCGCCCACGAGTGGCAGTGTCGCCCCGTGGGGACGTACTTCTTTGCCATGCTCGTGTCGGCGGCGATCGATCCGTAGAGAAAATCATACGGGAAGGCGCGCAGCAGATCAGCGACCGATGCCGGCAGCAGCGCGAGAGATCGCAGCACGGCTTCGCCAAGGAAGACATGCGTTCCAGGGGTCCAGGCGTGCGCCGTTGCTGGAAAGACGACGAGAAGTACCAATGCAACAGCAACGGCACTCCCCAATCGTCCCAGTAGCGTCGGGGCGCGCGCCGAGCGCTCAGACGCCGAGGCGCTTCCGCTGGCGACGGAGCGCGCGACGCAAATCTTGAAGCTCGTGCTGAACGAATCCATCGATGCGGTCGCGCGCCGCACCCACGGTCTCACGCACGTCGTGCTCGATGCGATCCACCGGAATGCGGTCGATGAGCTCGCCGCCGTGCTCGCGCGCCCAACTGGCACCGGCCGAACCGGCGCGGATCGCGTGACGCCCGGCGATGCCGGCCCCGCGAAGCAGCGGGGAGAGCGGTCGACTGCCTGAGGGACCGCGCCGGAACAACAAGGTCGCCGTGGCCCCGATTGCCGCACCAATGAGCGCCGCCGTGAGCAGATCGTACTGCGCTTCACGCCCATCCACGTCCGCGCGGGCGGACGCGCGGACGCGTGGTTCCCGCTTCTCTCCCATCGGGGTCTCCGTAGCCATCATCGAGCTCCTCTGACGCCAGGACGGGCGCGACCAGCGCGTCCTCCTCGTCGTCTTCATGGTGAAGTGCGGCGGCTCCCGTGCGCACCCCGCGCACCGTCGACGCCGTCGCGACGAACATCGTTTCCGCTTCCTGTTGCACGACCTCGAGCAGCGCGTTGAACTCGTTCAACCGCTGCTCCGTGAGCGCAATGGCCTGCTGCAACCGCTGATTGGCCGCCGCGATCGTCGCGTTGACCTGCTGCACGTCGGTGCGAATCGACGTCGTGATGTAGTTCACGTTGTCGGCGATCGCGCTCGCATGACGCATGAGTGGATTCACGTCGCCGTAGATGCGATCGAGCAGATCGCTCACCTTGGCATAGCTCTTCCGGAAATTCCACGCGGCCGGCACCAGCGCAACGGTCAGTACGAGGATCGCGACGGTCATCAACCCACCGGCGATGGCCGTTGCCTTCTCGAACCAGCCGCGCTCCTGCGCGACCTGCCGCATCAACACGGTGTCGGCATGTGCTGCCTGCACCAGCAACCACACGCCGGCGCGTGCCAACGTGACGCTCATCGGCAACCTGGGCTAGATGAATTTGGGTCGGCCGTGCTCCAGCGCCGTCGTGCGCACGCGGCCTCTGCCGCCGCCCACGCGATGTGCAAGGGCGAGGCCATCGTCGGCATGCTAGCTCCCCGCCTCCGGGACCGCCAGCCGACACGGCTCGGCGCGAAGGGTGCAGTGGACGCCGTCGGCGCCGCTAACTTCCGCGAGCGCCCAGGGCTGCCGCTGCTGCGGCTCCCCTGCATTCGCCGCGTTGCCCGCAACGCGGCACGACCCATTGCACGTCTCTCATGCCCGCTCTGCAGTATGTCGTCCAAGGCGGTCAGCGCCTCTCCGGACGCATCCGACCCTCCGGCAACAAGAACGGCGCGCTGCCCATCGTGGCCGCGGCGCTCCTCTGCGAAGAGCCCGTCTATCTCGAGAACGTCCCGCGCATCAAGGACGTCGAGACGCTCGTGCTGCTCCTCAAGTCCGTGGGAGCACGCGCCGAGTGGACGAGCCGCAACGCGCTCACGATCCACGCGAAGTCACTGAGCGTGTCGGAACTCGATCCGGAGCTCTGCAAAAAGATTCGTGCGTCCATTCTGCTCGCCGGACCACTGCTCGCCCGCTGCGGAGAGATCGTGCTGCCGCCTCCGGGCGGCGACGTCATCGGCCGCCGCCGGGTCGACACCCACTTCCTCGCGCTCCAGCAGCTCGGCGCGACGTTTGAGTTGAGCGACGCCTTCGTCCTGCGCGCCAAAAAGCTCAAAGGCGCCGACGTGTTTCTCGACGAGCCGAGCGTCACGGCGACCGAGAATGCACTCGCCGCGGCCGTTGCCGCAGAGGGTACCACCGTGCTGCGAAACGCCGCAAGCGAGCCCCACGTGCAGGACCTCGCGCGCTTCCTCGTCGCCATGGGCGCAAGCATCGAAGGCATCGGCACGAATACCATCACCATTCACGGCGGTCGCCCGCTTCACGGATGCACGCACGAGATCGGCCCGGACCACATCGAGGTCGGATCTTTCATTGGACTCGCGGCCGTGACGAGATCGGAAATCACGATCGAGCGCGCCGGCGTCGAGCATCTGCGGTCAACGCTCCTCGGCTTCGAGCGGCTTGGCATCGTGTGCAAGACGCAGGGCGACGATCTGATCGTTCCTGCCGATCAGGAGATGGTGATCCGCATGGATCTCGGCGGCGCGGTCCCGAAGCTCGAAGACCAACCGTGGCCTGCATTCCCGGCGGACACGATGTCCATCGCGCTGGTCACCGCCACGCAGTGCACCGGCGTCATTGTCATTCACGAGAAAATGTTCGAGTCCCGCCTGTTCTTCGTCGATAAGCTCATCGGGATGGGCGCTCGCATCGTGCTGTGCGATCCACATCGCGCCGTCGTGGTCGGACCAAACAAGCTGCACAGCGGGCGAGTGGAGTCTCCGGATATTCGTGCCGGTATGGCCATGCTCCTCGCCGCACTCTGCGCGCAAGGTGAGAGCATCATCGACAATGTCGGGCAGATCGAGCGCGGCTACGAGCGCATCGATGAGCGGCTCCGGGCGCTCGGCGCACAGATCGAACGGGTGGAGGATCGCCGCACACGGTGAGCACGAACGCACCAGCGTACGACGTGCGCGAGGGCGGTGAAGTCGTCCCGTCGTTTGCGGACATCGGTGTGCTCGCCTTTACCACCGGCCGCGCGACCGGGAGTTTCGGTCTTCAGTCCGATGAGCCGGTCCGCGAGGTTGTGGGCCGGTGGACCGCCCTACGCACCCTTCTCGGCGGCAATGCCGCCAGGTTGGCGACGTCATTTCAGGTGCACGGTGCCACCATCGTTCGTCACGGCGGCGAGTGGCGCGGTTGGCTTCGCGGAGAGAACGCCGACGGGCATCTCTCTGAGGAGCGCGGCACCGCGATGGGGGTGTTGGTAGCCGACTGCGTTCCGGTGTTTCTCGCCCACCCGCGTGGCGTGAGCGCGATCCTGCATTCCGGTTGGCGCGGAACGGTCGCCGGAATTACGCAGCGTGCGCTCACCGAGTTTGCGTCGCTCGGATGTCCACCGAGCGAGGTCCGAGTCCACTGCGGTCCTGCGATCTGCGGCACGTGCTACGAGGTCAGCGCCGAGGTGTATGCGCAGCTCACGGGTAAGTCAGTCGACGCGCCGACACCGGTCGATCTGAGACAACTGATCGGCGGTCATGCGCGCGCGCTCGGGGTGCGGCAACTGTCTATCAGTCCGCTGTGCACGCGATGCAACAACGATCGATTTTTCTCGCACCGCACGGGCGATGTGGGCCGGCAGGTGGGCGTGATTCAGGCGTCGGTGGAATACGTCATGGCTTGACCCTCGCACGGCCACGAGATACCTTGTGAGCGTGGACGCCCTACCGGGCGCCCGCAGAATGTGGGGGATGCTCCCCACATTTTTTTATTGCTGCAAGCTGCCTAGAGACAACATGAACGACGAGCTGGAACGTGTTGTCAGAGAACAACTTGATGGTGAAAACCTCGATCTTGTCGAGCTGCGGACGGGTGGAACGAGATCGCGTCCCGTGCTCGAAGTTCGCATCGATCGGAGGGACGGTGAAAAGATCACCGTCGACGATTGTGCGCGCGCGTCGCGGGCGATTGAAGCGCGGCTCGATGGCGGGGCGCTCGTGTCGGAGCAGTATGTCTTGCAGGTCTCGTCGCCTGGTGAGCGGCCATTGCGAACACCAATGGAATGGCGGCGATTCGTAGGTCGATGGGCGAGCGTGCTCGCCCCGGACTTCGGCGGTCGGTTCGACGGCGAGATCATGGCGGTGGACGAAGAGAATGGCTCCGCGACGGTCACGTTGCGGCCGGAAAAGAAAGAAGCAACGCGGATTCCGCTCGTCGCAATCAAGGAGGCGAGGCTGGCGTTCCGCTTTTCATAGCGACGGTCACGGATCGTCCACGCGACGATCCTTCTCAGCGAGGTCTTGGATGGTCAGTTCCGCAGAGATGTTGGCGGCGTTCCGCGAGTTGTCGAACTCCAAGCAGCTCGACCGGACGGAGCTCTACGGGCTTCTGCAGGATGGCTTCATGGCCGCACTCGCGAAGAAGTACGGCCCCACCGTGCAGGCCGAAGTCGAGATCGACGACGCCAAGGGTGAGATCAAGATCACGGTGCTCAAGACCGTCGTGCAGACGGTCGAGGATTCGGCGCGTGAGATCTCGGTCGAGGAAGCCAAGATCTTCGACGAAGGGTTCGAGCCGGGCGACGTGATGGAAGAGCCGCTCGACTTCACCGTGTTTGGGCGCGCCGCCATTCAGGCCGCGAAGCAGCGCATCATTCAGCGCGTGCGCGAAGGAGAGCGCACGAAGATTCGCGACGAGTTTGCATCACGCGTCGGGGATTTGCTCTCGGGTGAGATTCAGCAGATCGAACGCGGCAAGCTCGTCGTCATGTTGAACAAGTTCCGTGAAGCGGAAGCGATCATTCCGTATCGCGAGCAGAATCATCGCGAGCATTTCCATCAGGGCGAACCCATTCGCGCCGTCCTCAAGCGCGTCGAAGAGACTCCCAAGGGCCCGCGGCTGATCTTGAGCCGCGCCGACGGGCTCTTCGTCAAGGCGCTGTTCAAGCTCGAGGTTCCCGAGATTCAGCAGAACATCGTGGAGATCCGCGCCACGGCGCGTGAGGTCGGCAGCCGCACGAAGATCGCGGTGTTCTCGCGCGACGACAGCATCGATCCGGTTGGTGCGTGCGTGGGCCTCAAAGGCTCCCGCGTGCAGACGGTCGTCAATGAGCTTGGCGGCGAGCGCATCGACATCGTGCCGTGGTCCTCCGATCCCGAACGCTTCGCCAAGCTCGCGCTCGCACCGGCCAAGGTGGCGCGCGTGTTCAGCGACGGGGTGAGCAAGACGATCCAAGCGGTGGTCGACGAGGATCAGCTCTCGCTCGCGATTGGGCGCAACGGACAGAACGTGCGCCTCGCGTCCGAGCTCACCGGGTGGAAGATCGATCTCTACTCGAGTCGCGAATGGCTCGAAAAGGGAGGGGCGGAACAGCTCTTCGCACCTCTGCCGAACGAGGTGGAGCGTGACGAGGCCGCGGACGTCCCGCTGTCCGAGCTCGCCGGCATGCATCCGGCAACGGTCGCGGTGTTGAACGAAGCCGGATATCGTACCTTGAACGATATCATCGACTTGGAGCGCGACGACTTCCTGCGACTTGCCGGCATCGCGCCGGAAGAAGCCGACCGCATCATTTCCTTCCTCGATGAGCTCACGACGGAGGAGGCCCCCGCGGACGCGGCGTCGGCGCGAGCTGGGGACAGTGGAGCGGCGTGACGCTCTCGCCGACCGACCATGCACGATTGCTTCGCCTCGTCGGACTCGGCGTGCGCGGTCGCGGCGCCATCATTGGTGTGGAGCAGGTGAGAGAGGGTGCGAAGAAGGACAAGGTGGCGTTCGCCATCGTGGCGACCGATGCCTCGCGGCACAGTCTCGACAAGATCGTACCGCTGTTGAAAGCCAGGCGGGTTAGATTTGTGGAAGTTCCAAGCGCCGCGGAACTCGGCGGCGCGGTTGGTCGAGAGACGACCGCCGTGGTGGGGATCGTCGATCGACAGCTGGCGAAAGGGATTCGCGAGCTGGTGGAGTCGGGCTCCGTGGGAGTCCCATAGGAGGGTGGTTTGAGCAAGCTTCGCGTAACTGACATGGCTGTGGAATTCGGGATTCCCGCTGACGAAGTGATGGGATTGCTTCGGCAGATGGACATCCCGCTGCGGAGCAGCCATTTGAGCCAACTCACCGATGACCAGGTCTCGCGTGTCCGCGCGCGCTGGGAGCGGGAGAAGCGCGAGCGCGCGCAAAAGCAGTCCGCGCCGGCCGCGCCGGCGCGTCGTCGTCGCGGTGCCGCCGTGGCGCCGGTCGAAGCCCCTGCTGCACCCCCCGCCGACGCGGTCCCCGCCGGCGAACCCGTTCGTCGACGTCGCAAAGCGGCGGACGTCGCCGCCGCAGCCGAAGTGGCTGCCGCCGCGCAGGCGGAAACGGACGCCGTCGAGGCTGCGCTCTCTCTCGAGCGCGCAGAACGCGAACAGCGTGAGGCCGCGGAAGCGGCGGCTGCAGCCGCGCGCGCCGAACAGGTGGCCGCAGCACGAGCCGCCGCGGCGGCCGAGGAGCGCGCAAAAGAGGACGCAGACCGCGCGATCGAATCGTCGGAGGCCGCCGCCGC
>JANMAY010000181.1:0-12167 GCA_031360095.1 Gemmatimonadaceae bacterium
GCGGACAGACCTTCGGCACGCTGACGCGTTGAAAGAATTGGATGGCGACCGGCGGGATTCTCGTAACTTCGCGCTCGGCGGTCATCGCGCAAGAGTGCGCTACAGCGGGTGGCCGGACTGTGACTCAGCGCACGGTTGTACCGTGGTCCACTGGGGTGGCGGTCCCCGTCAGCCCGTCAGCTTTTTTCGATGCGCGCCGAGCCGTTCGGCGCACTTGACGAGCGTCGCCTCGTCGCGCACCAGGGAGACTCGGAAAAAGCCGCGGCCGCCGTCGCCGAACGCCACGCCGGGCGTGACGACGATGCCCTCGTCGTCAATGAGGGTCTTCACCCACGTCCAGTCGTCGACCCCCTCAGGAACCGGGGCCCAGAGGTACATCGATGCCGCCGGTGCCTCGACGGTCCACCCCGCGCCGCCGAGTGCCGAGACGAATGCGTCGCGTCGCGCGCGATACGCCCTCACTTTCGGGGGTACCAGGTCGAGGCGGTTGTCGAGCGCGAACGCCGCCGCATGCTGCACCGCGGTGGGCGTTCCATAGCCAACGTTTGTGCGATAGGCAGCCAACGCTTGAATCGCCTCCGCATTCCCAACCGCAAATCCGACGCGCAAACCGGCCATGCTGAACGTCTTGGAGAACGAGTGATACTCGATGGTGACCTCACGATCCGGATCACACTCGAGGGCGCTCGGTGCCGGTGTTCCGCCGAATGTGAGCTCGCTGTAGGCCAGGTCGCTCACGAGCAGCAGATCGTTGCGCCGGGCAAGCTCCACTGCCCTCTCGAAGAATTCGCGTTCGACGCGTGCGCCGGTGGGATTGTTGGGATAGTTGACGATGAGCATGCGCGCGCGGCGCAGCACATCGGCCGGGATGGAATCCAGGTCGAGGATGAAGCCATCGCTCGCTCGCATTGGAATCCAGGCGACCTCCGCTCCCGCGAGCCACACCGAGCGCGCATAGACCGGGTAGTAGATCTCCGGTACGAGCACGACGTCGCCTGCGGAGCAGGTGGCCATGATCAACTGGGCGATGCCTTCCTTGGCGCCGCTGAGCGCGAGCGCTTCCGTCGCCGACGTGATGGTCACGTCGAATCGCGATTTCATGAAGCGTTCGACGGCGCTGAAGAACTCGGGAATGCCGCGAAACGGCGGATACCCGTGCGCTGACGGATCACGCGCGGCCTTGGCGAGCGCGTCGATGATTCCCGGTGCAATCGGGAGGTCGGGGCTGCCGATTCCGAGATCGACGAAGCTGTGACCGCGCGCGCGTGCGGCCTGTTTCAGCCGATCCAGCTCCGCGAAGACGTAAGGGGGCAGCTTCCGAAGCGCGTCTGTTTGTGGAGGGGCCGAAATTTTCACTGATTCTCCGCGAAGATCGAACGCACGCGCGCGGGATCGCTCGTGCGGGTGAGAGCGAGCACGAGCAGCACTCGCGCTTTCTGCGGATTGAGATCGCCGGCGCCCATCGTGGTTGCGCTCGTGCCGATGGCCACTCGCCCCGACCCCGTTCGTGACGAGAGTACGATGACGACTCCCTTGGCCGCCGCGCGATCAAGTGCCGTAGTTTGTGCGGGAGTGACGCCTCCGCGTCCTAAACCGGCGACGACAAGCCCGCGCGCTCCCGCTTCCACCGCGGCGTCGACGAGCACGCTGTCGGCGCCAGCGTACGAATAGATGATGTCGACGCGTGGAAGGTCGCGCACACCGGAGATGTCGAACTGCGGAACAGCGCGGCGGGGCGAAGGTGCGCGGAAGAACATCCCTTCCGGATCAGCGATCGCGATCGGTCCTCGCTCTGGGGCTTGAAACGTCTCGACGCGCGTCGTGTTGGTTTTCGACACGTCACGCGCCGCAAAGAGCCGGTCGTCCATCAGCACCATCGCTCCTCGGCCGCGCGATTGGGTGTCGACGGCGGCGCGCACGGCGTTCGTGAGGTTGGCCGGCCCATCCGCGCCCGCCATGTTCGATGGCCGCATGGCGCCCGTGACAATTACGGGGCGGTCGCCGGGAAGTGTGAGGTCGAGGAAATAGGCGGTCTCCTCCATGGTATCGCTGCCGTGCGTGACGACGACGCCGCGCAGCTCCTCCCTGGTGCGAAGCAGTTCAGTAATGCGACGTGCGAGCTCGAGCCAGTGGGACGGTCCTATCTCGCTCGAGGGAACGTTGAGGAACTGTTCGGATTCGATCGTCGCCACGGAGTCGATCCCCGGGATGCGCACGAGTGCGTCGATTGGCACTCTGGACGCCGTACCGCCCCAGTAGTCGCCCGACGCGCCGATGGTGCCACCAGTGCCGATGACGAGCACGCGGGGGCGCGGGCTCTGCGCGGACAAAGTCCCGCAGAGCGCGATACACAGTGCAACGACGCCGAACGACGAGCGCATGCGGGGAAGCTAACGGCGTGGAGGAAAACCAAACAGCTCCAGTGTGCGCGTGGCCTCCGCGATGTCCAGTGTCGTTTTGCGGAGGCGATTCGCTCCCGTCGTGTCACCCTGGTGGTCCAGTGCGTCGGCGAGCATGAGGGCCGTCGTCGCGTAGGCGAATGGAATCGAGAGCGACGGCCGGTCGACCCAATCTCCGCGAGCGATGATCGCGCGGGGCGCGCCGTATCCACTCCACAACTCGCGGCTTCGGGTGAGATCGAAGTATCCTCCTGCCGGCAGCGGCATCGTATCTCGCGAGGGGACGATCGGTGCGGAGGTGATCTTCACCGTGAGTCCCTGAGTGAGCGCATACGGCGACAGTCCGAGCGCCTGCACGTACGAGCCCGACGTCCTGGCGATGTACACGGGGCGTGTGCCGAGGTTGTCCTTGAGAAGTTGAAGCACGAGCAGATCGCCGCGCGTTGGCACACCGAACTCCAGTCGCCGCGGATCGACGAGGGCGCGCAGTGTGCCATGCTGGAAGATCTGCGGCGTGCGGACGTCTACGTACTGTGGTACGGAATCGAGCTGCGCGGAGGTGAGCGAGAAGAGGGGCCGCACCGGCGCCACCGCGGTGGACTCGCGATAGACGGCCGGTCCGCGGCTGCGATCGTATTGCGCAACTGGACGCTGCAGGAGTCCTCGCGGATACCAATCCGTACCGAGCAGCGATGTCACCGCAACCGTGACGTCGCGGCGCACGCCTTCCACCTCCTGCGCGTACCACAGGGGAAACGTGTCGTTGTCGCCGAGCGTGACGAGAATTCCGTAGGGCTCGACGGAGTTCAATAGGTCGTGCGCCCATTCTCGCGTTGCCGTCTCTCCCGCGCGCGACGCGGCTCGCCAGTTCCCGATGAGCGGAACAACGCCAAGCAGAAGGATGGGAGAGGCGCGCAGCCAGCGGCGGCCATCGTTTGCGACCGCCTCCGGCACGAGGCGCCGCCAGCACCACGCGAGGCCGAGTCCGGCCCACACGCTCCAGGTGGAATACGACCAGAGGTAGAAGTAGTCGCGGTCCCGCACCTCGCGCGCGACGTCGGTGAGCTCCGGCGACTGCGAGGCGCCGTACTTGAAGTTCATGTAGTAGATGAGCGCAGCGGTGACCGTGAGCACGAGCGGGCCGAAAAACCAGAACGACGCGCGCTCATAGCGCCAATGCGTGTAGCCCCCTGCAATGCCAAGCAGCAGAAATGCAACTGCGAGTGCGCTCTGGAGCGCCCGTTGTTCGCCATGCACGTCGCGCAGCCACTGCCATTTGAAGTACAGCCACCACATTCCCACCTGTGCGGTCAACGGCGCCTGCCGTTCCTCGAGCGAGGGTTTCCCGTATTGCTCGCGGTTGATGTGCGCCATCAATCGCGTTCTCGTGGTCTGCGAGAACGTGCAGCGAATGCCGATTGCGCCCGTGCAGCCCGTAGCTTCGCCTTCGTTGATCACCGGATGCCATGCGGCGCGTATCGGAACGACGGCGAACGGCGTGAGGCCCAGAGTCAGAGCGGCTACGGTTGCAAGGACCAGTCGCCACCGAAGCAATGCTCGCGGACGCCGCGCCACCACCGCGACGACAACAGCGGGACCGACGAGAAATCCCGCCGGATGGTTGGTGTATCCCAGTCCGATCAGATAGGCGATGAGCACGAGCAGTTGGTCGGCTCGGCGGCCATCGGGATCGTCGCACCATCTGACCGTGAGCCATGACACGACGGCGAAGAACAAGAGCGACACCGTGTACACCTTCTCGTTCACCACGCTCTGATTCCACACAGTGAATGCAGTGGCGCTGAGGAGCGCGGCGATGGCTGCGGCAACGAGCCGCGTCCACCGCACCGGCCACCAGGCGCTCAACACGCGCTCGGCGACGAGAAACCAGAGCGCGGCCGATGCCGCGCTACACACCGCGGCGAGGGCATTGATCCGAACGGCAACCGAGCCCAGTGGCACGAGCGACGCGACTCTTCCCAGAAGCACGAAGAGCGGATTTCCCGGCGGATGCGGAATGCCCATCGTGTACGCCGCCGTGATGTATTCACTGGCATCCCACATCGCCGTCGTGGGTGCGAGCGTCAGCAGATACAGCGCGAGCACGCCAAGTCCAGCGATCGCGGCGGCGCCGTACGACGGTGCGTGCTGCGCGGGCGCCGCATCACGTCTCATCGCCACGTGAGTACCACCGCAGGCACGAGCAGCACGTATGCGACGACGAGCAACACTGGTGCGAGCGTGATGCCGCCACGAACGAGGTCGGCGTAGCCGAGGGCCAAGGCAGCGGCCGCGGCGGTGCGCAGGACGAGCGCGCTTCGCGACGGCGCGAGAGTGAACAGTCGCACCACAGTCTCCTGAAAAATGATGTGAGTGGCGCGCCGATTCGCGCCGCGGCGGGTCAGTTGCTCGCGCGCGCTACGTGCAAGAGTGAGAACACTCGCCCGCCGTCGTCACGCGACGGTTTGGACAACCCGTCACTGACCCAGCGCGTTTCGTCCACGACGATGGCGTAGCGATGTTCGCCGTCGTGCAGGGCGAGCGTCACCGACCACTGCTGCGTGTCGGGATCGCGTCGCATGCGCGTCGCGCCAGGCTGCCACGCATTGAAGTCACCTACCACGGCGACCTGCCGCGCTAGCGAATCATCGAAGATGAGACGAACGAGCCGCAGCGTATCGCGCACGCGATCGACCACGGAATCTCCGATCACGCTGCTGTGCACAGTCCCTGCACCCCCAGTCGAGGTTGGACGCAACGCGGAGAGCGTCGTGATTGAGCCGATGCTGGCCGCCAGCGCTACGCCAATCAGCGAGTGGCGGACGGTACGTCCACCAGGAATCGGTAGCGTCCGGCGCGGCGCGCCGGCGCGCGCGGCACGACGCACTTCCGCCATGATCGATTCCTTGGCATGTGCGCTGACGGGCACCGGTGCACGCAGCGCGCGCGCGAGCCGACGCTCGAGCTCTACTTCAAACATGCGATACCTCCTGCAAAAGTTCGCGGAGGCGCGCGAAGGCGCGCTGCACTCGCATCTTGAGCGCCGACTGTCCGGCGCCGGTGATGCGGGCCATCTCCTCGTAGGTCAGGTCATCGGCGTAGCGCAGTACGATCGCCTCGCGCTGATCCGAGGGCAGTTGCGCGAGCGCGTGGTCGAGGTCGGGCCATGCGTCATTCGTTGGTGCGGTAGTGAGCTGCTGCTCGGCGGTGTGGAGATCGAGGTCGCTGAACACCGCCTCGCGCCGTTGGACGCGCGCGCGCACCGTGCGACACTGATTCACCAGAATGCGCGTGAGCCAGGCTGAGAAACGCTCGCGATCTTCGTAGGTTCCGAGCGCGCGGAAGGCGCGCAGGAAGGCGTCCTGAATCGCTTCTTCGGCGTCCTCGTGGTTGCCCAGGATGCGCACCGCGATCCGGGCGCACCTGTCGTAATGGCGATCGACGAGGTGGGCAAACGCCTCGGTGTCGCCGGCAAGGACTTGGTGGATGATCGCGAGGTCGGTCATTCTATCGTCAACAACTTGGGCGGAGGCGCGAATCGTCACATCATGTATCGATGAGCGGTCGCTTGTAAGGGACTCAGCGGGCGGTTAGCCTTCATGCGACCCTGCGTGCGTAGCTCAGCTGGATAGAGCGCTTGCCTCCGGAGCAAGAGGTCGTGGGTTCGAATCCCGCCGCGCGCATTTTCCACAATTCCAGGCACCGCGCCGATTTACCAAGACGTCAGGCGCATGAGTACTGCAACCACCCCGTTGCCGAGGTGAGGATGACACGGAGGCCCTGGCGCGCTTGGGCTGTCGTCCTCGGGGCGACGATGACTGTCGCTGCGTGCCGACCGGCCGATAAGGCGTCCGTCGAAGAGCTCTACACTGCCCGGATGCTCGGACTTGGCTACCTCCAGCGAAACCAGCTGCCGGAGGCGGAAACCGAGTTCACGAAGCTCACCAAACTCGCGCCCGACGATCCCCTCGGGTACGTGAACCTCGGCCTCACATACTTGCAGGCCGGCCGCTACTCCGACGCGGAGAAGCAGTTGCTGCGCGCTCGCAAGCTCGACCCGGCAAGTGCGGAGGTGGGTCTCGCACTGGCAAAGGTCTTCTCGCTTACCGGTCGTGTCGCCGATGCGCGCGCCACGCTCGAGCAACTCCGGCGTGACACGACCGGAAATGCACACGTGTTGTACGCGCTTGCCGAGCTCGAATCGCAGCAGCCCGACAGCGCGGCGGCGGGGAGGTATCGGGACCGACTAAGGGACGTGCTCGCCGTTGCGCCGGCGAATCTCGTGGCGCGGCTGAAGCTCGTGGATGCACTCGTGCGACGCGGCGACGCCGACAGCGCCGTGCGGCACCTGGAAGAAGTGCGGCGAATTCCGCCCGAGCCTCCCAAGGAAGCACGCGCCAGCCTCGACAGCGTCATTCAGCACCTGCGCGCGGGGCAGCTCGCCGAATCGCGGACATCGCTCGATCGTCTGTTGGCGCTCATGGAGGTCACGTCGCCATACCAGGCATCACTGGAAGACGTGAAGTGGACTCAGGGTCAGATCCCGGGGCGGCCCGTTCTCACCTTCGCGCCGAAAACATTCATCTCGGCGCGCGGCGTCCGTGACAAAGCAACGATAGAGCTGGCGAAATTCAGCGATGCCACGAGCGACGCGGGGCTCGGCGGCGCCGACGGCCGTGCCGGAGCGGCTGTGGCAGAGCAACAGGACAAACCATCCACACTCGCGGCTGGCGATGTGGACGGTGATGGCACGGACGACCTCTTCGTTTCGGCGTGGTCGCCGACGCAGCAGAAATCCGTTGCGCGTCTCTATCGTGTGCAGGGCGGGTTCGTTCGGGACGACAGCGAGCGCGCGCACATCTCGCTGCCTCAGGGCGCCGCATTCGCCGCGTTCGCCGACTACGACAACGACGGCTGGCTCGATCTCTTCGTCATTGGCAGCGAAGGAGCCGGTCATCTGTTCCGCAACAGTGGCAAGGGCACATTCGTGGACGTCACCGCGAAAGCCGGTGTCAGTGACGTCAAGACTGCACGCAGGGCGCTGTTCGCGGACCTCGACCATGACGGAGATCTCGATCTCCTGCTGCTGGGGAGCGGACAACGCGCTGTCTACCGGAACAACCTCGACGGGACATTCAGCGAAGCAACCGCAAGCTTCGGGTTGGCGGGTGGCGGTGCGCGCGATGCCGCGGTCGCCGACGTCGATGGCGATGGACGTCTTGACCTCTTCATAACGAATGAGAATGGGAGCGTCGCACTCCTGCACAACGGCGGCGCGCAGCGCTTCAGCGACGTGACCGCAGTGAGTGGACTCGGTGGCGCGAGCGGTTCAGAGGCTGTTGTTGTTGGCGATTACAACAACGACGGCTTTCTGGATCTCTTCGTCGCGACTAGCGCTGGGGAGCCGATGCTCTGGCGCAACAGGGGAGACGGGACTTTCACGCGCGATCGCGAGAGCACCGCATTACAGGCGGTGCGTTCCGGCGCTGGCTCCGCGGCGTTCGTGGACTACGACAACGACGGCTGGCTCGACCTCGTAGTGGGCGCGTCGACTGGTGTCGTTCTCTTTCGGAACGACGGAACCGGCAAGTTCCTCGACCGGTCGACGCGGCTTCCGAATTCCGTGCGGTCCGCCCGTACGACGGCGATCGTGGTGAGCGACGTCGACGACGATGGCGACCAAGATCTCCTGCTGATGGACGCGGCGGGCGCGCATCTGCTGCGAAATGATTTCGGCAACAGCAACCTCGGTCTCAACATCGCGCTGAAAGGGCTGGGCACGGGAAGCGGGAAAAACAACGCGTTCGGCATCGGCGCAAAAGTGGAAGTGCGCGCGGGTGAGATCTATCAGACGCGCATCGCCACGGGCCGCACCACGCACTTTGGACTCGGCTCACATCTCAAGGCGGACGTCGTGCGCGTCGAGTGGCCCAACGGCGTCCCGCAGATCATCCATTTCCCCGGCTCCGACCAGGACGTCGTCGAGCGCGAGATGCTCAAGGGATCGTGCGCGTTTGCCTACACGTGGGACGGAACGCGCTTCCGGTTCGTGACTGACGCGATGTGGCGAAGCGCGCTGGGCATGCCGCTCGGACTCATGGGCAGCACGACTGCATTCGCTCCCGCGGGCGCGTCGCAGGAATACGTGCGCATTCCGGGCGATGCGCTGAAACCGCGAGATGGGCGCTACGTCCTCCAGCTCACGGAAGAGCTCTGGGAAACCGCGTACGCCGATCAAATCAAGCTCGTTGCGGTGGACCACCCGGATTCGGTGGATGTGTTCGTGGACGAGCGCTTCGTCCCGCCCGGGCCGGTGGACCTGAAGCTGTTCCAGGTGGCACGACGCGATGTGCCTCTCTCCGCGACCGACGAACGCGGCCGCGACGTACTGCCCGCCCTGCGCGAAAGCGACGACGTGTACGCCTCGAACTTCACTCCAACGCAGTATCAGGGAGTGGTCCAATCGCACGACCTCGTCCTCGATCTCGGCGACAGCGCCGGCCGTCCCGACACGTATCTCTTTCTGCGCGGGTGGATCTACCCAACTGACGCGAGCATCAACGTTGCGCTCTCGCAGCAGTCCGCCATCAAACTCGCGTCTCCGGCGCTCGAGGTGCGCGACGCAAAGGGCAACTGGCGCACGGTCATCGCCGACATCGGTTTCCCCTCGGGGAAGGACAAGACAATCATCGTCGATCTGGCAGGCAAATTCCCAACGCGCGATCACCACGTGCGCATTCGGACAAATCTGCAGATCTACTGGGATCAGGCGTTCGTCTCTCGCTCGCCGGCGAATCGCCCGGTGCAGATCACCACACTGGCCCCCGTTTCGGCCGATCTGCATTTCCGCGGCTTCTCCAACATGTATCGCAAGGGCGGTCGTTACGGCCCCTACTGGTTCGATTACGACAAGGTGACGAAGGAATCGCCGTGGCGGCCGATCGGCGGAGCGTTCACGCGCTTTGGCGACGTGCTCTCGTTGCTCGAGCATCCGGATGACATGTACGTGATCATGGCTCCCGGCGACGAGACGACCATCGAGTTTGACGCGAGCTCCGCGAAGTCGCTGCCGGCGGGATGGAAGCGCGATTTCCTGCTGTACACGGACGGGTGGATCAAGGATTCTGATTTGAACACCGCGTTCGGGACGACGGTGAGTCCCCTCCCCTTCCATGCTGCGAAGGCGTACCCGTACGGACCCGGGGACGCCTATCCAAGCGACCGGTCGCACCAGAGCTACCTCCGGGAATTCAACACCCGCGTCGTAAAGGGAGCGTTTCGGTGACTAAGGTGGTATAGCGAAGCGCCACCGACTGTCTTCGGCTTGCCGTTCACGGTCCTTGATGACTGCCTTCGTCCAGAGTTTGGCGTGTTGGTATGCGCCGCGAACCGACCCGTGATCCGTGAACACTTTTCGCTCGTTCGCCAGCGCGATCCCGTTTTTGCTCGCGGTGACGCCCGTTCCCGCCGCCGCGCAAACACCTCGCCCCGCGCGCCGTCAGGAGGTTACGGCGGAGCTCGACCGATCGGCGTTCGGTGACGCCGATGCCCGACTGATCCTTGCTCGCGCACGGTCGTTCCGCATCGCGCAGGACACCGCGCTCCGTGCCTACGACGCCAAGTCGTTTCTCCGCTTCACCATCGGAATGGGCGTGCGAAAAATCGGCGCGGACAAGCTGTTGCTGCGCACCGAGCAGTCGGCTCGCGTGCGATGGGCGCGCGAGTCGGGTGTGTGGGTAGAGCCGACCGGCCGCCGCACGGCGTTCCCAATGGGCAGCGCCCAACTCAACCTCGCCGATGCCGCTCCGATTCCGTACTTCCCCGGACGCGAATCATTGTGGATCCCATCGGGGGACATGCGCGTCGTGCAGGCGGAGGTGAACGAGCTCGACATGCTCCACCCGCTCGCGATTGGCGCCGAGGCCTACTACCGGTATTCGACGGGAGATTCGCTGACGATTCGCCTGCCCGACGGGCGCGCGATCAAGCTGCGCGAGCTGCGAATCTCCGCTCGGCGTCCTGACTGGCGCGCGTTCGTTGGCTCCTTCTGGTTCGACGTCGATCGCGGTGGCCTGGTCCGCGCCGCATACCGAATGGCGGCGGACCTCGATGTGTGGCAGATGGCGAACGACGAGCAGAAGGCGAAGCTCCGCGAGCTCGAGCAGCGCGTGAAGAGCGACACCGGTGTACTCGCCCAGCGTGCGCGAGAGGAGTTGAAGCGTGAGCGCGGCACCTTCCTCGAGTCGATTGGCAAGAAGCTCGTCGCGGGGACGATGACTCCTCTCCGCGCCAAGCTCACGGCAGTAACGGTGGAGTTCGGGCTCTACGAGGGGCGCTTCTGGCTGCCCAAGCTCAACGTGGCAGAGGGTGAGCTCATCGGCGGCTTTCTGCATGCGCCGCTCAAGTGGCAGGAAAGCTTTCGCTACGAGAGCGTCAACGGCACCGAAGCAGTTCCGGTGGTGCCTCTGCCTGGTCAGATGGGGCTCGCGGCTGACGACACGCTCCTCGGAACGACCGGCTTCGTCACGATGGGCGACAACCGACGTCCTCCGACCGACACCTCTGCCGCAGCGCGCGTCGTGCGCGAGGATTCTTTGGTGAAGGCCTACAACCTTCGTGTGGACACGCTGCGCGCGGCAGCGGAGGTCGCACGCCAGAAGGGTGACACGGCGTCCGAGCGCAGATTGCTTGCGCGCGCCGCGCGGCGCTCCGCCATGGCGCGACAGATCGTTCGTCGCCGCGCCGGCTGTACGAGCGACAGCACGTACTTCGCAGGGACGGTATCGCGCTACAAGGGAGCGCTGCGCACCGCCATCCGGTTCCCGTGCGATCTCACGCGTCTGGACAACTCCCCGGATCTTCCGGGCTCCATCTACGACGAAGGCGAAGAGTTGTTTGGCGCGAGCGAGCGTGACGAGCTGCTCAAGTCGCTCGATTTCTCGCTGCAAGCGGGATGGGGTCCCAAACCGCCCGTGCTGCACACCGGACTTGACCTGCTCCGCTTCAACCGCATCGAGGGGCTGTCCCTGGGAGGATCGATCACCTCGGAGCTGGGACTTGGCTTCGTCGCGCAAGCGATCGCGCGCTTCGGCACAGCAGACCGCGTGCTCAATGGCGAGCTGTCGCTCGCGCGCAGCAACGGGCGCGAGGAAATGAAGCTCGGCATTTTTCATCGGCTTGGCGTCGCCAATGACGATTGGGGAGCACCGCTGTCGTTCGGCGCCTCGGTGTCGAATCTGCTCAACGCGCGAGACGAAGGCTTCTACTATCGCACCTGGGGCGCCGAGCTTGCCGGAACTCGCGAAGCACCGGCGTCGTTCGGCGCGGCATCACTTCGTTGGCGGCTGTTTGCCGAACGACAGCGCAGTGCAGGCGTGGAGCCGAACACACAGGCGTCTCTGCGCAACGTGATCGGGAGTGCGCGCTTCGGACAAAACATCGCGGCAGCACCGCTCACTGCCATTGGCGCTAGCGGAGAACTCGTGCGTGGATTCGGAATGAATCCCATCGAGGCGCGCGCCGACGTTCGCGCTCGCGTTGAGGGCGCGCTGACGGATCGCGCCGACTCGCTCGGCACGTCGGGCTATGGGCGCGTGGTGCTGGACGCGATGATTGCGCGTCTCGTCAGCGGGTTTCCTGTGTCGGTGAGCGGCGCGGTGGGAACGTCCGCCGGCGACCTGCCACCCCAGCGCGCCTTTTACGTGGGCGGTCTTCAAACCGTGCGCGGCCAGTTCGCCGCTCCCGACGGCACCGGCAGAGTGGGCAACG
>JANMAY010000182.1:0-10021 GCA_031360095.1 Gemmatimonadaceae bacterium
GGGTGATCTCGGATTCGAGGACGTTGACCGCCTCATCGATCCCCGCACCCGATGCCAGCGCGTGCTCGGTGCGCACGAGACGGATGGGAGTCGGCGCAACGCTGCCGATCGCGATGCGCGGTGCCGGCGCGCGCACCGCAGCGATGACGAGCTTGGAAATCGCCTGTGCCGCGCGAGTTCCAACCTTTCGGAACCACTGCGTGCCGTCGACACGCGGTATCTCGATCGCGACGATGAGCTCATCGGGCCGCAGCACCGACGCACGGTACCCCGTATAAAAGCTGGTGAAGGGGATTCGTCGCTCCGCGTCGGCACTTCGCATGACCACGATTGCCTCCGACGCCGCGAGCACGGGGAGCGAGTCGCCTGCTGGTGAGCCGTTCGCGACGTTGCCGCCCAGTGTGCCACGGTTCTGAATCTGCACCCCGCCGATTTGCGATGCGGCTTGGGCGAGCATTGGCAGCCGTCGCTGGACGATGGGCGACTGCATGAGCGCGGTATACGACGTCAGTGCCCCGATCACGAGTTGGTCATCCCGCTCCGCGATGCCGCGCAGCGCGTCGAGTGGCTGAAGATCGATGAACCGTTGTGATGTTAGCGTTCCGAAGTTCAGCTCGACGTAGACGTCGGTGGTGCCGGCGATGGGCCGAAGCGGCTCATCGCGGAGATAGCGCAGGGCTTCGTCGAGGGTGCGCGGCCGCACAAGCGAGAGTGGCGTGATCGCGGTCCTCATTGCGCGTTCGCCTTCTGGATGGCGCGGTAGATCGCTTCGTAGCCAGTGCAGCGACAGAGATTTCCGGCAAGTGCCACGCGAATTTCGTCGAGCGTCGCGTCAGGCGACAGTGTGGACGCAACCATGATCATGCCAGGCGTACAGATACCGCACTGCGCGCCAGCTTCGTTCATGAATTCGTGTTGCAGCGCGTGATCGCCGCCCAGCCCTTCGATCGTTGTCACCTGCGCGTCTTCCACCTGAGCGTACGGCACGAGGCATGAGACCACGAGCTCGCCGTTCACCAGCACCGTGCACGCGCCGCACTCGCCCTCGCCGCAGCCCTCTTTCGTGCCGGTGAGGTTGCAGTCCTCGCGCAGCACGTCGAGGAGGCGCTTCAGCGGATGGGCGTCGACATCGACGGACGAGCCGTTCAGTGTGAAATGCATGCGCTCAAAATTACTTCAGGGGTGGCGGGGATTTCGCGCACGTCGATCGAGAGATGGCGGATCGCATTGATCACTGCCGGCGCGGGACCATCGAGCGGCAGCTCACCAAGCCCCTTCGCACCGAACGGGCCGTCCTCGTACGGATTCTCCATCAGAACGATGTCCATCTCCGGCGTATCGAGCGTGGTGGGAATCGTGTAGTTCGTGAGCGACGCGTTGGCCATGCCGCCGTCGCGCATCACCACCTTCTCGAGCAGCGCGAAGCCCAGTCCCTGCGCCGTTCCGCCTTCGATTTGACCGCGGGCGAGCGCCGGATGAATGGCTTTCCCAACCTCCTGCACCGCCGTCACGCGAATCGGACGCACTTCATAGGTATCGCGGTCGATCTCCACCTCGGCCACATCGCAGCCCCATGCGTACGTGGCGTACGCGTCGCCGCTGTAGGTGTCGTCGTTCCACTGGATCCACGCGGGCGGCTCGTGCTCCTTGAGAATCTCGAGCGGACCGTATTGAGCGTAGTACTCTGCCGGTGACAGCAGCCCGAGCTTTTCCTTCATTTCCTCGGCGCAGCGCTGAAGAATCTTGCCGACGACCATGCACGTGCGCGATGCGACGGTCGGGCCGCTGTCCGGCACAAGCTGCGTGTCCGGCTGCTGTACTTCCACGTCTTCATACGGAATGCCGAGCGAATCCGCGACGATCTGGGCGTGCATGGTGCGCGTACCCTGGCCGATCTCCGTGCTCGACACCAGGATGCGCACGCCGGTCGGTGTGAGTGCCAGCTTTGCTTTCGATGCGAGGCGCAGCTCGCCCGAACCGGTGAATCCCGCGCCATGGAAAAACAGCGCCAACCCGATTCCACGATCGGTGCCAGCGTACTCGGCGCGTTTGCGCACGAAGTCCGAGCGCTGTACGGCCTCGCGCAGTACGGCGAGCGCGCTGCAATCGCCGGTCAGCGTCTGGCCTGTGGCAGTGGTATCGCCTGGCTGTAAAGCGTTTCGCTCACGCAGCGTCACGGGATCCATGCCGATCTGCTCGGCGATGCGTTCCATGTGCGCTTCGGTGGCGAACTGCGTCTGTGGTGCGCCGAAACCGCGAAACGCACCGTTGGGCGGCGTGTTGGTGAAAGTAGCGCGACCGCGAATGTGGATGTTGTCGCACCGGTATGGGCCTGCTGCGTGGATGCCGCCGCGCGACAGCACGACGGGACTCAGCGTGATGTAGGCACCCGCATCGATGATGAAGTCCACCTCCATCGCGGTGAGCCGGCCCTCTTTGGTGACACCCGTGCGGTGACGTACGATCGACGGGTGGCGCTTGGTCGTGGCGATCATGTCTTCGGTGCGATCGTAGATGATCTTCACCGGGCGACCCGATTTCAGCGCGAGAAGCGTGGCGTGGCCGGCGATCATCGACGGATACTCCTCCTTTCCGCCAAAGCCTCCACCCGTCTCGGTTTGCACCACGCGGACGTATGCGTCCTTGCCGAGCAGACTCTTGAGCGCTTTCACTACATAGAAGGGGCATTGGATGGAGCCGTGCACCGCGATCCCACCGTTTTCAGGAATTGCGATCACCCCGTTCGGCTCGATGTAGACGTGCTCCTGATGCCCGGTTCGGTAGGTGCCTTCGACGATGATGTCCGCTTCGAGGAACCCAGCGTCGAGATTGCCCTTGTTGATGTCGAGCCGCTTGAGAACGATCTCGGAATGCTCGAAGTCGAGCTCGGGCGGTGCGACTTCGTATTCGATCTCGACGTTGGCCGCGAGGAGCGCTTCGCGGTCCTCGTGTGCGAGAAGGAGGATTGGCTCGGCGAGGTGGAGTACGTCACGCTCGACCAGGAATGGCTGATCGTCCTCGATGAGTGCGACCACATTGCGCCCTGCGGCGGGAATGTCACGGTAGTCCACGATCGTGAAGCCGGTGGTGTCGAAGTCGAGCGTGATGTTGGCAATACGCCCGCGCGGAATCGTCGATCGGATGGTCCGACCGTGAAGCATTCCGGGAAAGGTGAGATCATCGGCGTACTTCGTGTCGCCGGTGGCTTTGCCGATCCCATCCTTTCGTGCGACGCTGCTGCCGACTGCGGGCATGTCTTCGTGTCCTGGCTACGGTGTGGGAATGAGAACGCGCGGCTCGTTTCGAGTCAACAGCTTGTCACTCGCGCGGCGTGCGGTGTGCGGGGAACTGCACTCTGCTTCATCGCGCGGCTCGGTCGCGGGCATTCCTTCCGACGGCGGGACTTCGCGATGTCGCCCCGGCCCTTCGGCCCGGGGCGCGCTCAGACACCGTCTCCAGGAACGCCCGCTTCCTCCCCCACAGTGAAACGCGCAGGTCCCTCATCTCGGCTTCGCTCTGCAGGACAACCGGGTGGCTCGGCACTTCGCTCGCGCGCCCTCTCGAGATGATGACCAGGGTGCGCTCGACTCAAATCGCGCGGGCCCTGTTGCGATTGACTCGAATCGCGCTGGCCCCTGCGCGCGCCCCAGTCTGCGAATAGTTTCTCGCTCATGATCGAAGTACATGTGGACTACCCCACCTGGGTTGCCGAGACAGTCGACTGGGAGCGGACGTACCGCTCCGACGACGACAAGATGCGCCTGGCCATTGCCATCTCATCCGAGAACGTCGAACGCGAAACGGGCGGTCCCTTTGGCGCAGCCATCTTTGAAGCGGAGTCTGGCAAGCTTGTCGCCGTGGGCATGAACAGCGTCGTGCGACTCAACAACTGCACCCTCCACGGCGAGATGATGGCGTTCATGATGGCGCAGCAGCGCGTTGGCAACTTCACGCTCGGCGCGCCCGGCATGCCGGTGCACGAGCTCTTCACCTCGTGCGAGCCGTGCGCGATGTGCCTCGGCGGCACGCTGTGGAGCGGGGTCAAGCGCGTCGTCTATGGCGCCAGTCGCGAAGACGCGTCCCGACTCAACTTCGAGGAAGGGCCGGTGTTTCCAGCGTCGTACACGTATCTGGAAGACCGCGGCGTCTCGATTGTGCGCAATGTGCTACGCGCCGAAGCACAAGCGGTGCTCGAGCGGTACCGCGCCAAGAGCGGGAAGATCTACAACGGATGATGACAATACCAACTGACGGCGACGCTCTCCGAGCAGCCAATCTCGAGTTCGCAAAGCGGTATCCTGGCGAAGCCGGTGCCAGGCAGCCGGTGCACACCGTGTATGGCGGTGCCCAGCTCTTCAAGCACGATATGGCGCGCAAGCTGGGGGACGTCGCCCTTCGTGCCCTCGACGAATACGCGCCTGATGCGCAGACACTCGGCAGCGCCGTCGGGATCAGCAATCACCCGGCGCTCGCGACGATTCACGCGCGCGTGCTGGAGAAACTGAAGCGCGAGCCGGTGGAAGATTTTCGAATCGACTTCGAGGACGGGTATGGCAATCGCCCCGATGCGGAGGAGGATGGACACTGCGTGGCTGTCGCGGAGTCGCTCGCGGAGGGCATGCGCGCGGGAACGCTGCCGCCGTTCATTGGACTGCGCATCAAGCCGCTGAACGAAGAGTTGCGCGCACGCGCCACCCGGACGCTGGAGATTGTTCTGACGGAGCTCGTGCAGCGCGCGGGCGGGCTGCCGGAGAACTTCGTCGTCACTGTTCCTAAGGTCGTCATTCTGGAGCAGGTCGCCTTCATCGTCCGGGAGCTCGTGCGATTGGAGCGCACGCTCGGGCTGAGCGAAGGCACGCTCAAATTCGAGGTGATGGTCGAGACGCCACAGATCATTCTCGACGCCGAGGGACGTTCGCTGCTGCCGCGTATTCCTGCGGTGTCCGGCGGGCGGCTGACGGGCGCGCACTTCGGCACGTACGACTACACCGCTGGCGTGAACATCACCGCTGCGCATCAGCGCATGCGTCATCCAGCGTGTGATTTTGCCAAGCACGTGATGCAGGTGTCGCTCGCAGGCACGGGCGTCTGGCTCTCCGATGGATCGACCACGGTGATGCCAGTTCCGATTCATCGTGGTGCATCATTGACGGCATCGCAGGTCGCGGACAATCGCGCGAGCGTCCACGCGGCGTGGAAACTCCACTTCGATGACATCACGCACTCGCTCGTTGGCGGATTCTATCAGGGATGGGATCTCCACCCAGCGCAGCTCGTGACGCGCTATGCAGCGTTGTATGCGTTTTTCCTCGACGGCATCGACGCGGCCGCGGCGCGCCTGAGCAACTTCGTGAGCAAGGCCGCGCAGGCGACACTCGTGGGTGACGTGTTCGACGACGCCGCCACCGGCCAGGGCCTCCTCAATTTCTTTCTGCGCGGGGTGAACTCGGCCGCTATCACCGAAGACGACGCGGTGGCGATGACCGGATTGTCCGTGGATGAGTTGCGCGGACGCTCATTCGTGAAGATTCTCAAGAATCGCGTGGGGTAAATGGCAGGGGCAGGGAGGCGAAGTAGTCCGGCAGCATCACCTGTCCGCCGGCCAGATGCGACGACAGGTTGCCGATGGCGAGCCGCCAGTGGTCGTCGATCAGCTCCTTCGCGTGCGGCACCTTCAAGTCGCCTGTCACGTGGTGCGCGAGCGAGAGCGTCGTTCCCCTGTCAGCAGGTGCGAGCGCAAGCATGACGTCGGTGTCGACGTCGTGAATTGGCCAGGAGTAGCCGAGCGTCGCCCTGGGCTGAAAGTGCGTGATGGTTTGGCGCGCCGCATCGTGCGCCGGAGTGCCCAGGGTGTGGCGGCCCCAAAAACGGTACACGCCGCCAACCCTCGGCTCTATCTGCGCCTCCTCGGCGAACCACTGCGTGAGCTCCGAGGGCTCCACAAGCGCGCGAAACACGCGATCCACCGGTGCGCTGATGATGAAATCGTGAGTGTAGGTGAAGCTCATTTCTCTCGTTGGCGCCGGCGGCTCTCGCGCGGCCTACCGCTTTCGAGACGCCTGCGAGAGCGCGCTGCCCGCACCTGATTTCGACGTCGCGCTTGTGCGCCCATCGCGAAGCGTCTTCGACGCTTCCTTCGCAGCGGCGGGCGACGTCTTCTTGTTCGTCTTGCGTTGCGCGAGCGCGCTGCCCGCGGCGCTCTTCGACTTCGGCGACGTGCTACGGCTCTTCAGCGTGCTGGATGCGCTGGATGCTGCCTTGGAGCGGGTTTGTTTCGCCACGCGTACCTCCGGAAAAGGTGAAGCCGATGAGGGCAATCGGCATGCCGAGGGCAGCTTCCGTGTGTATGAGGGCGACGCTACACGACGCGCGCGGCGGACGTCAGACCGCGATACCATGCGAGCTTGCTCTCGTGAGGCAGCGACGGATACGCGAATCGATCGAGCGCACCCAGCTCACAGCCCACCCGCCGATAGAACCGGCAGGCCGGCACATTCGTCGTCTGCGTCTCAGCCACCAGCCAGTCGGCGGCGCGTGCACGCGACCAGAGCACGGCACGCTGAAAAAGTGCATAGCCAATTCCTTGGCCGCGACATTCCGGGGCCACACGCAAATCCCACAGCACGGCGCACGAGTGGTCCGTTCCAAGCAGCTCTGCAGCAGACGTCGGTGGCGCCACCGCTGCCGCGCCCGCCCACCGCTCGCCGATCGTTGCGGCAAAGAACAGCCAGCCGCTGACGTCGAATGTCGCCGCCCAGGTGCTCGGACCGTGCCCGAGCGCATCGTAGTCCTTCACGTACGGAGCGGCGATAGCCCGTTCACGCAGCGTCAGACCATCCATCCCGCCATCGACAGCATGGACGTCGAGCACATGCGTCACTTGGAATGCAATGGAGACCTCGGCGTATCGCGCGAGAGCCGACTCAGGCTGTTCGGAGATCTCGAATTGCATGGTCAGTTGTGGATAGTGGCGGCTCTATCTCACAATGTCCGCCACCGTCGCGCCGACCCGCACGCGAAGCGTCGCTGAGTACTCGCCCCGCTGTCGCCGGCGGCTACTGTCCGGCTCCACGCGCGCACCAGCGGCACTGAGCGCATCGGCGAGTCCGCGCAATTGCGTGGAGTCGCGCAGCAGGAACACCCGCATATGCGTCCAGGGAACGGTCGTGTCGTTCGCGGCGTACGTCGTCACGGTCAGAAACGCCCCAGCGCGTTGCGCCTCCCGGTCGATCGGTTCCGCCACGTCGCGAATGTACCGACTGTACTCCGCGAACTTTCCAGGTTGTGCGCGCCAAAAGTAGACCTGCGCGATCGTTGCGTCCGCGGCTTGTTCGCTCCCGAGCGCGGGGGCATGTGAAGTGGCGGCGCAACCAATGGTAGCGATGCATAGTGCCGCTAACGCCAACCTACACAAGGGATGCATGTGCATAGCAGTTTGTCATGGGGTGTTCTCGGTTGGATGGCGAACGGCGATCATGTGCTCGATGCGCTTGTCCGGCAAGAGCCACATGAGCGCGACGGCGGTATAGAGCGCGCCAGCGATGGCCTGGTGAACAAACGCTGCCGGAATGCCGATCGCGTACAGCATTGGTGAGACCTTTCCCTTCCAGTCGTCACCGATGGCGCGTTGGAGGGCCGAATCCGGTCCTTGGCTCCTCACGATGGCCCGCTGAAGCGTAAAGTAGGCAATGGCGGCGAGCAGCAGATTCACGCCATACACCGACGTCGGGATCGGGGCAAAATGATTTTCTCCCATCCAGCCTGTCGTGAACGGAATGAGCGAGAGCCAAAAGAGGAGGTGCAGATTGGCCCAGAGGATCCCACCCGTGACGTGACGCGTTACGTGCAGCATGTGATGGTGGTTGTTCCAATAGATGCCAAGGTTTACGAAGCTCAGCACGTAGCTGAGGAACACTGGCCACAGGCCGACGAGGTCTGTCCACTCCGAGCCGTGCGGAACTCGGAGCTCCAGCACCATGATCGTGATGATGATGGCGAGCACGCCGTCGCTGAACGCTTCGAGTCTGGTGGAGCTCATTTTCTTCGGTATGTGGTGATTACTACTTCAGTTCTGACTTTGCGTATACGTCCAACATTGCCGCTTCCGTGGGAGGATGCAGCACGTCCACCGAAGCAAACTCCTCTGCCGTCGGAAAGTTCGTGGTTCGGATTCGTTCGGCCGCCGTCTCGACATCATAGCGCTCGTCCAGCACTGCCTCGAGCGCAGGGAGGTTGCCGTGGATGTCGTAGAGGGCCGCCACCCGCATCCGTACTACACACCCCCGTAGTGCGCCCGATGCGTCTCCCGCAACTCCAGCTTCCGCACCTTTCCGGTCGCCGTGCGCGGCAGCGCGTCGGCGAACACGAATGCGTCGGGGATCCACCACTTGGGGAATTGATCGCTGAGTTGTGCGCGCAGAGAATCGACGTCGGGCGTCGTCTGCGCTCTCGGAACGATCACCGCGAGCGGCCGCTCCACCCACTGCGGGTGCGCGATGGCGATGACGGCCGCTTCCGCCACGTGCGGATGCGCCATCAGCGCATTCTCCAGGAGCACGGAGCTGATCCACTCGCCGCCGGATTTCACGAGATCCTTGCTCCGATCTTGAATAATCAGCTCTGCGTTTGGTCCGATGGTTACGATGTCGCCGGTGCGGAACCAGCCGTCGTCCGTGACTCCGCAATCACCAGTGACGCCGTAATAGCCGTTCGCGACCCACGGGCCCCGCACCTCGAGCTCACCCATGGTAGCACCATCCCACGGGACGAGTCCTCCGTCGTTGCGCGCCCGTATTTCGATCAATGGCAGCGGCTGCCCCTGCGTCGCGCGGTAGCGGTGTCGTTCGGCCGGCGTCGCGTCCGTCATGTCAGAGCGATCGGACGTGAACGAGGCAACGGGCGAGGTCTCCGTCATTCCCCACCCCTGCAGCACCCGCAGGCCATGTCGCTCGTCGAAGGCGCGGATGAGCGACTCCGGCGCGGCTGAACCGCCGATCGTCATCGTCTTGAGCGCGCTCAGATCGTACTCGCCCTTGTGCGCGTCGAGGTAATCGAGAATGGCGAGCCAAATGGTCGGCACGCCGCAGGTGAACGTGACACGCTCACCCGCTAAAAGCTCCACGAGACTGGCCGCGTCGAGAAACTTTCCCGGAAGCACTTGGCGCGCGCCGACGAGCGCCGCCGAGTAGGGAACTCCCCACGCGTTGGCGTGAAACATCGGCACGACGGGAAGTACGGTGTCCGTGCGGGAGAGATCGATAATGTCGGGAATGATGGTCCCGAGTGAGTGCAGGACCAGGGAGCGGTGCGAGTAGACCACGCCCTTCGGCTTTCCCGTGGTGCCCGACGTGTAGCACATCGCGGCAGCGGCGCGTTCGTCGGCAAGATCGGGAAACGGATCTGCGTCGTGCGCCGCGATGAGCGATTCGTAGTTCAGTGTTGTCGCTGGCACACTGCCGTTCTCCGAGAGCACGATGACATGCTCGAATGGCGCACGCTCGGCAAATTTCTCGAATAGGGGCCACAGCACTTCGTCCACGATCGCCACCCGGTCGCCGGCGTCGGTGGCGATGTATGCGAGGTCGTCCGGATGAAGTCGCAGATTGAGCGTGTGCAGTACGAACCCGGATGCCGAAATACCAAAGTAGGCCTCGAGGTGCCGGTAGTTGTTCCAGGCAAAGGTGGCAACGCGATCGCCATCGCGAAGACCGAGTGCGCGGAGCGCGGCGCCGAGCTGGCGGGCGCGGGTGAGGCAGTCGCGGTAGGTGTAGCGATGGAGGGATCGGTCGTCGCGACGGCTCACGATTTCGCGTGCGCCATGGAGGCTCTCGGTGTGGCGAAGCAAAGCCGCGAGCGTCAACGGCGAGTCCATCATGAGTCCACGCATCTGGCCTTCACTGCTCGAGGAGCATAGATACTGGCGCCGCGGTGTTTCCCTGTAAACCGGAGCAACGCAGCAGGGCGGTGTCGAGATTCCGCTGGGCGCTGCCTCTTGTGGAGCGGCCCGTCGCCCTTCCTTTTA